>NZ_PUAP01000035.1 GCF_002947535.1 Enterococcus mundtii
ACAGGATTATGGACTTGACTTGTTTTAATCACTTTATCAGTAAAAATTATATTAATAAAATTTGTTACCAAACTTGATTTTTCATTTATACAACCTAACTCTTTTAAGTATAAATTACATATATCAAAAAAATCTATATCTTTCTTTTCTATATAGTTTTCACTTATAGTCCTAGTTATATTAATTCCATTTTCACGTTTTCTATACTTATTGAAATTAAATTCAACTTTCTTATCTCTCTTTTTAAAACGTGTGTTTTTTAATTTAAAATTTACAGTCCCATCCACAAGTGAACAATCTTTGTCGTTTAAAATAGTTTTAAATTTTAATATACCCCTTTTATCATTAAAAACATATATTGTTGGAATAATGACTTCCCTTTCCGAACTAACTATGGGCTCAAAAAAAATTATTTGACTGATTATTACAGCACCCATGAAATCTTCTCTATAGTTAAGCAATGCTTCTTCTAGATATATTTGATAGTTTATTTGTTGTTGTAGTTCTTCTGTATATGCACTTAAATTTGAAGTGGTTATACTTTTTCTTTCACCATTAGGATAAATATAAATAGACGCAATAACATCAGTAAGATTATTAAACAAATTATCATCAATTCTAAATACAAACAAATTTTCAATAAATCCAATTCTTTTATTCATATATACCTCATATTCAAAATTTAATAAGCAATAGTCTGGGAAATAAAAATATCTCTGACTAATTTTTATTATACCAAACTTTATTTTAAAAGAATGAATTTTTAATAGTTACTATATAACCTGATAAGAATATATTTATATATCAATATTCATATCTTCTGAATTAGTGTTTTTTAATATTCCTGCTTCAACGTATTATAAGTCATCTCCGCCACTTTCCCACCTTCCACTTTTGCCAGCAACAAAATCCGGATCGGTGAACCATTTTGAATACAGTCTAATAAAACAGCGTATTCCTCTTTATCGTTTTGATAAATAGCTGTTACTTTTCCTTCACTGCCAAGACCATTGCCAGTTTCAATATCTATCCCGTTCATCTTGATACATTCTTCTGTCATCAAGTCTTTGAGATTTTCATTGCGGTGGTTCAGACTTTTGAAATTGGCGTATGCTTCTCCATATTTTTGTAAAAGTTCCATGTTGTCATTCTCTGTGTGTTTCTCTTCTGATTCTATCGTCTTAGTCTCTTCTTTTGATTCTGTCGTTTCACTGGTTTCTGCTTCTTCTGTTGATTGAATTGTACTAACTCCTACAGCTTCCATTGATCTTGCACTGCTTGTCCTTGTAGGTGTTGTTGATTGACTTTTTTCTTGACCGCAGCCAGTTAATAGTACGATCCCTAGTAGTAGCACAAATAGATAGTAGCGTTTCATTGATTGGCCTGCTTTCTTTTATTTCTTGGTACACGAATCATTTCTTTTGCATAAACGATTTGTGAGAAGCGACCGGCTGAAAACTTGATCTTGTACTCTTTATTATTTAGCGATACGAGATAACCATCTTCAAACCGACGAACGGCAAATTCCTTTTTCTTACAACCAAATTTCTCGCAAATTTGTTTCATTTGTCGTCGATTCAAGCCTGTTTGCAAAAACATGTAGTTCCTCCTTTATTCTTTTCTGATAATACTTGATACACGAGTAAACTCTCTGCCCCATTGTCGCGAATATCTCGCACAAATTTGTCCTTGTCCGGCATTTTGTTCATACGTTGTAAATTTTCCATCGCCTTCAATACTTGCAATAATACCGGTATGTCCGTATGTTCCAGGAGAAAGTGCTTGTCCTGCATACCAATTGATTACATCTCCTGCTTTTAACTCCGAGTATTTTGGATTGAAAATCACCTCCCAATCATACGCTTTCCAGTCGTAATCACTGCCAATCGATTCTGCATACATAAAACCTGACCCCATCAATTGTGGACCGCCAAGCTTTTGTACATAGTAGGCAGTTAAGCCGTAACACTGACCACCATTGATCATTTGACCCATCACGTCTTCCAAAATGTCAATTTTGCCACCACCAATATTGGCGGAACCATTTCCTAGTGACCCTTCAAATAAACGTTGATACCAATTATTTGCACTAGTTTTTCGTTTGTTCTGTTCCACAGGATCATCTTTTGTACCTGCACGTTCCCAGTACTTTAAAATATTAACGGCTAAACTTTCCGTATCTGTACCGGAAGACATATTTTTTAGGAGCGTACTATCTGATCCGTCATGGTACCAAGCAAAGTCCATTTGAATGGCGACTTCTTCCCATTTTCGTTTCTGTTCTTCTGCTCGATTCAATAAATTCACACGTCTACCTGAATCCCATTGTGCTAATCCTATTGCATATCCACCAATTGCTGGATTGTATGCCCAAATCGGATTAAAAGCGAGATCACTTTGGATTCTTGATGGAATCAAGCCACTTTCGTGTTCCATATTGCCAATCCATGCAGCCGCAAATTCTTTTGTTCCTCCTTGTTGCTGAACAAAATTGGCGACTTCCAACGCAACTTCTTCTTGTGGTGTCATTGGATCAAACGTCGAAGTATCACCGTTTTGACTAGAAGAAAAGACACCTAAAAATAAAAGGAAAGGTACTAAGAATACAAAACAGCTACCTATAGCTAGATACGCCTTTTTTTTCATTTTTCACCTCAATTCTAAAAAAAAGAAGACTGATATTTTCACCAGTCTTCTACCTCATGTTGTGTTGATTGTTTTTCTTCATCGATCGAGAAAAATTGTTCTTCTGATTCTGTCCATCCGGTATGTTCCCATTGTTGATTAAAAGATACTTGATTCACTTGATTGACTGGATCATTTACTAGTAGTTCCGGATCATGTTTTTGGTCAAAAAAGGCTTGCTCTTCTTTAGCAAATTGTAATTCATCAAAATTATCAACGGAGACTTCTGTTGCAGCTTCTCCTATTTCTGGTACTTCCGTTACTGGTTCAGGTGCTTCAAAGTCTTGTTCAACTATATCTGATTCTGTTTCGATGGTTTGTTCCATTAGATCATCTCCAAGTTGTGATTCATCGATAACCAATTCATCCGATTCAGTCAACGAATGATCAACTGTTGGATCTTCATCCTGTATTCCAGTTAGGACATCTTCCAATTCAAAATCATCGAACGCTTCTTCTTCCATCTCTTGGAAAAAAACAGGACCATTTTCTAACTCACCTTTCAATGATTCAGTCATTTCTTCCTCTAATTGAACATCATCATACGTTGGTGCTTCTGTTTCTTCTGGATTCTCCGGCTGAAAGAATGATTCCATTCCTTGCTTCAATCCAGAAAAACGTGGATTTGGTTCGGTAAAATGTTCATTTCCTAAATTCATTGCTTTGTCCTGACCGGACATGAGTGTTGAAGCACCTTGTAATGCCATTCCCATATTGCCTGTATAGCCACCAATACCAACTTGGGCTGCGGCAGTTGTTTTTTCGACTATATTTTCTGTTCCTTCTTTGACTTTCTCATTTACTTGCTTTTCAAAAGCCGGTTGCTGAATTTGTCCTTCAGAAAAGAAACTAATGATCCGGTAACGATTCTTCCAAAGATTCTTTAAAAAGATATATTTCACCAAAATCATTAAGACCATTGTTCCTAAAAGAACCATGCCATTTGATAAGACGTTTAAAAGACTTTCATTGATCTGTCCGATTATCCCTAAGAAGGCTTGATCGATTAGTCGATTGACCCAAAATAGGACAGCAATAAACACACCAAAAATGACTGGTAAAAATAAAATACCAATCAATGCTTTAAAGAATTTGAACATCAAGGTTTGACATCTTGGGAAAAAGGAAGCCAAGGCAAAAATTGGAAACACTAGTATCAGTAGGATCACAAGAATCTGAATGACCATCAGCATGATATTAATATAAATCACTGGAAAAGCTAGAATAAATAAATTGGCGATCCCTACCCAAATGGCAAAGCTTTTTTCCATCGTTTTTACACCATCTTGAGAAAAATAAGGATTCACTTTTTCAAGGGAACTAAGATACTCGTCTCTCTCTTTTATAAAATTCGTGCGATCTTCTTCCGATAGATTTGGTGATTCTAATAATTTCTTCTCATCTATCTTGTCCCCATTTGCCATCTTGCCATCTTGCCATCCGATGAACCACTATTTACAAAATTAAATGTTTGTTGCACAGTCGCATCAAACATTGGACTTTGATAGACACCATTTCCTCCTTGATTTGAATCAGAAGAAGTATTCGCCCCTGCGATAAATTGTGATTGGATTACTTTTGTTACCTCGGTAACGGATTTGATAAGAAATGTAGAGGTATTGAAGTTCCCTTGTGCAGTCGGTACTTGTCCAAACCAACCAAAGAAAATGAATGCTACGAATAAATAATGTAGCAAGACCTTCATAAAATTTCGACGATTGGAGAAGAAGTTCGCTAAGAGGTAATAGGCACTAAAGATAACTGCTAAGCCCATTAAACTGCCTGCACCAAAGCCAGTACCGCCAAAATTATTGAGTATTCGTACCGACATATTAAAAACTTCGGTCTGTTTCGCAATGAAAAAATCCGATTGATTGACAATATTTTCGCAAAAGAGAAAGAAGGAAGCACACATTCTTAGAATAAAAAATGGAACGCCTACGAAGAACCAATTGACTACTTGCCAACCTTTGTCTAGTAAACCACCATCTACCATATAAGCATTGTAACTATCAATTAAATACTTCATGCCACTCTCCTTTACACCGCAAAACGATTTTCCATGACAGAAGCATCGGTATCATCCACTGTTTTGAATAATTCCAACCATTCTTCAAAAATCACATGGACCACGACTCGATTGATTTGCCCAAACATATCTTTCAATAAACATTGCCCTTGGACCTTGTTAGAAACCCACCTTGCTTACGTATTGCTGCTCTTAATAATACTTTTATTTTTTCTGAATCAAAATCTACAAAAGATAATTCACTTAACACATGCCGAACCATTTCTTTGTAACGAGCCATATATTCGCCAAATTTGATTTGTTCTCCAAGCTGTTCAAAGTCTGTAATTCAATACCTTTTTATTGCACATACTTACACGTCGTCATGAAATATTTAAATACAATATATTCAAACCATGTTATTATATAGTTTGAGGAGAGTGAAATAATGAAAAAAAATATTTGGTTGTTATTACTTTTGTCAACGATTACTTTATTTGCTGGTTGTTCTAACCAAAGCACCGAGCCAACCACCGAAAAAGATAATAGTTCTACAACGAGTAGTACGGTTGAACAAACAAAAATGTCAAGCAGTGAACCAACTTCTGATCCATCATTAAAAGAATATCCTGCAAGTGAATGGCATCCTGGAAAAATGGATATCCAAGGTATGATTAATGCTACTCAAGGCGATGAAACTAAAGCTTTGCAGGATGCCTCTATGGTTGCGGAATTAAGTTTATCACCTTATTTTTCTGATAATACTGGCACAGCTGAAATTAAGATAACTAAAACAGGAGATAACTTCTATAGTCTGAGCATTACTAATAATTATTTAGAGAGTGAACAAGATTTAGAACGTTTTGAAAAGAACTCAGAGCTTTTGATGGCACAACAACCAGTAAATAAATCAATTAATCTTTATATATTTACTGGAATAGGAATGGGACTGAGTCGCCAAGTGGTTACTAGTTACCAATTAAAAGATGATGGTACTATCGCAAAAATTTAGATCAATCCATCCAGTCTTCGAACTGGATTTTTTTCTCTAAAAATCTTCCAAAATCAGTTGCATCACCTTGCTAGTAATCTTGACCCTTCTAATTAAACTTTTCAATACTATCTCAGCATATAAATATAGAGAAATAGGAAAAAGCAGATTTGTTTCAAATAATGTGTATAATTGTCTTAACTCATCGATGCCCTTTAGAGTTAATTAAAAACTATCTGGATCATTTAAAAATCCGTCTCAACAACCTCATTCATGATCCCCCCTACACAATTATCTCATTCTCTTTTATTTCCCATTCAAACCATTCTCCAAAATCATGCTTAAATACGTTCACGCTATGTTTTCTCGTAAGGCAGCTCCTTCAGCGTCTCTCGGATCTAAATAGGCTGGTTTGTCTTTTGGTCTGGCATGCACGCCGATTCAAGGTGCATAGTCGTCTTCAAAATAACTATCGACGATATAGCCCATTTTATTTGAAAATTATGATTGTTTTCTGTTTCCAACCTTCACTGTTTGGCGGTGTATAATATTTATACTGCTCTACAAAATTTTTAAAATCTTCAACGACCAGGTGAAATTTCTTTCTTAGTTTCATATAGTCAGACCAGACAATTGAATTCCGCCAATTATCTTCTTGTTTCCCAAGAAAAGTTAAAGAGTTGATTTGTTTTATTTCATTGTTGCATTTATCTATTTCAGAAGCTCTTTTCTCAATTATTTTCAAGTATCGTAGGTCAATTTTTACGATTCATCTAACGAATTAACTTTATTCATTGTGGTTAATAAACGAGTAATGACCTTTTCCAATGTTTCTTTCGTCCTAAAAATTTTCCATAAGATTCTCGTATTTCGAAGTATCAGATCTTGCTAATGACATTGCAAACAAAGCAGCAAAACATCTATCAAAGAAAGTCGAATACGTTAGATGTACCGACATCGAGCAGTATATGACTGAGGTTGAAAAAATTGAATTTATTGACTACAAATTCAAAAATAATTTAAATAAATTATTGCTTAAATCAATTAGCAAAGTTCAAGACGAATTTATTATCACGCCAAATCAAAATTTATCAGATGAACATAAGAACTTCACAAAAATGCATGAGATTATTCACTATTACAGGGACTATTCCTATCTTAGTGAATCTCATGCATTTTCTGATTTTATATCTCAAAAAGACTACTTGCCTGAAGATTTTGATAAAGAAGTTGCAGCTGATATTGGAGCAGGGATTTTAATGGCAAATGATCAAGCTTTAAAATACGCACTTAGAAAATTTAAGAAATTTGATAAAATTGGAACCTATTTTGATATGGATAGCTCCACGCTCAAAATAAGGATTATGCATTATATAGAATTTACTGCAGGGTTTTCATATGATAAAACATATAAGTTACTTAAGGATCTTAGTTACAAGAATAAAAATATACAATTATAAGTTAAATACAATATCTTAATTTAAATATTCTTAGATTTTTTCTTCTTCTGCTAAGCGATGATAGTATTTACCAATTGTTGTCAATTCACAAGATTTGCTACGCATAGCAGCATAATACATATGATCTTCCCCAACAGGTCTTACTAAACCACAACTTGTCAGTTTTTGCAATTTTTTAAATAATTTTACATTTTCAGAATTCGCATAAGGTTCAATCACCTCATGTGCATCATCTGTAGTATTTGTTACTTCAAAAGAAGGATTCAATTCTAACGTATGATCCTGATTAAATATTCTTGGTAATTCTCGAAGTAGAGCGATATCTATAGACGAGTTAACTCTTCTAATTATATCAAAAGTAGAGACATTAGATTTAAACACAGGTCTTTGTTCCCATGGGCCCAAGGCTTTATCTATGTATGAATATATACTACCAGGAGTAACATATCCTAGTAAATCTGACGCTCCTCCTTCTAAAGCGCTGATTAAAAGGGCAGTGAAAATACCATGACCAGCAAATTCGATCGAAGGTTCGTCTGCTTTACTAGCAGTAAGTATTGTCACTCCATCAGAAAGACTTGATCTTGTACCATCTCCAGAGAAGTTCCCCATATTTCCAGCAAAACAACAATCCAAAATAATAACTTTATTTTTAATTTTAGACTTATTAGCCCAGTTTAATATATCATCCATACTAACGCCCATATTTCCAGGGGATAGATCTGGTGTTACTAGTGAAGCTAAACCATATTTATCGACGAATCCATGACCAGAAAAATAAAGTAGGGCTGATTCGCAATCCCCTTCGAATAATTCTTGAATCATTATTGTTAGCTTATTTTTGGACTCTATATTTTCCTCCAGATAAACAGTATAATTTATATCACCATTTTTATGACGCTTTAGCATTTCAGCGACATCCCTTGCATCATTCACACAACCTGTTAAACTATATCCTGATTTATATTCATCAATACCTATTACTAAAGCTTTTTTCATATTAAACCCTTCCAATCCATGTTGAAATATTACTCCACGTCCAATCTTTTATTACTATGTTCCTTAATTCTAAAGGTAAAACCATAGATTTATCATCTTTGTATCCCCATATACCTAAAACGGGAATCCCCTCTTCGATAGCACACTTAACTTCCCAAAGCTGACCATCTGCATTTTTAGAATTTTTAGTTATAATAACTATCATTCCATCACATCCCTTTACCCGTGTTCTACAATTTGTTTTCCACATAGTATCCCAAGGTTTCTTAACAGACATATCCGTAAATTCAATTTTGGAACCGCTATTATTTCTTTGTCCTATTAACAAATCTCTCAAATTCCTATCTTCCATTGCAAAACTTGTAAAAATGCGTTTATTCAACATGTTCAATTCCTCCTTACCATGTAATTTTTTAGTACTCTAAAGACACGTCTATGATATCATAATATTATACTTAACAAAAGAACATTTGGGAGTGATTTTTTTATGGATTTATTACTAGAAATGTTAAATAGTTTAATAACGGCAGGGGGGCTAGGATTTATAAATTTATTTATCTTAACAAGACTTGATAAAATAAATATATCTAAAGAAAATAAGGAAGATAAAATTATATTTTTATTACTGTTTTCCATAATTAATTATGGATTATTTTTAATCATTTTAGAATACTTAAAAAAACATCCATTTGTAAGAAATATCGAAATTCCGATAAGTATAATTTTAGTAACAATAATATCAGTAATTTTATCATTCACTCTATTCTCTGGAATATTGACATGGATAAATAAAAAAATAAATAATTTAAGAAACAAAGAAAATTTGTCTTCGTTCGATAGCCGTTCTATAAAAAAAATAGCTTTTGGTTTCGAAACCAATAAACCAATATTCATTTTCACTTTAGACAATCAACTTATTTTTTCAGGACAGTCAGGTTGGTTTTCTGACTTAGACAATTCTGATTTTGAATTAATTACTTATCCATTCAATTCAAAATCAGAATTAGATAATTATGACAAAATAATTGAATATATAACATGTGAGGAAGTAGAAAGTGAAGTATACATTAATATAGATAAAAAGATAAAAATAATAATAATACATTAATTACTTAGGTTTTGGTGGTGTTGCAGTACTTCTGGGTGGGCGTGGGTTTCCTATACTTCTCGTCTCTGAACCTTGCTTGGGATTTGAAGATTTAATAATGGTTGGTTTATTATCACTCATTGTTATTACCTCTTTCTTCGTTATTTAATATTTGCAATTACATTATATAATAAATTACTGGGATTTTCATTTTTCGTAGGACTATTTCTTCAATAAATAATATATTTAACGTTATTATAATTGCCATTTATATTTGGAAGTCACAGTAATAACAGATATGTTCACAAAATGGAATATGGATATAAGCAGAAACCTTATGTTCTGCGGATTTGTTTGTTTCTTTCATTAGTTTTTCTTTCTCCTTACGTCAAAAAGTCGTACCGCTTTTCGACCACTCTTTAAACGGTGTTCAAGTGCCAACTCCTTGAAATAAGCTATCGATTTTCAAAACATGAAAAGCTGTTTTAAAAATCGATTTCTTATTGTCATCGGAGCTAACCGACACTTTCACGACCTCTTATATACGCATACTAAACGTATTTAGCAAACAAATCCATTAAAAAATCCAAGAATCGATTTCTTGGATCAGTTTTTCTTTAGTTGTATTGGAGACTTGGTTGTAAATTTCCAATGTAGTTTTCATGTTGGCATGCCCCACACGTTCCATGATTGCCTTGATTGGCATGCCTGCTTCGGCGAGTAGAGAGATATGGGTGTAGCGGAAGGTGCGGGTTAAACAATAAAATTACTATGATTATCGTTCAAATGATTAGTTCTATATAAGTATGTTTTTTGATTTTAACAGTACTTTGTTTTTAAGAACCGGACTACTTGACTAATTTCTGGATAAATAAAACCGTCTGTTATTCTAGACAGTTCCAATTCTTCTAAGATCTTTCTTTGTTTATTAGGTGGAATTCTAAAGAGAATTTATATTTAAGCGTTTCACTTCTTTTTTATACTATGAATTATATAATTTCGAATTCAATTGATTTTTCAGTTCCCCTACAGTATATGCAGGCCTCTTTCCATGAATCATTGCATGACAATTAGGACAAACAGGCTTCATATCTTCAATTGGATCAATTTCATAAGAATCATCAATTCTACTTAATTCTTTTTCATGATGGACATGAATAAACTCCTTTCCAATTTCTCCATATTTCTCCTCAAAATTAAAATTGCATACTACACAAGTGTAACCATAATGATTTAAGCATGCCTTACGTGCTTTAGGATCTCTTTCATAAACATTGACTTTCTTACTAATTTTTTTGCCTTCTAGAAATTTTAATCTTTCTATTGTTTGATTTTTAACTGTAGATATATCGTTTGATGGTATAATTTTCCATGTTATTGCAGTAGGTGTACCATCTTCGTAATCCATCATAACTCCTAATCCTTTATATTCAAATTTAGGATCATTACTATCTTCTCTAATGAAGATGTGAACTGGAAATTTTCCGCTGATCAACTTTTGTGTTGTTGGAGAATTAATTGTTGTGTTTCTTTTAGTGTACCAATACAGCCTGTTCTCGTCTAAACGATTTCCATAATCATGTCCAGTTCTGCCGGCTGTCGAAATATTAGCAAAAATAAAAAAATCTTCTTCGTGTTGCAAGTAACCAGTACTCCAGATCCCACCAATTTTTTCAGGTTCTATAAAACCTAGCTCTTTACGTATCTCTTTTCTCGTATACTTCTTTCCAATACTAAAATAATGCATAATATTATCTCCGACCTTTAAAATAGATAAAAATTTCTACAACATTGAATGTGTATTTATTTTTATTATATCTTAGATCACAGATTATTTTTAATTTTCATCAGAAAAAGTGTCTTTTACATCATAATCGTATACTAAATACCAGAAAACAGGACTCCGTGCTATTAAAAAAGATTCCCAAGAATACTACTAAATTAAGTAATACATCTTGGAAATCTAATGATTAGATTAGGAATTTTAATTACTAGAATCACAAGTATTGCATTATATCTAGTTTTCATAATGCACATTATCCTAAGTTACGATATCATAGGAGTTCTACTACAAGTAAAACTCAGCAAAAATGCATGAGATTATTCACTTCTATAGGTTTATCCCTTTTTTTGTAAGTCTCATACATTTTTTATACTATTTTTAAATGTGAATATAAAATTCTAGCCTAGAGTGGTTCAAAAAAGTTAATTATCCAATCCAACTAATTTCCGTTGTTTACGATTCGCTTCGTCCGCTACATATTTCATCACCGTTTTAAACTCTTTAGCGGTGGCATTTTCTGATAAGTCAGCAATACTTTTATTATATTTTTTTACTATTTGCTGTACTTGTTCTTTTTCAGTCATGTAATTCCTCCTCCAATTCCTCTGAAGTATATTGTACTGGTAGTACTAAACGAATATTATCTGCCGCATAATGTACTTCAGAAATATTATTTTTGTAGTCTTTGATCATGATATGAAGAACGACTTCAGGATATCTTTCCTTTACTTTTTCTATATTTTCTCTAGACTTGAAAAATGCATTGATAAAAATTTTCTTTGGTACATGACGTCCCTCAGCAACTTCACGTTTTCGAGTAAAATCCCAAGCAGTGTGTGGATCTTGATAAACATAAAAAATCGTCACACGAAAATTATTTTTCAACGCTCTAAGGATATTTTTTTCAGCACTAAGAATAGCAAAAGTAGCATCTAATATAAAAGAATAACCTTTTTCTAATACATATTTTAAGGATTGTTCCACCAACCAAGAAGAAGCTTTCTGAAAAACACTTGAATTCTTCCCATTGTATTCAGGAAATTGTGTTCTAAAGTAGTCAGCATCAATCACAACATGATTATCATAGTTTTCAGCTAAACCTAGTGCCACTTCTGTTTTACCTGCTCCTGGGCTTCCCGCCATAAAAACCGCATCTTTTTCATCATCAGGAATTTTACTCTGAATGATTGCTTCAATAAATTTATCTTTATTTAGCTTTGCATATTCTAAATATTGGTCGTTGCTTTCCAAAAAGTTCACCTTCTCTCATTGTGCTATTTCTATACTTATTATACGATATTTTAAAAAAAGAGATAGCGATAAATCTAATTCTTATAGGAGCTAGTTACAGTAATAACAGATATGCTCGCAAAATGTAATATGGATATAAGCAGAAACCTTATGTTCCGAGGATTTGTTTTTTTCTTTCTTCAGTTTACTTTGAATCGAATCCATTTTGATTGATTATTAATTAGCATATCATTCATAATCTCACTGATTCTCTCCCCTCTTTTGACAGATGTCAAAAACTTTTTTTGTGTATTTTGCGCAATCGCCAATAAAACTTTCTCTGTCTTAATATTTTTTATTCCTTGTTTATTATAACCATTCGCTAAAATGAGGAACTGTCTATGTATATGCTCTTTAAGAGCTACCTTCATTAGTTTCGATTTGCATAAATTAAAGATTGTACTAATGAAAACGTAACAGTATTATGTTTATTGAAATCACAAAAAATCCTATATAGACATAAAACTTACATTTCATTAAATAGATTTTGCTTTTAAGATAGTCTGACCTTGATAAACTTTTCCCAAGGTTTTGTCGTACTAATTTTTTTATTCTCTATAAAAAGCAAATACCCATACTAAAACACATCATACTAAAAAAGCATAAGCTTATCCGAACCATTAAATATATCATTATTTTATACCTAAGACCTTCTATGTATGTAATGTTAAAGGTTTATTCCAAAAGATACCTATTATTTTTCTGATCATTCTAGCTATACCTTCTGTAATAATTCTCTTAACCATGATTCATACTAGTAACAAATAAAATTTTAATCACAAAAAATTTCTAATCTTTAGAACTTTTTTCATAATATACAAAAAATCATGAATTGCCGTTAAACCATAAGCTTAATATAACCTAATAACATCGATATTATTTAAACTAATCATAAAAACTTATTTTGAACGCATAAACGTTAAATTTATCTCAATCAAGTATGATAAAATCAGTAAAACAAAAAAAGCCATACACATATTTCCTGTATGACTTCAGTAACCAATCCATTTTTATCCTTACCAACTAATCCTCTCTGTCTTTTATTCGCTTCATCTGCTACATATTTCATCACAGCATAAAATTCTTTTGCTATGATAATCTCTACTAAATCAACAATACTTTTATTTTACATTTCTTGTACCTTTTCCTTTTCACTTCATAATTGTATTTTTATTTAACTGATTGATAAACTACTTAGGAAAAATAAAAATCAGTTGAACATCCTCCCTCTTTATACTATGTCTATAAAAAGAGGAAATGTTCAACCAACCTTGTTTTTTGGTGCGAAAAAATAGAAGAAATATAAGAAATTTCATGCATCTGTTCTTTTGTCGAAATCACCTATTTAGCAAAGCTCATTAACACCGCCTTTTCAATGGAAAATCAAGCGGTAAAACTTGGTATTTCTGATAAAATGACTACTTATAAATCTTTATCGGGCGGAAATATTTCTAACTCTTTCAACTTTAGCTAGAAAGTAATATAACCAGAAGTTTCAACTGGTTTTTGGATCGCTTGAACTTTTTAATTAATGAAGCAGGACTGTCACATTTGTAACCACACGCACTGTTCGTCCATTTGGATATGACAGCATTAGCTCTAGCTTATGTTGACCAACTTTTGATAGAACTTCAGGATTCAAAATAGTGATTTCAGGACGATCGTTTTCTTCTATATGGGTTTGCTCAACAAAATCAAATGGATCATAAGGTTCTCCTAAAACAATCTCAACCGTCCGGCCAACAGGAAATGCATCTTGTATTGGTATTTGCGTTTCTTTATATTGATCATACAACGTAGAATCGATCAAACTTCTCCAATCCTTTGGCATTTTTTCATACTCTGCTGAGGTCCAATACTCAACATTTAATTGACGATCAGATGTGTCATCACGTGTATTGCCAGAAACATACGTTGACTCTCCTTTAAAACCTTCAGAGGCTTGATTCATGATCAGTAGCTCTCTCCGGCGGTTGGCTGGAATATTGTGATAATTGATAAATTTATTATCAATAAATACTCCATTATATACGTTGTCCTTTCCAGTATGCCGATTATACTCTATCCCGATCGCGTATTTATCCTGCCACTCTTTAAAATCAAACACGTTATTTGCGACTAACCAATTCGATAACTCCGCTACTTGACCTTGAGCAAAACTATCTCCTAATCCAAATTCTGGTGTTTCATACATAATAATACCGGTATTACGTAGATAATTATTCATGATCGTGATGTTACGTCCTGATTTGAATTTAAATCCACCATAAGGTCCATTGTGCAATCCACGAACGTGATTGCCTACAACCTGTACATTTTGGGATCCTCTTAGATAGATGGCATGATCACCTACCACACCATATCGATCCTCGTTCTCGTACATTTGCTGGAAGAAATTATCTTTTATCAAAACATTCTTCGAATTACTATATGAATTGACACCACAAGAAAGATAGTTTTGTTCGTTATGTTCAAGAGACATTTGTTCAGACTCCAACGCAGATTGTAGACGATTGATGGTTTTGATAATCTCAGGATTGCTAAAGCTCTTGATTGCCTCTAACTCATTGATCCGTAATCCAAATAGATTATCTGTGATCTGTACGTTTTCCATATATTCATATCTTCCAACCGTCGAAAAACCACCAATATAGATTGCCCGATTTTCTGTATCTGGCGTGGCATGTTCATGATCTCTCATAAATATATTATTTTGCATGGTCGCCCCATTGGATGTCTGTAGGTTGATCGGATATAAAGACACAGGATGATAAAACACATTATCATTGATGGTAATGTTATTTGCTAAACGCGTAAAAATTCCTACTCCATCAAAAAACAATGAATGAATCTCAATATTGTGGCTTGTCTGGTAATTTTCATCTGACAAATAAACGTTTTGTCCTGTTTCATTTTTCAATATCGTTGGATTCTCTTCTTCTCCTTTGATCTTGAGACCGCTTCTTAACACCACATTTTTATTGATGATATACGTACCAGTTGGAATATATAACTGTTTTGTTAAAGAATTGGTGTGATCAATAATCGTTTGTAATTGATCTGACTGATCTTCTAAACTCTCACGTCGCAACGCGTGCTCCCCAAAAATCGTCGCATCTGTTGCATCTAACCATTCGGTGTGCTGAACCGGAAAAGTTTTTTGGCTCTCTAACTCATTCGGTGCTTCTGCGTTTATATTTGCTGGTATGCTTGTTAAAAACAGAACCACAAAACATAACATCATTTTTAGTTGTCGTTTGTTCATTTGTCTCTCCATTCTTTTTAGCTGTGATTGGCTATCGTTCTAAACATGAAGTATTTTGGTGTTAGGTAACTTTTGTTTCAATACACTATAAAATAACGAACGATATCCATCTGTAGCGTAGCAGATAAATAAATGGTTTGACACTCAATAATTTCATTCACAGGTGAAATTATTGAGTTCTTTCGCAAAAAAATATAGTTGAGTAGCAATTTAACCTTAAAAGACCCGACTAAATTTCTCTAGTCGGGTGACAGTCATATTCGTTATAAATTATCACTTGATGCTGGATAATCCTTTTCTATTTTCTTTATCAATTATCGATGTTATCTTAAACCCTTTTTCACCATACACCCGATGCATCGTCCACTGATCGATAAATGGTACCGTTAGATTCATAACAACAATCGCTACGCCGATACCGCCTGGCAAATCTAAAACGATTCTTAAAACGGCACACAGGACACCACAGCCGATAGCGAAATAATATTTCCCTTTATCGGTTGCAGGTGAAGTCGTATAGTCTGTTACCATGAAAACAGCTGCCATAATCAATGCTCCACTGAGCAAATGGGCTGTAGCAAAGCTAAAATTAAACCCACTATAAATTAAAATCGCTAGATAGAAAGAGCTTAGGGTCAACAGAGGAACGAATGGATGGATGATTTTTCGCACGATCAAATAGCCCCCTGCAATCAATAAGAGCAGTTTACTTGTTTCCCCCATTGGACCGCCTAGATCAATCCCTAAGAAAAGTTTCCACCATTCAGGAGTAGTTGCACTGATTTCTCGAGAAAAATGACCAAGTGCTACAAGTGGCGTCACAGTTGTGATCACATCTGGTCCTGGCGCGATCCAATTGGTGATCCAAGGAGATAAAAAGAGCTTTAGCAGGACTCGTGCTGCTACTGCGGGATTGATCCAATTCCGTCCTAACCCGCCTCCTAGTTGCTTTACAAGGACGATAGCAATAAAATCCCCGACAAGTACTGTCCATAAAGGTGCACTAGTAGGCAATGTCAAAGCTAACAGCCAACCTGTGATCACAGCAGTCAAATCATTCGTGATCGGTTGTTTACTCGCTTTTTGGATAATCGCTTCAAGTAATACACATGTGATGATACTGGTAATGATCATTACTAACGAACGCCAACCAAAAAAATAAATAGCGCCAATCGTTGGAAATATAAGGGCAATCAACACTTGTTTCATTTTCCATTGGCTTGTCCAATCATTACGGATATGCGGACCATTGATCGTTCCGTTTCCTAGATATTTCGTACTCATCCTTTTGCCTCCATGATCTGATTTTTTACCGCTCTGATGTCTTTTAATAAATCGATTTTTGAAGGACAGATAAATGAACAAGCACCACATTCTAAACAATTCAACGCGCCTAACTGTTCGGCTGTCTGAAGATCCTGATGACGGTACGCTTCACTGATCAAGATTGGATGCAGACCGATTGGACAAGCATTCACACACTCGCTACATTTGATACACTTTTGTTCCTCAGGTATCATTGCCTCTGCTTCTGACAATGCTAAAATCAAATTAGTTGTTTTTGTGACTGGTTCATCTAATGATTGGATCAGTTTCCCCATCATCGGCCCACCATTCAATACTTTAAGAGGTGAGGACACAAACCCACCACAAGCATCAATCAATTCCTCTACTGGCGTGCCGATTCGAACACGTAAATTTTTTCCTTCTTTGATTGGTGTACCTGAGACTGTTACTACTCGTTCAAATGATGCGATTTGTTTCAGTACAGCACTAAAAATACTGTGTATCGTCGCTACATTCAATGTGATCACACCGACATCAAAAGGGAGTTTACCTTTAGGTATTTCCTGAGATAATACATGCTTGATCACTAATTTTTCCGCACCTTGAGGATATAGATCGCCTAGGATATGTAACTGGATTCTTGGATCAATCAGATGCTTTCGTAAATGTTCAATCGCTTGTACAGATGATTTTTCGATCGCAATCCTTGCTTTGGGGATTTGATAAGTATCCAAAATGATTTGTATACTCTTCATCATTTGTTCGGTATCTTCAATCAATAGTCTTCTATCACTAGTAATAAAGGGTTCACATTCTGCCGCATTAATGATCAAGGTATGGATCTTTTGTTCTTCTTTAGGTAGTAGCTTTATGTCAGTTGGAAAGCCAGCACCTCCCATCCCTATGATTCCTGCATTCGCTACGATGTTATGTAAATCTTTGTTTTTTGTATGTAATAATTCCATACGATCAGAAAAGTCATTTTCTATAATGACTACCTTAGTTGGCTGCTGATTGATCATACGGTTCTCGATTTTTCTTACGACTCCTGCCACTGAACTATGTACATTGGCAGATATTCGTCCATCTTTTTCACCAATGACTGTTCCAATTGCCACTTTATCGCCTACTTCAACGACAACTTTAGCAGGTTTTCCAAGATGCATAGACATTGGTAAAATAATTTTCTTCGGTAGCGTTAGTTTCTCGATGGCTTTTTGTGCTGTGCTTTTCTTTTTGTCAAGATAAACACCATTCCACCGTTTTTTTACTATTATTTTCATTTTCATTCCCCTAACGATAGATACAAAAGTAATAAATCAAACCGATTGCTACTAAAGCTAACTGCATACCTAATCCGATCCATTCATATTTTTTTCGATAACTAATTTTTTTCATTTCTCCCCCTATGATAACAATTATTTTTTAATATAAAACAGTTGTTTTATTACTATTACAAACCTAACTAAATAGCATATATTTTTATATTTCCATTTATATAGATAAATGGTTAGTAAAAAACCTATTGACTATTTAAATGTATGTGCGAATAAAATAACTGTTTTCCATAAATATAATAACATGATGCAAAGTGATTTAAAAGATTATTTTATAAAAATTTTTATCTTATCTTTTTTACTAAATAACAACAATAAAAAAGATCCCAACTCAAGTGTCGATGTGAGTTGGAATCTTATGGTCGACCGATAGCGAGGAAAGTTCATCGATCCTAGCTTGATCAATTCCTGCTTTCTGAAAAGAATGGCGTAAAACGCAGGGCTCTATCCTGTAATCATATACTTACTCATAGTTACTTCACCACTTGTTTTTTCACATGATGATGATAAGGAGATTGTTCAAGCAACACTTTCCCATGCGAAAAATACAATTCAGCATCCAAACATTGACTGTCTTTAAGTAAATCGATCAACGCATTTCCTAATTTGATCACTGCAATACGATCAAAAGCGGTGATCATCGACTGGCCAATTGCTAAATTATCTAATACGATGCTTCGGTAGTCTGATAACGTCGGACAAAATGTTTCAACAAAAGATTCGATTGAACTAACTGAACGGTTCAATAAAAAGTACATGGGATGACTATTCATATGTTTCAAAAGATATTTTTTGTTATTCGTTAAATCAAGTTGATTCGCAATACAAACATCGATTTCATTTGTCAAAGATAATTCTCTTGTCACTTTGCCTGTGATGGTATCGTCAATTTGGATGAAGGTTACTTTTTGATGGGAATGTCCAGTATCAACGATTCGATCAATCACTTTTGTTACTCCGTTGATAAATGTATCTGATCCTACTGTATAGTCACCACTTGGGTAATCAAGATAGTTAGATACTGGTACAGTGACTACCGAAAGCCCTTGGCTACGTAGCACATTTGCAAATTCGACACTCGAAGTACCACCTAAGACTATGAAACAGTCGTAATTTTCCTCTTTCATTGATTGAATAAATTGATCCTTAACATAATCCGTTTCTGTACATAAATAGGAACAATCAAATAAACGCCAGTTATTTGTCTTTTGATCAAGTTTCGTTTGAGTATATTGTTCTTCAAAGTAATTGATTGCGAATAATTCGATTTCTTGTTCAGGTATGGAAAGCACAAGCTGTTCCACTAGCCCCTCTCCCCCTTTTACATATCCTTCTATTGATAAAATCCCAAATTTTTTCGCCATATTCATTTTCCCCTCACTATATTCGTCCATTGATTTTTAATGCTAAGTCAGTTCCGCTACCTATCTTCACCAGTAATCTTCATTTCTCATGTCGAGCAAATAAATAGCAGCCGGATGTAACCGGTATCATTCCGCAATAAAAATTTTTATAAAAATTACTTAATCTTTCGATTTTCATACGATACAGCTAGTATCTTTCCGCTATTTCTATTTAAGTAAAATATACCATATTTATCCCAATATAGCATAGAGGTTTTTTCATTGATAGAAAAAAGCATAGTAACACTACTTTTCGTTTACCACCAATCAGTTTTTTTATGTCTTTGTCTCCCATCGTTAGCAAGAAAGCAATGATTCTATATAGCCAAGTTCAATGGTGATCATCGAACCTCACTATATATATCTCTTTATACAAAATAAATAGACCGCAAGTATGACTTGCGATCTATTTTATCGTTCGATAACTCAAAATAAAACAGCTTTAAGCTTTTTTGCACCTTCAGCTGTAACAGGCATACTTTCTTGGTAGCAAACAATTAGAGCTGTTTGATGTTGAATCATCAAACATAGAGTTAGATCATGTGACTTTCATTTAACAAACGATCGATCGGTTCGATAAATCTGTTAAAAAATTTTCAATAAATAAATCAGTTACTTCTTTTGTATGTCCATTTGCTTGTTTGAACTTTTCTTTCACTTTTTGTTTAATTTCTTGGAGGGTCTGTTCCTTTTTCAGAAGCTCGAAGATATACGTCGCTACTTCATCCTCCAATAGCAGGATTCCATCATCTGATGACAAGTAGATTATTTTTCCTAGTTTTTCATAAGCGATTGTTTTGCTCAATTTCATTTATTTTTCCTCCTTGCATATAACACGGTAACCAATATTTCTTATATTGCTCGATTTCTTTTGACAGTATGTATTCGAATTTATTTGTTTTCTGAAGCTTACTTTACTTGAACTGTCTTTTCATAAGTACTAAATATTACTCGTTCTTGTTTTCAAAGATAATAGTCTTACTATTCTTGTTGGGTGATTGATTCCTTCATTTATTTCACATAATAGAAAAGTCAAAACCGAATAAGTAATAGTTCTCATCTCAGGATGTTATGTAAAAACATAAGATTTCCTATATAGATCAGGCGTGTCCTTACTATCTACTCTTTGTCCTCGTTGATTTTTAATTAATCATTGTGAGGCAAATCATAGACGAAATAATTTGCCTCACAAAAAAGGGAATTTTTAGGAAACTAAAGTTAGTCTATATAAAAAAGGGGAGTTTTTTAGTGTGCTAACTTTGTTTCTACCATAAAAAAGAACGGTGTAAGCTTTGGTCCATTTGTTAAGCATCTAGAGCAATCACATGACGTTACTTGGGTATAACAGTCATTCGATTTTCTGAGATACCTTTCTCAGTTCCTTTTGGCTAACTATCACTGTCCTCCTCTCTAGTATTTAGGAAAAATTTTCTCTTTTTTTTCTAACATTAGTATAACGCGATTAATACAAAAGTCAATATATTTGTTAGGAAAATATAGGAATAAATTTATTTCTCTTAATTATTTCACCTTAGATGTTTTCATCGATCGTAGGATTTATGCCATCATACTGAAAAGTAACTGACCATTCGATTTTGAAATATTTTCGAGTTCCAAAGTAATGTCTAGAAAAAATTTTTCGATGATTGACGTTGGACTTGATATTTAAATTGTTGATATTCTTGCAAATTTTTAAAAACATAACAATAATCTTCAAAACATATGGTCTTAATGCTTTATATTGAGTATAATAATTTGAAAGATAACCTTAATTTTTCTCTATTTATTTATCATATCAAACTACCTTTTATATAATTGATAGGGAAGTAATAACATCAATAATTATTTATTTAACACATACTTGGCGATAGTTTTTTGTTTCTATCATTCAAGAAAATGGGGGAGGCAAACTGATGAAAAATTATTATTCAGTCAATGAACTTGCAGAAATTCTAGGAGTAACCACTCGTTCTGTACGGAACTATTTACGCGAAGGGAAACTACATGGAATAAAAGTTGGAGGAAAATGGAAGTTTTCAGAAGAAAATCTGTCAGAGTTTCTACAGTTCTCCCTTAAAACTAAACCAAGCTTCATGGAGTCTGATCAACCAATAAAAAGTGCAGTAGTCCTGAAATTCTACCTTCAATACGAAACTTTGGAATCTTTGCATCAATTTAGAGATTGTATGATCAGCTATCATCAAGACGTTTATTCAAATAAAAAAGATCGTTACTTTTTTTATAATGTTTTAGATGATACATGTGCGGAATTTATTATTAGTGGAAATTTCAACTATGTTCAAAGTTTCGGTACATGGTTCAACGAAGCTGTTTCAAAACAAACCGATATTTCGTTGACCACCCCAAAATAAAGCAGTGTAAGACA
>NZ_PUAP01000036.1 GCF_002947535.1 Enterococcus mundtii
GATGTATGGAGCGGACTGATACTAATCGATCGAGGACTTAACCAAAATAAAATGAAAAAACTCGGAGAGTTTCTTACTGATACTTCAAATCCAGTTTTGAGTGAACAAGATTTACTCAATATAGATAACACCAAGTGTGGTGGCGATGGCGAGAAGGATACACCTGTAACCATGCCGAACACAGAAGTTAAGCTTCTTAGCGCCGATTGTAGTGAGGGGTTGCCCCTTGTGAGAGTAGGACGCCGCCACGCAAATGAAAAACAGTTGAACGAAAGTTCAGCTGTTTTTTTGTCTGGATGCGAACAAATTTTCGGTTTTTTGCTGAAAAAAAGCAATGGAAATGTTATGATAAACCATGTATAAACCAAAAAAGCCAACAGATATCGATCTGTTTTAGTAAAGCGATACAGACAAACTTGTATTTTATTATCTTATATTATGGGGAGGTAGTAGCCTAATGGTCAAATTTATTCATGCGGCAGATTTGCATATGGATCGTTCATTTGAAGGACTAGTGGGAATCGATGGAAAAGTTCAAAAGAAATTATTACGGGCTAATTTGACCGTACTTGAAAATATTGTGGAACAGGCAATCAAACATCAGGTTGATTTTGTTTTGCTAGTTGGGGATAGCTTCCACCAGCATCGTCCTTCGCTAAAGATCCAAAAGCATTTTTCGGAACAAATCAAGCGTTTAGGAGAACACAATATCTCAGTTTTTTTAACATTTGGTAATCATGATTTTTATCAAAAAGAGAGATATTGGTTTGAATTCCCCGAGAATCTTTCTTTGTATACGTCGGAAACAGTAGAGACACAGCAATTAACAACTAATGTTGGTGAAACAATCGCACTCAGTGGATTTAGTTACACAAAACAATGGATCACTGATGAAAAAGTACCTGAATTTCCCCAACGTTTTGCTGTTGACTACCATATTGGACTCTATCATGGTGAAATTGGGTCAAATCATGGGAATTATGCACCATTTCAATCAAAGCAAATGGAAGCAAAAGGCTACGACTACTGGGCGTTGGGACATATCCATGTTCCCACCAAATTAAATGAAAAAGGAACAATTCTTTATCCCGGTGCACCACAAGGACATACCAAAAAAGAAGAGTCTGCGACTTCAGTAGTTCTAGTTGAACTTCAGGGAGCGACTTGTCGAACAATACCTATAAAAGTTGCAGAAGTTTATTGGGAACGCCAGCAAATTTCTCTCAGGGAAGTGAAACAAACGACGGATGTACTGAAGAAAATCCAACAAGAAGTAGTTGAACCCAATGCGATGACACTCGTCGAATTTGAGATCATTGATTATGAGCACTTAGATCAGGAAGTGTTGGATCGTATTCACTCCGGAGAATTATTAGATTATTTGAAGGAAGAAATAAATAGGAAATTTTCAAATTTGATTATTTGGCGTATATCTACTTTAGAAAGAGATAATGAGGCGAAAATTTCTTTATCTGCTTCAACAGCGATGTTTGAACAACTATTCGAAAATTACCAAACAAAGGAAGATTTTCAGCATATACTACAAGAAGCCTACACAAATCAAGAGGCAATCAAAGTGTTGGATCTACTACCGGATTTTCAAGAATCTACGATACAAAAGGCCCAAGAAATCATTCGGCAAGACTTTTTGTTTGAGGGGGATACTGAATGAATATTTTAAAAATCGAAATAGCAGCTTTCGGAAAGTGGCGTCAGCAAACCTTTGATTTTACCTCTGGCAATCAGTTGATTTATGGTGAAAATGAAGCGGGAAAGTCAACGATCTACCAATTTATCCAAGCCATCCTTTTTGGGTTTCCATCTAAAGGGAAGAAAAAGAAAGATTACACACCGCGAGACGGTTCTGCATATGGTGGGAAAGTATGGCTGAATCATCCCATACATGGAGAAATTTATGTTGAGAGATATAAACAACAAAATAGAGGTAAATCGAAGGTCACATGTAATGGCCAAAGTGGAAGTGATGAACTCTTAGAAAAACTACTTTCACCTTTGACGAAAGAGTTATTCCAACAGGTTTTTACATTTCAACAAGAGCAACTGAGTGAACTTGCTCATTTAACAGAAAAAGAATTACATGACGCGTTGATTTCATTAGGAATCACTGGAAGTTCTCATGTCTTTCAAAAAAGACAAGAATATTATCAATCAGCTGATAAGTTGTTTAAAAGAAAAGGTCAAAAATTAGTGATTAATCAGCGACTAAATGAATGGAAACAACTACAAGAAAAGATTCACCAAAAGCAAGAGCAAGAGGCGATCTATAGTCAATGGATCATGGAGGAACAACGTCTAGCAGAACAGCAACAGCTCTTATTGCATGATATCGAACAAATCAATCAAAGACTTACGTTATATCATCAACAAGAATTGAATTTCTCTTTATATGAAGAATGGCAATCACTGAAAAAAAATATGCTAGCTGAAGTACCGGATGAATCATTGATACAAGATTTAGAAGTATTTACCAAACGTTATCAACAAATGAACGAACGTCTGGAAGAACTTGAAGCTTCATTAGAGCGACATAGTGGGATGGATCAGCAGTCTGCACGTTATTATTTTTATTTAGAACAAGAACAAGAGTTGAAAGCACTACAGCAAAAGCAATTTTCAACTGAGCAATTAATGGATGAGTGGCAAAGACTGCAAGTAGAAACAAGGGAAACAGCGTCCGAATTGAAAATCTTGGAACAGCGTTGGCGCTGGGATCGTTTGCAACGACCACAGGAATTTATTGATGATAAAGAGTGGCGTTCTTTGTATACGATGGCGCAACAATTAAAGGATCACCATAATCAGTTGGCG
This sequence comes from Enterococcus mundtii, assembly GCF_002947535.1. Lineage (GTDB taxonomy): Bacteria > Bacillota > Bacilli > Lactobacillales > Enterococcaceae > Enterococcus_B > Enterococcus_B mundtii_B. The sequence continues at coordinate 2,830 of NZ_PUAP01000036.1, forward strand.
ATTCGCTTTGATATTGTGAAAGAACAGCAACAAACATTGGAAGCCGAGATCAATGAATTAGAAGTAGCCCACCCAACATTGATCCAAGCAGGACCGATCCAAGAAGTTCCAGAAAAACAATCCTTTTTAAAATTTTACATTAGTGCTTTAGTGTTAGCTGCAATTGGCTTATTCTTGCCCATGCCAGGGAAAATCTTAGGGCCCTTGCTTGCGTTAGGTGTGGTTGCCTATACGTTTACTCGTAGAAAAGGTAAGATACAACCAGCCCAAGGATTACCAGAAATCAAAGGGAAATGGCAAGAAAAATTAGGACAACTGGATATCGTATTAGCGCAATTAGAAGAACTTACCCAAACACTCAATGAAAATAAACGTAAACAACAAAATTTAGAGCAATCAGTTACTGATTATGCCTATGGTCATTCATTGGGGACGATGAATACGATTGAAACGATGAAAAATGAGGGCCAAGAAGTAACAGATTACCAAAAGCTTTATGCTGTTTTTCAAAAGAAACAACAACGGGAACGAGAGATACAAGAACAGCTATTACAGATAGAAGAGGCATTCGAGTTAGCAAAAGAGTGGTTACCACTACAACATAAATCGCTCTCAGAAAAAATGGATCTGTTAGCAACATTTATCCAAGAGATGGAACAAATGAAATATGCTAGAAGTTATCAACAGAATACTTTATTGAAACAAGAAATCAATGCCTTGAAAAAGAAACAAAAAATGTGGTTGGAGGAATACAAAGAACAATTTGCTAGAGCAGAACTTTCCTATCCATCAGAAGTACCGATCTTTTTACAAAAGGCGGAGCAAACGAAACAACAACAAGCGCGTTTTGAAGAATTGACGCATATTCTTTCCCCGATTTTTAAAACTGTCATTACTTATAGTCAGTTGCAGACTCAGATTGCTCATGAATCCGAACGGTTGCAAGAACTAAAGAGGGAAGAAAGTACGAAGAGTGAGCAACGTCAACGCTTGCAGTTGCAAATTGAAGGACTACAACAAGACGGGACATTAGATGAATTATATCAACAGGAGAGTCTCCAAAAAGCACAACTACAAGTCTTATTTGAGGAGTGGGGCGGCTTAGTGATTGCTGGGACATTTTTAGGTGATCTTTCGACAGAATTAAGTGAACGGCAATTACCACAGTTACTCAAATTAGCTGGAGACTATCTAAGTATCCTAACTGATCGACAGTACCAAGAAATACAATTGAGAAACGATACATTGACATTAACAAATGGTACAGATGAGTTTCCGATTTATGAACTATCGACAGGGACAAAGGATCAGATGATTATGGCGATGCGGTTTGCTTATCTTGCTTTGGAAGCGAAACGTTCGATCTGTCCAGTGATAATCGATGATGGTTGGCTACACTACGATCATAAGAGAAAATACCGTTTAGCTAAATTGCTAGCTGAATTTAGCAAAACCTATCAAGTAATCTGCTTGTCTTCTGACCAAGAAATGGTAAGCTATTATCATGAGCTAGAACAATCTGTGAGAAAGTTAGAAGGTGCAAATAGTGAAAAAAATACGTGAATTAGTCGTTGATGAACAATTCGAACAATTCGTTTTGATCAAAAATGCAGATGTAAGAATCGCTAAGAACGGTAAGAAATTTATCGCTTTTACATTTCAAGATACATCAGGAACAATTGATGGCAAATATTGGGATGCATCAGAAGACGAGATCAAAAAATTTACACCAGGAACAGTTGTTTTTTTAAATGGTAAACGCGAGGTCTATCAAGGAAATCCGCAAGTAAAAATCTTGCATATGCGTTTAACAAAAGTTGATGAACCGAGTGATCCAAGTTTGTACATGGAAAGAGCCCCATTGAAAAAAGAAGAAATGGAAGAAGAAATCAATCAATTGTTATTTGAGATCACAAATGCACATTGGAATCGAATCGTGCGTTATTTACTCAACAAATATCAAAAACAATTTTTTGAGTATCCGGCAGCCAAACGAAATCATCACGCATTTGCTAGTGGATTGGCATACCATACAGTATCAATGTTACACTTAGGTAAAGCGATTGCTGATGAATACCCTGAATTGAATCGTCCCCTACTTTATGCGGGAATTATCTTACATGATTTAGGGAAAGTGATCGAGTTGTCCGGCTCAATGGCAACTGAATACACGTTAGCTGGTAATTTAGTGGGTCATCTTGTATTGATTGATGAAGAAATCACAAAAGCTTGCTTGGCGTTGAAAATCAGTGAAGAAGAAGAGGATGTCTTGATTTTGCGTCATATGGTCCTATCACATCATGGGTTGTTAGAATATGGTTCACCTGTTCGTCCTCGGATCATGGAAGCTGAAGTCTTACATCAGATCGACACGATCGATGCCTCGATGCAAATGATGACTACTGCGATTCGTCAAACAGAGCCAGGAAAATATACGGATCGAATATTTGGTCTGGATAATCGTAGTTTTTATGTACCAAAACAGAAATGATGGTCATTGTTGGGTAGGTATTGAAAGATACGTAATAATTTAATATATTGCTATCATCTCACTAGTTTTAAAGAGGTCGAAACAGAAGTGTTTAGCCTCGATGAATAAGGTGACATCCACGAAAATTGTTTTTCAAACTTTTGGGGATGTCGCCTTATTTCCGAAGAGGGGACTTTTGTTCCCGTCGTTTATTCGCTTTTAGATGGTTCGAATGGATTATTACTCCAAACATTTTTATGAACCCAAATAATTTTTCATTTTCCGTTAGCAGAGACGGATAATGAGAAATTATCGTATTCAAAAAAAGTGGTTTAGGATGAGTTTTATCATCCTAAACCACTTTTTTAATACTTTCTCTAGCATTCATTTTTAAATGCCTAGACGCGTATAGTGCTTATTCGTTTGTTGATTCAGTCGTACTTTGCTCTGTTTCAGATGCTTCAGTAGAATCAGTTGATTTTGTTTCAGAAGTCTTTGTTTCTGAGCTTTCTGTTGCTGAGTCTTCAGTTGAAGATGTACTTGTCGTAGCTGAAGTAAATGGTGTCAAGATGTTTTGGAATGCGTCATCTTTGATTTTTACATTCGCTTCTTTTAGTTCTTCACCGATTACTTTTGTTGTAAATTCGCTGTCATTTACTTTTGCTTGAGTCGCAATTTCTTCTAATTGATCTTTGAATTTATCCATGTCGTTTCCTTTATCTTGGTTTTTCACCATTTTAACGACATAGTATTCTGTTGCGTAAGTAGAAGGATTTGTTGCAGTGATCACATCTGAGATCTCACCGTCTTTAAGTTTGAAAGCAGCTTCTTTTACTTCAGATGGAACAGTTTGTGTTTCTGAGTCAAACTTGATATTACCACCATCGTCTTTAGTTGTATCTGTTGATTTTTCTTTTGCTAGTTCTTCGAAATCTTTGCCGTCATCAGCTGATTTCTTAACTTCTTTTGCTTCGTCTTCACTAGCAACTTTGATGATTTGTGCTTCTACTTCTGGATGGAATGTTTCCCAAGTTTTCTTCAAGTCTTCATCTGTCAATTTCACATGAGATTCGATCCCAGCTTTAAAGACAAGATTATTACGAAGGAATTCTTTGTAGCTTTCTTCTGTAAATCCAGCAGATTCTAATTGTGTTTCGAAGCTGTCACCATAAGTTTCTTTTGTTTTATTATATTCAGCATCTACTTCTTTATCTGAAACTTTATCGTTGTATTTGCTATTGAATACATCATAGATGACCATTTGTTGAAGTAATTGTTGGTTTGCTGATTCAGATTTTGCTTTTTCATAAAAATCAGCGACGGTGATTGTACCGCCTTTCATGGTTACGATATCCTTATTTGTATCCCCGCCACCAGAACAAGCTGCTAGTGTTAGAATAGCTAACGCACTTGTCGCAGCTAAAATTATTTTTTTCTTTTTCATTTAAGTTTTGCACTCCTGTAATTTATTATTGGTTTTCACAAATATTACTATACCATATCTATTAGCGAATAAAAACGTTCTGACTGATAGTTTCAAACAAAATTCAAATTTTTGTCACATTCCACTCAACTTGGTACATGAAAAAGACACATAGATATCAAAAGTGCTTGTTTTTGCGTCATTATTGCACGTCTGTCAAGGCTTCAGGTAAATGTGCCGAAAGTTTTTCCACTTGCTCTTGGATTTGTGTAACTCGTGGTTCTGCTTGGAATTTGAAATTTTCAATGTCTTTTTCGATTGATTCTTGAAAAGATGGAATAACAGTTTCAGCTGTTCTTTTTGTTTCAGATAACGCCTGCTTAAAATGATTCAAGCTGTTATTTAACTCGTTGGTCAATTCAGTTGCTTCATCTAATTCTGCAATCAATTTCTCTCTGGTCTCATTTCCGCTGCGTGGGGCAAATAATAGTCCCGCTGCTGCACCAGTAACAGCACCGAATACTAATCCTTTTAGAAAATTTTTAACCATGAATCGTCACCTGCTCTTTGATTTTTTCTTGGATAGCCGTCATTTCTTCCGCTGTATAATCTGCTTGATGATTTCCAAAGTGGATGGAGAAGTCATCTTTTTTACTATAACGTGGAACTAAATGGAAATGGGAATGAAAAACGGTTTGATAGGCTAGTTCTCGGTTATTATTGATAATATTTAACCCTTCCATTTCCGGAAATGCTTTTTCAATGGAACGAGCAATTTTGGGGATGCGAGCAAAGACATCACTGGCTAATTCTTCGTTATATTCAAAGATATCAGTTACGTGTTCTTTAGGAATGATCAATGTATGACCTTTGGTTGATTGAGAGATATCTAAGAACGCATAGATTTTCTCGTCTTCATAGATTTTATAACTAGGGATCTCTTGCTTGATGATTTTACAAAAAATACAATTGTCCATATAAAAACACCTTTCTTCTATTCAAGTTTCGTTACCTCAACTTTAACATAAGTTCATGAGAATGCACGTAAAAAATAATTGGAGGTGATTTGCTTCGTGGTATAATGAAGACAGTATATTAACGGAGGAAGAAATATGAGTTTAAAAATCGAACATGTAACAGGAGGCTATGGTCATTTACCTGTTTTGAAAGATATCAGTTTTAACGTTCAGCCTGGAGAAATGGTTGGGTTGATTGGTTTGAATGGAGCAGGGAAAAGTACCACGATCAAGCATATTATCGGCTTGCTTGAACCAACGAAAGGCAAAATAGAGATCAATCAATTATCCCTTAAAAAGGATGTAGAAAATTACCGTAAACAAATTGGTTATATTCCAGAAACACCTTCATTATATGAAGAACTTACTTTAAAAGAACACATTGAAGTAACGGCGATGGCTTATAACATTCCAATGGATATCGCGATGAAACGGGCAGAAAAGTTGTTACACACATTTCGTTTGTCCAATCGATTAGAGTGGTTTCCAGCGAATTTTTCAAAAGGAATGAAACAAAAAGTCATGATTTTGTGTGCTTTTTTGATTGAACCATCTTTGTATATCATTGATGAACCTTTTCTAGGACTAGATCCGTTGGCAATCAATGCCTTGTTGGAATTAATGGTCGAGATGAAAAATGAAGGGTCTGGTATTTTGATGTCTACGCATATTTTAGCCACTGCTGAAAAATATTGTGACCGTTTTGTCGTTCTTCATGAAGGAGAAATCAGAGCAGATGGAACGTTAGAAGAGTTGCAGACTGCTTTTAGAATGCCAGAAGCATCCTTAGATGAAATCTACATCGCGTTGACGAAGGAGCAAGGTTATGAATGATTTTTTTCAAAAAAGACTAGCAAAACATCATAAAAAAATGATGAAATACTTACGCTATGTATTCAACGATCATTTTGTATTAGTCTGTTTGTTTTTGATTGGGGGTCTAGGACTTTATTATTCTAACTGGCTAAAAACACTGGAGGCTCCTTTTTCGCTTGGAGGTATCGTCGTCTCGTTGATTTGGTTGATTTGCTTGGCCGTTGGGAAAATCGCAACTTTTGCGGAACCAGCAGATTTAGTTTTTCTTCTACCAAAAGAAAACGAGATGAAAGGATACTTGCAACGAGCTTTTCGTTATTCTTGTCTTTTCCCGATGGTTTTTCTAGGATTAGTGTGCGGATTTGCGATGCCGTTAGTCGTTGTTTCAACGCAACAACCATTTTCGCTGTTTTTTGTTTATTTACTTATACTATGGAGTTTGAAATCTAGTCATTTACAGCTGAAACGAACAGATTTTTATCGTTTGGAAGAAACACGTAAAAATCTTTTTAAATATGGCTGGTGGGTCTCGTCATTTGGTATCTTACTTCTCTCTTTTTATGGGAATATTTGGTTGGGACTGATTCTTTCATCAGTTCAAGCTGGAATCTATTATTGGTTCTTATGGAGAAATCTGTCCGCTCATTTAGACTGGGAAAAAATGATCCAATTAGAAAAACAACGTTTGCACCAAATCTATCAGTTCATCAATTTGTTTACAGATGTGCCGGAGATCACCGCGAAAGTCAAAAGACGCCGTTATCTTGATCCTGTGATACAAGGAATCAAGAAAGAAACGAAAAACACGTATCTTTATTTGTTTGCTCGACGTTTTGCTAGAGGGTCAGATTTTATTGGCTTGTATGTACGTTTGACAGTGATCGGCTCGATCATTATCGCCGGAATCAACGACCTATACTTTACTTTAGGTATCGGCTCATTGTTTCTATATTTGATTGGCTTTCAGTTATTACCGTTATACAGTCAGTTTCGCTATATGATCTTGGTCCAATTGTATCCTATCCCAGAAAGTCAAAAAAGTGGAGCGCTCCAACGTCTTTTGACGTGGTTATTAACTTTTGTTGCTGTTTTATTTGGAGTGATTGCTGCGGTTGTTCTTGATGGAAATGAGAGATGGCTACCTATCTTGGTTTATCTTATTGTCAATGGACTCTTGATCAAATGGTACGTGCCATCGCGGATCAAGAAGATTGCGGAGTAACATTTGAAAAGTAAGTGGTGTGACCAGAAAAAGGAATCTTCTTGGATCGAAATTCAGAAGTAACATTTGAAGTGAGCTGAGAATCCTCACTTTTTTATGACAAATAAATAGGGATTCATGTAGGAAAGTCCGAAATCACTTTATGTTTTTTCGAACTTTCCTATTTTTTTCAATAGTCCAAAAAGTGTGTGCTAAACCTGATGAATAAGAAGAAATCACTAGGGAGTTTTTTTATTTTGATAAAAGTTGGTTTTTTAGAGGGCAAAAGATAGAAAAAGAACGTATATGTGCTTGACGTTCAAGACTTGGGCGACTAGAATAATAGATACTGCAAACATATAGTAGAGGACGGGAGAATGCGCGATGGAGTTTCAGTTAGACCAAGAGTGGCGGTTACGCCCCATCAAAGGTGACACAGGAAAAACATACATAGGCATGCGTGATAAAGACAAGGTTTTTATCAAGAGAAATACAACGCCAATGCTCGCTGCACTCTCTCGTGAAGGCATTACGCCGAAATTAGTGTGGACTAAGCGAACAGGAGATGGCGATACCTTGACCGCACAAGAATGGCTGGAAGGCCGATTGTTGACGCCTAGTGAGATTGGTCAAAGAAATGATGTCATTGATGTACTGTATCATCTACATCATTCGACATCTTTAAAAACGATGCTATCTCGAATTGGTGGTAGGGTAATGACCCCTCAAAAAATGCTCCAATATTATGAACAAGATTTACCCGATAGCTTAAAAAACAATCAATTTTTGCAACTCGTTTATCGCTATTTGTGTCAACAAATCCCTTCGGTGGACAAGGAAAAACTAGCGGTCGTGCATGGAGATGTCAATCATCGAAATTGGTTAGTCTGTAAAAATTATTTATATTTAGTTGATTGGGATTCGATCATGTTCGCTGATCCGGCTGTAGATATTGCAACCATTTTAGGGAATTACGTGCCTTTGTCTAGCTGGAACCAGTGGTTGATCAGCTATGGCATCCGACCAACAGATGAAATTCTAGAAAAATTACATTGGTATGCGGTGATGAATTTATTACAAGAAATCACGCGCTACTGCAAACGTGAAGATTATCGACGAATGAATGAAGAGATTTTACAACTCAAACGAATTTTTAGTGGTTAAGCTCGGATATTCAGTTGATTTTTTTATTTTTAGGGGCAATACCAATAGCGATTTACAATAAATTCAGTAGAATCTAAAGAACAATCTTTTGTAGGAATAGAGAGGAAGAAAAAGATGCGTGTTCGTAACCGACCAAATGCAGCAGAAATGCTAGCCGCTCATCCAGAGATCGTCATCAGTGAGCCAACAAAATGGCGTGGAAAATGGAAAGAATTATTTGGAAATGATCAACCAATCCATATTGAGATCGGTATGGGAAAAGGTCAGTTTATTACTGGGATGGCCAAAGCGCATCCAGAAATCAATTACATCGGGATCGAAATGCAAGTGAGTGTCGTATCGATTGCTTTAGACAAAGTATTGGAGGAACCACTACCCAATTTAAGATTACTGCATGTGGACGGTTCTGCTTTAACTGAGTACTTTTCAGAGAATGAGATCGACCAGATTTATTTGAATTTTTCAGATCCATGGCCCAAAAAGAGACATGAAAAACGTCGATTGACGTATCGTACATTTTTAGCTGTCGATGAAGAGATCTTAAAACCAAATGGCGAAATTCATTTCAAAACAGATAATCAAGGATTGTTTGAATATTCGTTAGCTAGTTTTTCACAATACGGGATGCGCCTTAAAAAAGTTTGGCTTGATCTACACCAAAGTGACTTTGAAGACAATATCATGACAGAATATGAAGAGAAGTTTTCTTCTCGAGGCCAAAGAATCTATCGTGTAGAAGCACAATTTGTGGACAAAACTAAATAAAAAAAGAAGAGGGGAGGAACATTGAGTTCCTGCTCTTCTTTTTTGTTATGCTCTTTTTTAGTATTATTGGTCACAGACTGGGATCAAATCAAATTTTGAAAAAGAGAAGAGCCCCATATCGGTGATTTTCAATTCAGGAATAACTGATAACGTTAGAAATGAAAGTGTCAAGAATGGATCGAATGCTTCACTTGCACCTAACTGATGCGCTTGATCAGTCAAGTTCAGCAACTGTTGATTAACTGTTTCATAAGGTTCTAGTGACATCAAACCGCCAATAGGCAAAGGTAAACAAGCTAATTCGGTTTTCTGATCTACAACGATCATCCCGCCGCCTTTTTTGATTAATTGTTCAGCAGCGTAGCACATATCTTCATCATTTGTTCCTACAACGACGATATTATGTGAGTCGTGAGCCACAGTAGTAGCTAAGGCACCACTTTTTAGTTGGAATCCTTTAACAATTCCTAGACCAATATTTCCTGTAGCATGATGCCGTTCGATGACAGCGATCTTTAGTTGATCATCTGCCACTGAAGGAGTAAAAGAACCGTTCTCGACTTGGACTTGCTCCAATAAATCATTTGTCAGTAAACTATTTGGAATGATCTCGATGACATGAGCGGTTGTTGAAGATAAAGCTAGTTCCAAAGAGTGTGGACCAAATGGTGCAACCGCCATTTTCGGTAACGCATCGATGGCTGGCTGATTTTTTGCTTCTGTAAGATCCGGAACCAACTGTCCATCTAGAACAACCGTTTTCCCTTGATGGAATACGGTATTGATCGGCAACTTATTCAAGTCATCTGTTAAGAAGAAATCTGCCTGATAGCCTGGTGCTACTGCCCCTAAATGTTGTAAGCCGAAGCATTCTGCTGCATTTAATGAAGCCATCTGGATCGCTTGTAGTGGGTCCATCCCCGCCAAGATTGCTTGGCGAACGATGTGATCGATTGAACCCTCTGCTACAAGATCATCGATCAATTTATCATCGGTCACGAATAAACAGCGACGTGAATTGTCAGGTGTGATAGCAGGTAAGAGTGCCTGTAGATCTTTCGCGACGGTTCCTTCTCGAACCATCAAATACATTCCTAGCGCTAAACGTTCCTCCGCTTCTTGGGCGGTCGTTGCTTCGTGGTCTGTGCGAATGCCCGCAGTTAAATAAACGTTTAAGTCGTCCCCGTTGATTCCTGCGGCGTGGCCATCGATTTTTTTGTTCTTTTGATGCATCAGCTGTAATTTATCGATAATCGTTTGCTCATTTGAAGCGACTGCCTGATAGTTCATTACCTCAGCTAGACCAAGTACTTCAGGATACTCAAGAAAAGGAGCAAGTGCTTTTGCATCTAAGACAGCACCACTTGTTTCAAATGGTGTGACAGGTACACAAGAAGGCAGCATGATAAATATATTCATCGGCGTTTCTTTCGCATCTGCTAACATAAATTCAAGACCCAAACTTCCAGCTACATTTCCGATTTCGTGAGGGTCAGTTACTACTGTTGTCACACCATGTAATAGAGAGATTTTCGCAAACTCTTTAGGTGCTAACAGAGAACTTTCGATATGCACATGACCATCGATCAGACCAGGAACTAAATACTGTCCTTTTGCATCATAGATAGTCGTACCTTCGTATTCCCCAATACCTACGATTCTTCCGTCGCAGACAGCGACATCACCCTCCATGATCGTTTTCGTAAAGACGTTGACGATTTTTGCATGTTTGATAACTAAATCAGCGGGTTGTTTTTTTCCTGCAACTGCAATGTGTTTGTTTAAGTGCGAATCCACTCTGAAACCTCCCCAAATAAATTTTTACTAGTATAACATAAATTCGGATTTAACCCATGATTTTCATTAAATTTTGTAAAAATAAACGATTCATCTGAAAAAGACGTATATTTTTTTGGAGGGCAAAGAAATGAAGATAAAAGATTTAGCTAATGAGATCATTTGTGGAGGAGCTAAAAATAAAGTGCAAGATATCTATATTTTGCCATTCGCAGAAGAATTTAAGATTTATTTCCGTACAGGTAAAAGACGAACATTCCAACGGTCGCTTTCTCTTGAAATCGGCCAGCAATTGATCGCTAGTTTCAAGTATCTAGGACAAATGGATATCGGTGAAAAAAGAAAAGCACAATTAGGCTCACTGACTTATTTAGTGGATGAACGAAAAATAAGGCTAAGGCTTTCGTCAGTGGGTGATTATTTACAAAGAGAGAGCTTGGTTATCCGGATACTCTATGCGTTGAGGGAAAAGAGTTTTCGTTGTTTTGTCCCCAGAGACTTACAAATCATTGAACGTGGTACGATCGAACGTGGGTTGTTTTTGTTCAGTGGTCCTGTTGGCTCTGGGAAAACCTCATTGATGTATCATCTTGCTCATAGAAATGAGGAACAAGTGATCACGATCGAGGACCCAGTAGAAATTGAGGAGCCATTGTTTTTACAGTTACAAGTCAATGAAAAAATCGACCAGACGTATGATCAGCTATTAAAACTAGCCTTGCGTCATCGTCCTGATTTATTGATTGTCGGTGAAATCAGAGATAAAAAGACAGCAGATGCAGCAATTCGGGCAGCATTGACGGGCCATCGTGTATTTGCTACAGTCCATGCACGAGACCTCAAGGGAACCTTGGCAAGGATGAAGGAACTAACGAACAACGATGGATTTGACGAATGTTTGTCCGGCATTGTCTATCAAGAGTTGCTGCCTGATTTTAATGAACAACCGACGGCATTGTGGTCTTTTTATTTTCCTGACAATGAAATCGAAAGAAAAGAATGGAGAGCTAGCTATGAAGAGGCACAAAAAAATGTTTGGCAATCCTATCCATTTTAAAAAGATGGATCACAAACAACAAGCTCGTTTTATCCAAACGATCGGTGAATTACTCTTGAATGGCTTTAGTTTACAGCAAGCGATTGATTTATTGGAATTGCTTCGACTGATACCACAAGTTTATGTCCATTTCGCCAAAAGAAATCTTCAAGCTGGCGAATCTTTTCATTTTGTCCTTCAGCAATTGGGGTTTAAGCAAGAGCAACTCGTACAGGTGGAACTAGCAGAAGTCCATGGGAATTTAGTCGAAACTTTAAAGGGTATCGCTGAACAATTTCGATTGATTGAACAATTTCGAAAAGAATTAAAAAAGGTCATCAGCTATCCACTAGTATTACTTGTCTTTTTAATCGGTATTTTTGTTAGCCTACGTGAGTTCGTCTTGCCTCAATTGCTTCAGACCGACATGGTCACTGCGACACATTGGGGGATTCGATTGCTTCAATCAAGTCATTGGCTATTCTTGGGTGTCTTTGGTAGTAGTGTTTTTTGCTGTTCAGTGATTTTTTTCCGCATGAAAAAGTGGGAGGTTATCAAAAGAAGTGAGTGGATCAGTAAGCGCGGGGTGATTGGAAAGCTCTATCGTTCCTACCAATCAGCTTATCTAGCACTAGAAATAGGCAAACTATTTTATGAAGGCCTCGACTTGAAACAAATCATTCGTTGTTTGAAAGAAACCAAAGAAGGAAGTTTGGTCCAAGCTTTAGCGTATCAATTAATGGAAGGGCTCGAACTAGGTATTCCTTTAGCGCAACAATTTGAGCAATACCCTTTTTTGACGACAGAGTTTAGTCGTATCGTACTACAAGGAGAAGCCAAAGGAAATTTAGGCAAAGAATTGTTGTTTTACAGTGCTTTGACACGTAAAGAATTTTTCCAAAAGATCCATCGTTGGTTATACTGGGTCCAACCAGTCCTTTTCTTAGGGATCGCTGCATTGATCTTACTGATTTATGCGGCTATCTTATTGCCAGTATATGGAAATATCGAGGAGGTCCTAATATGAAGAATAGAAAAAGAATGGCTCGGCTAAAAGGTTTTACACTGATTGAAATGTTGATCGTCTTACTCGTCATCAGTGCATTAGTTTTATTATTTGTCCCAAATATTTCTCGTTATCGTGACCATGTCAATAAGGAAGGACGTGAAGCAGTCTTGCAATTGATTGATGCTCAAAGTGAACTTTACGCATTACAAAATGATGGAAAGATCCCAAGTATTGATGAGCTGTTACGAGAAGGATACATCAAACAGGAACATGCCGATGCGTATCGCAAAAACTAAACAACACCTCACCGAAGCTTACACTTTAGCAGAAACGATCATGGTCTTAATGGTTTCCCTCTCTTTCTTTATCTTTCCTGTGCTTTCATTCCATTCTTTAGAAAAAGAACAATCGATCCATCGTTTTTTTGATCAGTTAGAAAAACGGATCGACCTCGTGCAACAAAGCGCTATTATCCATCAGCAAGCCACTCGCTTTTACTATGATCCAAACCGCCATAGTCTTTTATTTGAGGTGCCTTCTTACTCATCAATGGAGTGGCAAGTGTTACCGATTCCTGAAGCATTGACTATCCAACGTCATGCACCGATTACTTATGCTGCAAAGACAGGAAACGAAAGCTCGTTGAAGGCGTATGAATTTTATTGGTCAGAAAAGAAACAAAGAATCATTTACCAATTCCAACTAGGGGGTGGTCGCTATATCAAAAAAATCCAAGCTAGCTAGTTTTGTATTGCTTGAATCGCTAACTGCGCTAATGATCACAGCCATGAGTATGTATATTATGAGCTCAGGTAATTTGTTCTTGATCCGACAAGAACAAACAAAAGACCAAGAAATCCTTCTGTTGAGGACACTGTATGAAGACGTGAGAAACTATCGTATGTACGGAGAGGTACCGACAAGACCAGCGGAGTGGGAACAGGAGACTACAGTAATCGATGCGCAAAGCCAGAGAATAAGAAAAGTTTCAATCAGTGATGGAAATGAAGTGATCGTCATTGAACGGAAAAAATAAAGTATCTGCTTTTACAATGATTGAATGTCTGATCGCGTTACTTATTCTAAATACGATTCTTTTATCATTTGGTCTCTTTATTCGACAAAGTGAAAAGATGAATACATTTTTTCAAAAAGACGAACAAACAGAATGGTTGATTTTCTTAGCTCAATTCGAAAACGAAATTGCTTCAAGTCAACGTATTTCGATCATTGAGAATCGCTTATATTATGAAAACGAGAAAACGTTCGTCATAGAAGGCTATCAGCAAATGATCAGAAAACGGGGAACTGCTGGTGGCCATCAGCCGATGCTGACAGGTGTTACGCGTGTCCAATTCAAAGAAGAAGATCAAGTGATTTTACTGCATGTCGAATTTATGAATGGAGATAACAAGTATGGTATTTGGACAAAGCCAAAAACATAGGCGATTAAAAGGGAATGTGTTGTTTTCGACCTTAGCACTTTTTCTGCTGTGTTTATTCCTCATGCAAGGTTTCCTCGAAAGTTATCGTCTAAAAATAGACAGTTATTTACGTATCAAAAAATATTACCAAGCAAAGATCATCAAGCAAATGTTTATGATGGAATCCAATCAGTTGGAAGAGCAAGGCAAAGGGGAGTATGATTACAATGTAGGCACAGTCCAGTATACAGTCAAACAGGACCTAGTGGAGCTAGTAATAACTGTTTCACCTTTCCAATTTGAATTTACAGAGCGAGTCATTGATACAGATAATACTACAGATTAAGAGGTTCCAAAGCAATAACCGTTCTTTTCTGTAATACAGCTGTTTTGAAGGTGTTGAATGTTCGCTATTTCACAAAGAAAAAGGATGAAAACGATTGAAATTTTAGCAATTGTTCGTTAGAATTAAACAGGTAAAATAATTGTTATAATATATCTAGAAATGAGGCGCACGATGTTACCAGAAAAAATGGAACAAGGGTTTGAGCAAAACCTGGAAGCTATTCAGCTTTTACAAAACGCATTGGGAACTTCTTTTTTAGAAGCTTATGTTGAAAATGCCGAAAATTTAAGAGACAACTATCAAGTACGTGTAGTAGATGGCGTACCAAATGAAAAGACAGCCCAAAAGATCTCAGAGCTTTATCAAAAACTGAGTGAGTTATCTTTCGAACCGGAAGAGTGGCGTCGTTTGTCGCAGTTGCTTTTGTTAAAGGGAAGTCAAACCGAGCACTTACAAGCAAACCATCAATTGACACCAGATAGTATTGGTTTCTTGTTTGTTTTCTTGATCGAACAACTATTCCCAGATCATAAAGAAAAAATCGGTGTCTTGGATATTTCAGCAGGAATGGGCAATTTGTTATTAACAGTTCTTTTAAACCTAAAGATTGCCGGATACCACACAGAAGGTTTTGGTGTGGATATCGATGATACACTACTGGCTGTTGCGGCTTCTACAAGTGAGTTGACGCAAGCGAGTGTTCAATACTTTCACCAAGATGGATTACAAGACTTATTGATCGAACCAGTTGATGTCGCTATCAGTGACTTGCCAATCGGATTTTATCCGAATGATCAAAAAGCGCAAGACTTTTTGACAAGCGCGACAGAAGGTCACAGTTATGCTCATCATCTTTTATTGGAACAAGCAATGAAATACGTCAAGCCAGATGGCTTCGGTTTGTTCTTGATGCCGAGCAATTTCTTGGAGACAGAGCAAAGCGAGTACATTAAAAAATGGTTTAAAGAAGAAGGCTATCTTCAAGGTATGATCCAATTACCGGATGAGTTGTTCCGAAATAAGCAATCACAAAAAAGTATTTTGATTTTACAGAAAAAAGGCAAACAAGCAAAACAAACCAAAGAAGTACTGCTTGTTAAACTTGATTCACTAAAAGAACCAGAGAAGGTGACGAAGTTTTTTAACGAATTTAAAAACTGGAAATCAGCTTCCTTATAACTATTTACCAAAAAGGAGAGTAACATGTCAAAAACAATTGCAATCAATGCTGGAAGTTCAAGTTTAAAATGGCAGTTATACCAAATGCCAGAAGAAACTGTAGTCGCTAAAGGAATCGTTGAAAGAATTGGATTAAATGATTCAATTTTTACAATCAAGTATGGTGAAGGCCAAAAATTTGAACAAATCTTAGATATTGATGATCATGAAGTTGCTGTAAAAATGTTATTGGATCAATTGATCGAATTAAATATTTTAGGCGCATATGATGAAATCACAGGTGTCGGACATCGTGTCGTTCACGGTGGAGAAACTTATGGTGACTCTGTAGTCATTGATGAAGAAGTAATGGCACGCATCCAAGAATTAGCAGAATTTGCGCCATTGCATAATCCTGCCAACTTAATGGGAATCAAAGCATTTAAGAAAATTTTGCCAGATATCCAAAGTGTAGCTGTCTTTGATACGTCTTTCCATGCGACTATGCCGAAACACAATTACTTGTACAGCTTACCAATCGCTTACTACGAAGATTTTAAAGTGAGAAAATATGGGTTCCACGGAACAAGTCACCGTTACGTTTCTGAACGTGCGGCAGACATGTTAGGTAAACCGATCGAAGACTTAAAAATCATTACGTGCCATTTAGGAAATGGTGCTTCGATCACTGCTGTTGACGGTGGTAAATCTGTTGATACATCAATGGGCTTCACGCCATTAGCAGGTGTAACGATGGGTACTCGTTCTGGTGATATCGATCCAGCGATCTTACCTTATCTAATGGAAAAATTATCGATCGATATCAATGAAATGGTTGATATCTTAAATAAAAAATCTGGTCTTTTAGGGTTAACAAATCTATCTAGTGATATGCGTGACCTTGAAAACAATTACGATAAAGAAGAAATCCGTTTGGCTTATGATGTGTTTGTTGACCGTATCCGTAAATACATCGGTGGCTATGTAACAACAATGAACGGTGTCGATGCAATCGTCTTTACTGCGGGTATCGGAGAAAACGATGGTCATGTGCGTAACGAAGTCATCAAAGGTATGACATGGTTTGGCTGTGAGATCGATCCAGAATTGAACAAATTACGTGGTGAAGAGTTAGACATCTCAACAAAAGACTCAAAAGTCAAAGTATTAGTCATCCCAACAGATGAAGAATTAATGATTGCACGTGACGTAGAACGCTTGCGTTAAGTTGGTTCAAATAAAGAAGTAATGGATGTTTGTCCGCGTGATTTTAATGACGCTAAGAAATTAGCCGGATTAATATAAAGTTTCTATAAAAAGAGAGTTGGACATTGTCCAGCTCTTTTTGGTTTTTTGCCTGACTTAAATCAGCTGAACGAAGCTAGAAGCAACGCCTAAGAAAAGTATATCTTCTAGTAATAGGAAATTAGAAGATACACTTTCGTTCAAATAGCTGATCATCTTATGTCGTGCTTCCTTGAATCAATTTCACTGGTAACACATAGTTAGATTCAAGTGGTTTCTCTGGATCTTGGATCCGTTGGAGCATTAGGTCGACTAAGATGTCAGCAATATCTGTAATTGGTTGTGCGATGGTCGAGAGCTGTGGGAAATAATTTTGAATCATTTTTGTTCCATCATACCCGATGATTTTTATTTCTTCAGGAATTTTAATGTGCAATTCTTGACAGAGATTATAGGCTAAAATAGCAGTTAAATCATCTGTACAAAATAAAGCATCAATTGTTTCCATTTCTAAAATCCGTTTGATCTCTAAATTTTTTAAAGCAGTTGAGCGAGCAGTGGAATGAAAATGAAACACGTGCGGCTCTAACTGGAATTCTTCCATAAATGCCAAATATCCATTCAATCGTTGATTGGTCGGTGAATTTGATTCTTGGGAGCCAGTTAAAATGGCAATGTTTCTGGCACCTTTTAAATAAAGGTTTTCGGTAGCTAAGTATCCACCACGTAAATTGTCACTACTGATAATTGGAATTCCTGCTGCTAAATAGCGGTCGAAGGAGACAATGGGTAGTTCAATATTTTCGTATTCTTGGATACCCAGATTATGCGCTCCAGCAAGGATACCATCTACTTTGTTTGCAGCTAACATGTTGAGGTAGTTTCGTTCTTTTTCTTTATTGTTTGCACTATCGCATAATATTGAACGGTATCCTAAATCAAATAGCTTACTTTCTAATTGTTCGACTAATTCACCAAAGAAAGGGTTAGCAACTGTAGGAAAAATCAAGCCAATCAATTGGGTGTTTTTTCCTTGAAGAGAACGAGCCAATGAATTGGGTTGATAATTCAATTCTTTCATTGCTTGATTTACTTTATCGATTGTTTTTTGGCTCAGTGAGCCGTAGTTATTGATGACACGTGATACAGTGGTTGGTGAGACTCCAGCCTTTTTGGCTACATCGGTTAATTTAACAACCATTTAACTTACCCTCTATTCATTCATTTTACGTAACTTCCAAAGCGTTCCTGAGAAGGCATGGTCACATTCGATCAAGAGTGTGGTCTGTTCGCTTGAAGGGAAAATTCGGGCAGTAGCCGTTTGTTTACCGTCATTGATAAAGATTTCGACTACAGAAATATCAACAAAGATTTGTAAAGACAAAGGTTCTTGTGAAATTGTAAATTCTCTGGTGACACCATAATCTTCTGCAAATACTTCTCCTGATAAGCTACGATCTATTTTCATTTTACCATGCCTGCGATCGAAAGAGAGGATCAATCCGTTATTTCCCATGGGATCACTACATAAATGAATTTTTCCACTTTGATTTTCTTTAAACTCTAAGTTGATTTCGTAGCGATTTTGCTCGGTATTTATCTGTGAGACTGATTGATTCAAAGAACATGGCGGATCAATCCGTAATTGACTCATTTCTTTTACAGGACGTTGATGGAGTGTCCCATTTTCGATCGTCAACTCTTTGACGATACTTAAACAATGAGCCCAGCCAAATGGATCAGTCGGATAACTAATTTCAGGCAACCCGATCCAACTAACTGCTAAGGCACGACCATCAGGAGCGTTGAATGCTTGAGTAGCATAAAGATCAAAGCCTTCGTCAAGATTTTTAAGGGTTGAAGGTTGGGTAAGTTGATTCGTTTCGATGTCATAGGCTTCTCCGATGATGTAAGCATTCGGGTATATATTTTGATACTCCAAATTAGACTGTTCTAAGCCTTGTGGACAAAAGAGCAATAGCGCTTTTCCGTCAATGAATACTAAGTTAGGACACTCGATCATAAATCCCATCGATTGTTGCGTAAATTGTAAAGGACCTGCGTAAGACCAAGTGTCTAGATCGGGACTACGGTAAACTAAAATTTCCCCTTGTTTATTTTGATTTTGTGCACCCAACAATAACAAATATTCGTCTTTATAAAAAATCATTTGAGGATCTCGAAATTCTTGTGTATAGCCGTAAGGTGGCTTAGAAATCAGTGGGGTGGTTAATTTGGATAGTTCGCCATTAGGTTGCATCCATGCACCCAACTGATACGAAGTGCGTGTCCAATTTTCATCACGGACATTGCCTGTATAGGCCAAAAATAATTTGTCATTAACCGGAAGTGCTGAACCGGAATAGACGCCATGACTATCATATGATGTGCTGGGTAGAAGTTTCAATCCTTCCTCTTGCCAATCGACTAAATTCTTAGAAGTCAAGTGGTACCAAGATTTTAACCCATGAACCGTGCCCATCGGATAAGCTTGGTAAAATAAGTGCCATTTGTCGTTGAAAAAAGAAAAACCATTTGGGTCGTTCAACAAACCAGTAGGTGGTTGAATGTGGTAATCCAAACGCCAAGGAGAATGAGCTACTTGTTCCTTTAACAGTGTTTGATACTCTTGAGGCCACGCCTGATAAGCTTGATAACGTAGTTGACGTGTCCATTTAAAATTATTATTCATAAGTACGACTCCTTGTAAACGTATTCTATTATAGAATAGCTCGAACCAACATCAATGTCAAACGTATATCATTATTGTTATTTGTATTATTGTTTTTCTGGTTATTTATTTTAAAATATAAGTTTTATTTTTGATAAACGTTTGACAATTTAGAGGCATCGTGGCATACTCAAGCTAGGATAACGGTTACAAAAAATGAGGTTTAGATTATATAGGGGGGACAAAAAGTGGATTATAAAAAAGTGGCAAAAGAAATCAATGACGCACTAGGGGAAAGTAATATCCAAGCCGCCGCACATTGTGCAACTCGTTTGCGTTTAGTATTAAAAGATCAAGCGAAAGTGAATCAAAAGGCACTAGATGCCATTGATGAAGTAAAAGGAACCTTTGAAGCAAATCATCAATTCCAAATCATTATAGGCGCAGGTGATGTGAATAACGTTTACGACGAACTTATACAGCTGACCGGTACAAAAGAAGCATCGACTGACGATTTGAAAGCGGTAGCACAATCAGGGAAGAAACAGAATCCTTTTATGTCCTTGATCAAAGTATTGTCTGATATATTCGTACCAATTGTTCCTGCTTTAGTCGCAGGTGGGTTATTGATGGCAATCAATAATGTTTTGACCGCACAAGATCTATTCGGACCACAATCAGTGATTGAGATGTATCCTAATTTAAAAGATGTGACTAGCATTATTAATTTACTGGCTTCTGCTCCATTTGCATTTCTCCCGATCCTAGTAGGTTTTTCAGCAACGCGAAGATTTGGTGGCAATCCTTATCTAGGAGCAGCAATGGCAATGGCGATGGTGATGCCGGAGCTGGTCAATGGGTACAGCGTAGCAAATGCTGTGGCAGAAGGAACAATGCCTTATTGGAATATTTTTGGGTTAAACATTGCTCAAGCAGGTTACCAAGGATCGGTCTTACCAGTTTTAGCTGTTTCGTGGATTTTGGCGAATTTAGAGAAATTTTTCCATAAACGTTTACTTAATGCATTTGATTATACATTTACACCGATGTTAGCAATTATCATTACAGGTTTTTTGACATTCGTTGTGGTTGGTCCAGTGATGCAAGCAGTCGGAGACAGCTTAACAGCAGGGTTGAGTTGGTTGTATCAAACAACTGGAGCAATCGGCTTAGGGATTTTTGGTTTGTTCTATTCACCAATCGTGATCACTGGTCTTCATCAAAGTTTTCCAGCAATTGAAACATCTTTATTGGCTGATGTGGCTCGAACGGGAGGAACATTTATTTTCCCAGTTGCTTCAATGGCAAACGTTGGACAGGGTGCAGCAACACTTGCCATCATGTTATTGACTAAAAATACAAAGCAAAAAAGTTTAGCAACTTCTGCTAGCATCTCTGCTTTGCTAGGAATTACAGAGCCAGCAATTTTTGGTGTCAATCTAAAATTAAAGTTTCCATTTATTTGTGGAATGATTGCTGCCGGGATCTCCTCCATGTTCATCGGTTTTTTCCATGTACTTGCTATTGCTTTAGGTCCCGCCAGCGTCATCGGCTTTATTTCAATTACACCTAATCAGATTCCTTTTTTCATGATAGGTATCCTGATCAGTTTACTTGTTGGTTTCACTACAACATATCTTTATGGGAAAAAACATGCATACCTACTTGCTAGTGAAGAACCGGAAACAGCAGATGTACCGAGTGTTGCAAAAGAAGAGGAGGAACGTGTGATAGAGGAAGTAATCGTCGCTCCTGTTTCTGGTGAACTGATATCACTGCAAGCAGTAAATGACCCTGTGTTTTCTCAAGAAATGATGGGGAAAGGAATAGCAATCAGACCAACGGAAGGACTTTTATTTGCTCCAGCCGATGGTGAACTGACTGTTGTTTATGAATCGAAACATGCCTATGGGTTGAAAACAGATGCTGGTGGAGAAATTTTGATCCATATCGGTATTGATACAGTTGAATTAAATGGTCAAGGGTTTTCGACAGAATTTCAGGTGGGAGATAAGGTAAAGAAAGGCCAGCTGTTGGGAAGATTTGATCAGCAAAAGCTCAAGCAAGCCGGCTATGATGGTACGGTAATGGTGATTATTACCAATTCTTTATCGTATGAATCAATTACTCCTGTTACAGAAGGCACAGTAGATAGCAAAGAAAGATTAATCATGCTACGTTCAAAGACAGAATCTAACTAATAAAAAGCATTGAGAAATTTTTATTTCTCAATGCTTTTCATAAAATAATCACTTATTTTCTTTTTTTGGTAATTGATTTTCTAAGTTTGTACGTACGACTAGAACATCACATGCTGCATTGCGAATAACGTATTCTGAAACAGAACCGATAAATAGACGTTCGACTGCGTTGAGTCCAGTTGCACCTAAAAGGATCAAGTCCACTTCATGGTCTTCAGGGATTTCTTTAGCAATGATATGCTTTGGAGAACCGTATTCTACCACAGTTGTCACTTGATGTAATCCAGCTTTTTTAGCTTTCAGCTCATAATCGGCTAGTGTTTGCTTGGCCATCTCTGTTGCTTGTTCTGCCAACATGCCATCAAAGGATGAAACAGTTTGGAAAGATCGTGTGTCAATGACATGAGCTAATAAAAGCTCGCTGTTATTTCTTAAAGCAACGTTTACTGCTTTTTTAAACGCCAATTCGGCTTCTTCAGAACCGTCGACCGCAACCATGATTTTTCTATATTGTTGTAACATCAGCATTCACTCCTTCAAAAAAGATACTTGGTTTACAATTCTATTGTAAAGCAAATCCGTAGAAATGAGAATTATTTACTGTCAGGTTTCGTCATTTTTTTGGCAAAACCGATGCTGAAGACAGAGGCAACAGCAATTACGATGACTAAATAAAGTAATGCAAAAAAACGATGGTTGATGGCTACGACAACAAGTCCTAGAAGTCCTAAAAACGCATAGATCGAACCGAAAATACTTAGAAAATCTTGATTCTTTTTATTCTGTTCGATAAGAACGAAAAAAATCGTTTGTTTTTTAAATAAGTAATAACTGACAAATAATAGCAATAAGGCGGCAATCGCCATCAATAAACGAATCATTGTATCCACTCCTACTTTTTCTAAAACCAATCATACCATAAAAGAGGCAGCACCGATAAATCGGTACTGCCTCTTAATAGATAAAAAAATGGTAATCTCCGTTAATGCCGTTGTTTGTCCTGTAGTATTGATCCCGCGAATTCAAGCAGGTGGGTCCCATGGTCGTCGCATCGAACTACCAAATGATAAGGCATGTTACCAGCTGTGACACAAGACAGGTCCCAAGATATCAATAAAAATGTTCGGTCAACACACAAAGAGGACAATTCGAACATCACAGATTTCCCACTTCTATAGTAGCACATGGATTTAAAAAGAGCAATGTGGGCGCTCAATAATTTTGAACGCTTTCAATGACGGGCGTTATTGTGTTTTTTTCTGCCATTCTTTGATGCGCTGATATTGCTGTCCTAAGGCTTGTTCGTACTTACCTGTATTTTTAGGTTGATAATACTGTGTATGTTTCAGTTTATCAGGTAGATATTGTTGATCGACCCAAGCATTTTCGTAGCTATGAGGATATTGATAGTCTACACCTCGATTTAATGACTTGGCACCTTGATAATGGCTATCTTTTAAGTGATCAGGAACTTCGCCTGCTTTTCCTGCTCTTATGTCTGCAATGGCTGTATCTAATGCGGTATAGGCAGAATTGGATTTTGGTGAAAGGCAAAGATCGACGACTGCATCAGCTAAAGGGATACG
The DNA here is from genome assembly GCF_002947535.1 of Enterococcus mundtii. GTDB lineage: Bacteria > Bacillota > Bacilli > Lactobacillales > Enterococcaceae > Enterococcus_B > Enterococcus_B mundtii_B. The sequence goes on from NZ_PUAP01000036.1 coordinate 26,158, forward strand.
ACCTTCTGGTAAACCTAAACGTTCGGCAGCTAGCACAGCGTTGACTGTTCGAGCCGCAGCAGCAGGGTTGCCTAAGCCAATATCCTCGTAGCCAATCACCATCAAGCGACGACAAATACTTGCTAAATCTCCAGCTTCAACTAAACGCGCCAAGTAGTGTAATGCAGCATCCACGTCGCTCCCACGAATGGATTTTTGAAATGCGGAGATCACATCATAGTGAGCATCCCCATTTTTATCATGCGTCAATGCTTTTCGCTGGATACATTCTTCGATAATAGCGAGGGTGAGGTGGATCGTGCCGTCTTCTTGTTTTTTAGTGGAACGTACAGCAAGTTCTAAGCCATTGAGTGCGCTTCTTAAATCGCCGTTGGTGGCACGAGACAAATGGAGCAAAGCATTTTCATCTATTTTGATCGACGATTCTCCTAAGCCATTTTCTTTATCTGACAGTGCACGATGAATGGCTGTTTGAATGTCTTCTTCATCTAACGGTTTTACTTCAAAAATCTGTGTCCGACTACGGATTGCTGGATTAATAGTGATATAAGGATTTTCAGTGGTTGCCCCAATCAAGATGATACGACCGTTTTCTAAATGCGGAAGTAAAAAATCTTGCTTTGTTTTATCTAATCGATGGACTTCATCAAGTAAAAGAATCACAGTGCCACTCATTCTAGCTTCTTCGGCGACAACTTGTAGATCTTTTTTAGAATCGGTCGCGGCATTCAACATCCGAAACGCAAAATTAGTTGAGCCAGCAATGGCACTAGCGATACTTGTCTTTCCTGTGCCGGGTGGTCCGTATAAAATCATGGAAGATAACATTTCTGCATCAACCATACGGCGAATGATCTTACCTTCACCAACTAAATGGCGTTGGCCAACGACTTCATCGATATTTTTCGGACGCATCCGATAGGCTAATGGTTGTTGCATCAGTCTGCCTCCTTTGGATTATTCGTTCGTTTATTATAACATATCTCACAGGATAAAGGGTCACGAAAGGCGAGGGAATAGTCAGAATAGGGAGAGGAACTAGAAATAGTTTTCGCTAGTTTAACCATGGAAATCGCAAACTCGTTGACCCGCTTTTTTCATAGCTTCTTTGCCTAATATTGTGTATGATAAAGGTGGTGAAGCAAATGACAAATCAAAAACAATTAGATGAACTTTTATTAAATAAAACAACGGCCGAAGTTGCAAGAGATTTATTAGGCATGTATTTGGAATACGAAACGCCCAATGGGATATTAGGCGGGTATATCGTAGATGCAGAAGCTTATTTAGGTCCGGAAGATCTGGCTGCACACAGTTATGGTATGCGGCGTACGCCTCGAGTGCGTGCAATGTATGAAGAACCAGGAACGATCTATCTCTACACGATGCACACGCACTTGATTTTAAATATCATCACGCAACCTGAAGGAGTACCACAAGGAGTGATGATCCGTGCCATTGAGCCTGTAGAGGGGATTGAGCAAATGAGTCTGAATCGCAAAGGGAAGGCGGGTCCTGATATTAGTAATGGTCCGGGGAAATTAGTGGCAGCCTTAGGTCTATCACCAGATTTATATGGACAGTCGATTCGTGATAGCTCGTTGCGTTTGGTTTTTGAGAAAAAACGGCTACCTAAAAAAATCTTGGCGTTGCCGAGAATAGGCATACCGAATAAAGGAGAATGGACGGAAAAACCATTGCGTTTTGTCGTCGCTGGAAATCCGTATCTTTCATTACAAAAAAAGAACCAAGTCGATGAAGACTGGGGTTGGAGGAAACAAAATGAAGAAAACAACAATATTGGATTACCTTGATACAGCCATCGAAAAGAAAATCACAGACTATGATGTGGCGTTAGATTGGGACACAAAAAATCATACGATTGAGATCGTGGTACGTTTATTTGCAGAAAATCAAGCACATTTTGAATTAGATGATGCCCAAGGTGTTGTCTCAGAGGAAGATATTATTGAATTTGAAGATGGTGTCTTGTTATTCAACCCAGAAAAATCAACATTTGATGAGCAAGATTATCTTGCGGCGATTCCCTATGAAGGTAAGAAAGGTTTAGCGAGTTCTGTAGCTGATGCTTTGATTGACTACTTGAATGATGTTTTAGCACAAGGTCAAAGCGACTTGTTAGATTTTTTAGATGCAGAAGACGACTCAGCTGTCTTTGAATTGAAATGGGACAACCATGAATTCGCACGTTTAGTCGAAGAAAATCAGCAAAATGGTAAAGAGACATATTTACCTTATCCTAGTTATTAAGGAGCAACGTATATGAAATGGAATGAAGTCAAAATCGAAACGGCGAGTGAAGCGGTTGAAGCAGTCGCAAATATTTTAATGGAAGCAGGAGCGAGTGGTGTCGCGATCGAAGATTCATTGGACGTCGAAAATTTTAAATCTGATCCTTATGGAGAAATCCTGACAAAAGAAGATTTTACAACGATTGAAGAGGGTGCCATTGTGATGGCTTATTTCCCTGAAACGATCTTTTTACCGGAAATTTTACCTTTTATCAAAGAACGTGTGACAAAATTACCCGAATTTGGATTAGCGATCGGTAAGAACATTGTGACGGTGAGTGAAGTCGAAGAAAGCAATTGGGCAACGGCTTGGAAAAAATATTATCATCCGGTTCGGATCACACGTCTACTAACTGTCGTACCAAGTTGGGAAAGTTACCAAACGAATGATCCATTAGAAAAAATCATTACATTAGATCCAGGGATGGCGTTCGGAACAGGGACACATCCAACGACTTCTTTGACATTACAAGCACTGGAGTCTACCTTGCGAGGTGGAGAAACGCTTTTAGATGTCGGTACTGGTTCCGGAGTGTTGAGTATTGCGGCGAAGCATTTAGGAGCAAAAGAAGTCTATGCGTATGATCTCGATGAAGTGGCAGTGCGTTCAGCAAAAGAAAATATGGATCTAAATGAAGTAGCAAAAGATGTGCACGTGTCAGCTAATGACCTATTGAAAGGTATCGAGATCGAGAGCGATGTGATCGTGGCTAATATTTTGGCAGATATCATTTTGTTGATGATTCCTGATGCGTGGCGTTTACTAAAACAAACTGGGACGTTGATCGTTTCTGGAATCATTGAAGAGAAGAAAGAAATGGTTCTTGCAGCGATGGAAGAACAAGGTTTTGTTGTCGACCAAGTGTTCCAACAAAAAGATTGGTATGCCATTATGCTAAAAAAGCCTGAGGTGGATTAAATGCAACGATATTTTCTAGATGAGCCTTATCGACCACAAGAGCGTTTTGTAATAGAGGGTGAAGCCTATCACCATATGGTAAGAGTCATGCGAATGGCAGTGAAAGATCAGGTCTATTTAGCATTTAACGACCAGATCGCGATCATTGCAGAAATCAATGAAATGAACGAGAATGAAGTTTTCTTAGTCGAAGTGGCGAAAGAAAGTGTTCAAAAAGAATTGCCATGCAAGATCACGATTGCTAGTGGATATCCTAAAGGGGATAAATTGGATTGGATCGTACAAAAAGGGACAGAACTAGGCGCTCACGGGTTTGTGGGATTTCCTGCTGCGGCTTCTGTCGTCAAATGGGATGCCAAAAAACGCAAGAAGCGGCAAGAACGATTGATCAAGATTGCACAGGAAGCGGCGGAGCAGTCGCATCGCCAAGTCGTACCGCAAGTATCTTTAATGGAGACAGAAAAGGAATTTTATGCGACGCTCAGTTCGTATGATGTCCTTCTGATTGCATATGAAGAATCAGCAAAACAAGGGGAAGCTGCTAATTTAGCCAAAATACTTCAATCTGTTTTACCAGGTACTCGGATCCTTGCAGTGTTTGGCCCAGAAGGCGGGTTATCTCCAAAAGAAGTTGCTTATTTTGAAGCACAAGGTGGCATTCTTTGTGGCCTTGGTCCAAGAATCCTACGAACAGAAACTGCCCCATTGTATTTGTTAAGTGCTGCAAGTTTTCAACTTGAATTACAAGCACCTAGCAAGTAATAGGCGAGTTAATCGTCAGGGATAGCGATCCTCTACAAAACAAATGAATGACTTTTTCTGTTTTCTTGATCCCTCAAAGTGAAGGGGGCATTTTTCCTTTTGTACGGAATTGAAAATCATTGACACAATCGGTATAATAAGAACAATTATTTAATCCTAAGCTATAAAAAAGTGCTTTCTCACGATAAAAAATATCTGTTTTGATTATGAATAGAAAGGGGGATGTTTCCCATGCCAAAAGAAGAAATATTAACGGGCCCTGACGTCATTAAGATGGTTAGCCAATACATGGGACCTGAACATGTCGCTTTTGTGCAAAAAGCATGTGACTATGCGACCACTGCCCATGAAGGACAGTTTCGTAAATCAGGGGAACCTTATATCATCCATCCGATCCAAGTTGCAGGGATTCTTGCAGATCTACGGATGGACCCCCACACGGTTGCCACTGGATTTTTACATGATGTGGTGGAAGATACAGAAGTAACCTTAGAAGACCTAAGAGAAGCTTTCGGGAACGATGTAGCAATGTTGGTCGATGGAGTGACGAAGTTAGGGAAAATCAAATATAAATCCCACGAAGAACAACTAGCGGAAAATCACCGCAAAATGTTATTAGCTATGGCTCAAGATTTACGTGTAATCATGGTGAAGTTAGCCGATCGTTTACATAACATGCGTACGTTAAAGCATTTGCGGGAAGATAAACAACGACGCATTGCACAAGAAACATTGGAAATATACGCACCACTTGCTCATCGTTTAGGGATCAGTCGAATCAAATGGGAATTAGAGGATACGGCATTACGTTACCTCAATCCGAAGCAATATTATCGAATCGTCCACTTGATGCAAACAAAACGAGAAGAACGTGAAAATTATGTCAGTGGTACAGTAGAGGATATCCGTTTAGCAACGGAGGAATTGGGGATTTTTGCAGAGATCTATGGTCGTCCGAAACACATCTATTCGATTTACCGTAAGATGAAAGATCAAAAGAAGCAGTTCAATGAAATCTATGATCTACTAGCGATCCGAGTGATCGTTGATTCAATCAAGGATTGCTATGCAGTGCTAGGAGCGATCCATACGAAATGGAAACCAATGCCAGGTAGATTCAAAGATTATATCGCGATGCCTAAAGCAAATATGTATCAATCGTTGCATACAACTGTTATCGGACCAGCTGGCAACCCTGTCGAGATCCAGATCCGTACCCAAGAAATGCACGAAATCGCTGAGTTCGGGGTAGCTGCTCACTGGGCGTATAAAGAAGGAAAAGGCGATAAAGTTGAACCTGATGGGATGACCAAACAGTTAAGTTGGTTCCATGAGATCATCGAGTTGCAAGATGAAAGTTACGATGCTTCTGAATTCATGGAGGGTGTGAAAGGCGATATCTTTAGTGATAAAGTCTATGTGTTCACTCCAAAAGGCGATGTGACTGAGCTTCCTAAAGGATCAGGACCATTAGACTTTGCTTATAGCATCCATACAGATATCGGGAACAAAACGACTGGTGCCAAGATCAATGGGAAAATGGTCCAATTAGATTACAAGTTGAAGAATGGTGATATCATCGAGATTCTGACTTCGCCAAATTCATTTGGGCCAAGTCGTGATTGGCTGAAATTAGTAGCTACTAGTAAAGCGAGAAATAAAATCAAGCGTTTCTTCAAAGGACAAGATCGAGACGAAAATGTGACGAAGGGCCATGAAGCTTTAGTGAAGTGTATTACGGATCTTGGCTTTGTACCAAAAGAGATCCTTTCAAAAAATAAATTACATGACGCATTAGAACGTTTGAATTTCCAAACAGAAGAAGATATGTATGCCGCGATTGGTTATGGCGAAGTAAGTCCATTGACGATGGCTAATCGCTTGACTGAAAAAGAGCGGAAAGAACAAAAAATCGAGCAACAAAAACAAGAAGCAGAAGAGTTGATGAACCAACCTAAAAAAGAGCCTGAAAAAATGAAGGTTCGTCATGAAGGTGGCGTCGTCATCCAAGGTGTTGAAAACTTGTTGATTCGGATCAGCCGTTGTTGTAATCCTGTACCAGGTGATGACATCGTGGGCTATATCACCAAGGGACGGGGGATCTCGATCCATCGTAAAGACTGTCCAAATGTCCAACCAGATAAGCCACATGTGGAAGAACGGTTGATTGACGTTGAATGGGAAGACACATCAAATACGAACAAAGAGTATGATGCTGATTTAGAGATCTATGGCTATAATCGTTCGGGCATGTTAAATGATGTCTTGCAGACAGTGAATGCGATGACTAAAAATCTGAACAGTGTCGAAGCACGGACGAATAAGGACAAAATGGCGACGATCCATTTGACAGTAGGGATACGTAACTTGTCACACTTGAAAAGTATTGTCGATAAAATCAAGACCGTACCGGATGTATATAGCGTACGCCGGATGAATGGCTAGGAGGTAGTACCTTGCGCGCAGTGATCCAACGAGTGAGTCAAGCAGCTGTGTCGATCAACGAACGAGAAGTTGGTCGTATCGATCATGGCTTGTTGATTTTGCTAGGTGTTCATGATACAGATACGCAAACAGACGTAGATTATTTGATTAAAAAAATTGCTCAGATGCGTATCTTTGAAGATGAACAAGGAAAAATGAATTTAAGTATTGAAGATGTCAAAGGAGCGCTGTTGAGTATTTCTCAATTCACTCTTTTTGCAGACACAAAAAAAGGCAATCGACCAAGTTTTATTGCAGCCGCCCGTCCGGAAACAGCGATTCCTTTATACGAAGCATTTAACGAAGGGCTAAGACAACGAGGAATCACAGTTGAAACAGGAGAGTTTGGTGCAGATATGGCGGTTTCTCTTGTGAATGATGGCCCAGTGACGATCATTATCGATTCTCAAAATAAATGATAAATGAATAAAAAAGATCGGTCTGATTTTGATGAAGTTTCTCAAAATCAGACTTTTTTTCTTACTCTAACTACAAAATTCGCTTTCATTTTCTGTTCGTCAGGAGTATTGATATGCGATAAAATGGAACATAGGAGGTGCTTGCCAATGACGAATAAAAACCAGAAAACGATAGGCGAGATACTTTCCCAGCGCTATGATAATGGCTTTGATTACTGGGCAACGCCAGATAAAAAATTGATCAAAGGAGCACCGTTCACTACTTTAGAATGTCCATCGTATCTTTTAGGTGGAAGTAGAATATCCCTTTAGAAGCTATATTTTATTTTGTGATGTCTATGTTTTGTCTTTTTACAAACGCGCTAGAAAAGACGTGCGCTTCAAAGAGGCATTTCATGCGTTGACTTCAAAGCTAGACGAAGAAATGAGGCGAGTGACCGAGCCGCAGAACGTTATAATGAAATCTTATTTCATTTGAATGAGTGATGAGGAAGCCGTTTCTTCGAGTTTAGGCAATGCAAGAGAAATAGATGGTATAGTTTCGTCTCAAACACTTCTTTTGTCAGTTTTATTGTACAAGGAGTATCCTAATAATATCTAAAGTTATTTATTAGGAGGAGCAAAAAATATGCAAGAAATTCCAGTGGTCGATATCAAAATGACCGAAATCAAAAAATACTATAATGAGGGCTACAAAATGCTTGGAAAGCTAAGAGAAGAAGCCCAATCACCTGTTGTGAAAGCAAAGATATTCAATAAGGAAGCTGTGATCATCTATGGAGAAGAGGCAGCGAAACGTTTTTATGATCCGAGAAATTTCAAACGAGAAGGTGCGATGCCTAAAATGGTCCAAAAAACATTGTTCGGAAAGGACGGGGTGCAGTCCTTAGATGGTGCAGAGCATCATCATCGTAAAGCAATTTTTATGGATTTGATGACGCCAGAGCGAATGGAAGACTATCATCAAATACTGGATCGCGTACTGGCACATGAATTGGAACAACAACATGGTACCTTTGAGTTATTTGATTTAAGTAAAAAAGTACTTTTTACCGCTATATGTGAGTGGTCGGGAATCAACTTAGCTGATTACTCAGAAGAAGAAATCAACCAACTGGCAGATTATCAGATCTCCATGATCAGTGGAACAGTGACTTCACCGATCGATCATTTTAAAGGCGTTGACAATCGGAAAAAATCAGAGAAATGGGCGCAAGAGTTGTTGGAAGAAGCACGAGCAAATCCAGTAGCCGGAAAAGAAAATGTCGCCCTGTATGCTTTTGCGCATGCGACCGATCTTAAGGGCAATCTTTTACCATTGGATATTGCGGCGGTAGAATTATTGAATATCATTCGGCCGACCGTGGCATTGACCGTCTGGGCGGCGTTGATGGGGCATGCTCTTTTCAGTCGTCCAGATATCTATCAACAACTAAAAAACGATTTTAAGGAACTACAAGATCCGTTTATTCAGGAGATGCGTCGGTATTACCCATTTTTCCCAATGTTACCGGCATTTGCTTTACAAGATGTTGAAGTAGATGGCTATCGCATCCCTAAAGACAGTTGGGTGATTTTAGATTTGTATGGAACAAATCATGATGAACGGACAGTGGATTCACCAGAGGCATTTTTGATCAAACGGTATATTGGTAAAGCGAAAAAAATCTCTTATGAAGAAGAGTATGAGATGATTGCGCATGGTGGCGGTGATTTCCGAAAAATGCACCGATGCGCAGGTGAATGGATCACGTTGCATAGTTTACGTGTCTTTTCCGATCAATTAGTGAATCGTTTTGCCTTTTCTGTACCAGAACAAGACTGGACGATTCCATTCAATCAATTTCCGACTTATCCGAATAGTCGAGGATTGTTATATAAAGAGTAACGTGGGTTTTCAGCTTGGATTAGCTTGGATTGCTCAGTGAGTGAGAGACAAAAGTAACATTCGCTTTTATCTCTTACGTAAGAATGGATTAGGTAGTGGGCAGAGAAGTAGCCTCTTAGGTAATTAGAGTCCTTCTCTCCCGACCTCGTTCTATAAAAATATACAGGAGGTGTGAAGGAATGAGCGAAATTACAATTCGTGTATCAGAGGAAGAAAAATCATTTATTTTGGCAATGGCTGATTTGAAAGGACTGACAATATCGGAATTAGCTAGAACGATGATATTAGGTACGCTAGAAAAACAAATTGACTTGGCTATCTATAATGAAGCGATGAAGGCTCATCAGAAACTTGATGAAAGTCTCTCGCATGACGAAATGAAAAAAGAGCTAAGGTTATGCTGAAACATCGTGTACATAATAAAAAAACAACCACCGCATTTTCTCGCGATGGTTGTTTTTGAGTATTATTTAAACTCTCGGAATAATTGATCGATTGTTTGGGCATCTTCTAAAGACAAATGAATATCCAAAGCTTTGGCATTGTCTACGACTTGTTCTGGTTTTTTTGCGCCAGGAATGACAAATGAGATACGTGGGTGCGCGATATACCAAGCCAAGACCAATTGAGCAGTGGTTGCTTGGTACTTTTCAGCAAGCGGTTTGAGTTGGTCGACCGCTGTGATGATTTGTTCATATCGTTCACCTTGAAAGTTTGGTTTGTTCTTTCTAGGATCATCTTCAGAAAAATGTTTCGGACTTTCTAGATCATACTTGCCAGTCAATAAACCTGAAGCAAGTGGGAAATAAGGAACGAAACCAATCTCGTTCCCTTCGAGGTAAGGGAATAATTCTTTTTCCGCTGTGCGATGGATCAAACTGAATTGATCTTGTACGATATCGACATAGCCGTCTTGATTGGCTTCTTTCAATTGTTCTAAAGTGAAATTCGATACACCGATAGCACGGATTTTCCCTGCTTCTTTTAGTTCGTGTAAAGCGGCAACTGCTTCATTTTTAGGTGTTGCTTCGTCTGGGAAATGGATATAAAAAATATCGATATAATCTGTCTGCAAACGTTCTAACGCTTCATCAACTGATTTCTTCAAAAATTCAGGAGAGTTATCAAATTTTTTCGGTTGATCTGGACGATGTGCTGCTTTGGTGGCAATAATAATACGTGAACGATCATAAGCCGGCTCTTGCAGAACTTCTCCAATCAATTGTTCTGAACGACCTTCGCCATAAATATAAGCAGTATCAATAAGGTTCAAGCCATTATCTAAGGCAGCTCTGACGACTTCTTTACCAGTTTCATCAGCTAATCCTGAAAAAAGATTGTGCCCTCCGACGGCATTTGCCCCTAAGCCGATTGCTTCGGCATATACTTGAGAATGACCAATTTTTACTTCTGACATTTTTTTACCTCCTTTTTTATTTAGTCTAAATCAAAAAGAAAAAAAGCTGAATCAAAATGACTTTGAAAAAGAAATCAACAAGAATCTACTTGACTTTGGGCTGTGTTTTTAGTAGGTTATAATTAATATCTAAATATCGATGAAAGAGCGAGTAAGTAACTAAATGCTTTATAAGAGAGGATCGTCGTGGCTGAAAACGATCTAAAACAATTAGTTTCTGAAAGACACTCTGGAGATGGACGCGTGCAAAGCCGTCCCGTAGACGAGCGTTAATCGTGAGAGGAAAGAGCAATCTTTCAAATATAGGTGGTACCGTGTATGAAATAATCATTCACCCTTGTTCATGGCGAACAAGGGTGTTTTTTGTTTGCATTGATTACATAGCGTGAAGAAAAGGAGAGAAAAAGATGAGCTTCCAAAGACCAAAAGGAACAAACGATATTTTACCTGGAGAATCTGAAAAATGGCAATTTGTTGAAGAAACTGCCCGTTTATTATTTAAAGATTACCAATATAATGAGATCCGCACGCCGATTTTTGAGCATTATGAAGTGATTGCTCGTAGTGTAGGGGATACGACTGATATCGTTTCAAAAGAAATGTATGATTTTTATGACAAAGGCGAGCGTCATGTTACGCTTCGCCCAGAAGGAACTGCACCAATCGTTCGTTCATTTGTTGAGAATAAATTATTTGGACCAGAATATACAAAACCTTACAAAACATTTTATATGGGACCAATGTTTCGTTATGAGCGTCCTCAAAAAGGTCGTTTACGTCAATTCCATCAAATCGGTGTGGAAGCATTTGGCTCTGAAAATCCCGCGACAGATGTTGAAAGCATGGTGATGGCATTAGACTTCTTCAAGCAATTAGGAATCAGTCAAATCCGTTTAGTGATCAACTCTTTAGGCGATCAAGAAACGCGACAAGCGTATCGTCAAGCGTTGATCGATTACCTTGTGCCGTTCGAAGCAGAATTAAGTGAAGATTCACAACGTCGTTTACATGAAAATCCATTGCGTGTATTGGATAGCAAAGACAAGCGTGACCAAAAATTCGTAGCAGAAGCGCCTTCGATCTTAGATTATTTGAGTGAAACAGCAAAAGCACATTTTGAAACAGTGATTGCGATGTTGGATGCGTTAGATGTACCTTATGAAATCGACAGCAATATGGTTCGTGGGTTAGATTATTATACGCATACGATTTTTGAAGTGATGAGTGACGCGCCTAAAATGGGCGCACAAGCAACGATTTGTGCGGGTGGTCGTTATGACAACTTGGTCGAAGAACTAGGCGGACCAGCAACACCAGGATTTGGTTTTGCGATGGGGATCGAACGTATTTTATTAACGATGGAAGCAGAAGAAGTAGCTGTCCCTGTACTGAATACATTAGATGCCTATGTGGTGGCACTAGGCGAAGAAACAAATATCGAAGCGTTAAAAATCGTTCAAGCAATCCGTGATTTTGGTTTTTCTGCCGATCGTGATTTTATGGGACGTAAAGCGAAAGCCCAATTCAAGACAGCAGACAAAGCCGATGCGAAGTTAGTCTTAGTGATCGGCGCCGATGAATTAGCAAATCAAACAATCAACGTCAAATCAATGGCTAATCGTACAGAGAAAAGTTATTCATTAGAAGAAATCTATAACCACTTTGACAAAGTCTATGATGAAATGGCGTTATCGACTGAACAGGAGGAAAAATGATGGCACAACGAACAGTTTACTGTGGACTGGTTTCAGAAAAGCAGTTAGGACAAACAGTCACATTAAAAGGCTGGGTACAAAAAAGACGTGATTTAGGTGGCGTGATTTTTATCGATTTACGTGATCGTGAAGGGATCGTTCAACTTGTTTTTAATCCAGAAATCAATAAAGAAGCGTGGGAAATCGCAGATAAATGCCGTAGTGAATATGTCATTGAAGTGACAGGTACAGTAAAAAATCGGGATGAATTGGCAATCAACCCTAAAATGGCAACAGGTAAATTTGAAGTCATCGCAGATGAAATCATTATTTTAAATCAAGCAAAAACACCACCATTTTTGATTGAGGATGAACAAACGATCAATGATGAGATTCGTTTGAAGTATCGTTATCTTGATTTACGTCGTCCAAAAATGACGAAAAATATCAAATTGCGCAATGATACAACGAAAGCGATCCGTCATTACTTGGATGACCATGATTTCTTGGATATTGAAACACCTTATTTAGGCAAATCAACACCAGAAGGAGCGAGAGATTACTTAGTACCTTCTCGTATCCATGCGGGGCATTTCTATGCTTTACCACAATCACCACAGTTGTTCAAACAATTGCTGATGAATGCTGGCTTTGATCGTTACTATCAAATCGTTCGTTGCTTCCGCGATGAGGATCTACGTGGCGACCGTCAACCAGAATTTACACAGGTCGATATCGAAACGACGTTCTTGACTGCTGAAGAAATCCAAACCTATACAGAAGGTTTGATTGCTAAAGTGATGAAAGAGGTACGTGGTATCGAAGTCACTTTGCCATTCCCACGTATGACATATGATGAAGCAATGAGCCGTTATGGAAGTGACAAGCCAGATACACGTTTTGACATGGAATTGATCGATTTGAGCACGGTTGTGAAAGACGTTGAATTTAAAGTCTTCCAAATGGCGCTTGAAAATGGTGGAGTAGTCAAAGCGCTGAATGCGAAAAATGCAGCAAGTAAGTATTCACGTAAAGATTTAGATAATCTTGGACAATATGCCACTCAGTTTGGCGCAAAAGGACTAGCTTGGTTAAAAGTAGAAGAAGATGGCTTGAAAGGTCCTATTGCGAAGTTTATGGGCGAGGCATCTGAAGCATTGATCCAAGCAACAAACGCTGAAGTTGGGGATATTTTATTATTTGGTGCAGATAAAGAAGAAATCGTTGCAGCCACTCTTGGAGCGATTCGTTCTCGCTTAGGAAAAGAATTAGATTTGATCGACGAATCAAAATTTAATTTCTTATGGGTGACTGAATGGCCACAATTTGAATATTCAGCAGAAGAAGGCCGATATGTTTCTGCGCACCATCCGTTTACGATGCCTAAAGCATCCGACGTCGAGTTATTGGCAACTGATCCGGCAAAAGTCTATGCAGAAGCGTATGACATCGTCTTGAACGGCTATGAATTAGGTGGGGGATCATTACGTATCCATACAAGAGAATTACAAGAAAAAGTATTAAAAACACTAGGCTTTTCTGAAGAAGAAATGGAAGAACAATTCGGTTTCTTGTTAAGTGCATTAGATTATGGCTTCCCACCACATGGAGGAATTGCTTTAGGGCTTGACCGCTTTGTGATGTTGCTTGCAGGTGAAGAAAACATTCGTGAAGTCATTGCTTTCCCTAAAAATGGTAAAGCAGCTGATGTCATGAGTGATGCGCCAAGCACTGTTTCTGATCTTCAATTATTTGAGTTGAACATCGACGTTACAGAAGTTGAATAACAAATAAGAAAGAGAAGTTATTTTCATAGGAATACCGAGGTTGTGGAAGTGGCACAAATAAGTCGCGATTGATTCGTGCGTGTGACGCTGACACAACCTTTTTTCTATTATATTGGAATTTCCAATCTTTTTTTCAAAAATGTCTCTTGATTAAATTTTAAAAGATCATATAATAAGGGCATACCAGATAAAGCGAGGCTTTTTTCATGAAAAAAACTTTCGAAAATTGGGCGTATCATGATTATACGACCAAACTTTCGGTGTCGATCGTCTATGCACTGATTGCGTCAGTCGCATTGAATTTTTTTTATCAACCAGGAAACATCTATTCAAGTGGGATAACCGGTCTTGCGCAAATCTTAACGACGCTTTCAAAATCAGTGATTGGTTTTGAGATTCCAGTCTCAACCACGTTGTATTTGCTGAATATCCCATTATTCTTTTTAGCTTGGTTTAAACTTGGAAAGAAATTTACGATTTTTACATTTATCACTGTGACATTAACCTCGCTTAGTATCCATCTTTTGCCACAAACGATTCTTTCGACCGATCCGATCATTTGTGCGATATTCGGTGGTGCCGTCAATGGGGTTGGTATTGGTTTAGCATTAAAAAATGGCTTGTCTTCTGGCGGATTAGATATCGTGAGTATTACGATCCGTAAAAAAACAGGTCGATCCATCGGTTCGATTTCCATTTATTTCAATGCACTGATTGTTTTCGTAGCGGGCTTGCTCTTCGGTTGGCAGTATATGTTTTATAGTGCTTTGTCGATTTTTGTGAGTGGTAAAGTGACGGATGTCGTCTATACGAAACAAAAAAAGATGCAAGTCATGATCGTGACTAAACATCCTGAAGCAGTGATCGAAGCCATCCAAAAATGTATGCGTCGTGGGATCACGATCATCAACGAAGCAGAAGGTGCGTATAACCACGATAAACAAACGGTCTTAATGACGATCGTTACTCGTTATGAGCTTCCGTTGTTACGTGAAGCAATGAAATCATCTGACCCACAAGCATTTGTCAGTATTGCGGAAAATGTCCAAATTCTCGGACGTTTTTATGAAGATGGGATATAGCGTTTAGTAAAATAGTTAGATAAAACACAGTGGATAACTTGATTGGTTATCGCTGTGTTTTTTTGTATGTAGTGAGGTGAGAATAGGGAAGAATTAAAAAATTTCTCGATATTAAAGACTTCTTTTCTAATCTCATTGTTACTTAAAAGATGCAGTTTAAAAGCATCGTGTGTCGATTTTTTTTATGGTTTTCATTTGTCAAATTAAGCTAGACAAATCATCTTTATCTACGTAACTCAAAAATAGTTCCAATGGTGTTCGATAGTTTAATGATTTTCTCGGAATATGATTTCGTTTTGATGCCACTGATTGGATAAAGGTTTCGGATACACCATTAAAATCCATAGCTTTATATAAGCCATCTTTACGTAATAATCCATTCGAATTTTCATTTAATCCTCGTTGAGAAGGTGTTCCTGGATCAGCGAAATAAATAGAAATATCATTGATGTTACTGATGTTTTTCCAATTAGAAAATTCTTTCCCACAATCAAACGTAATTGATTTAAATAAGTGCTTAGGAACAGAGCCGAACCACTGGTTCAATCTATTTTCAATATCTTTGGCTTGTCTACCAGTAGGTTTTAACGTAATGATCACTTTAGATAATCTTTCCACTAAAGTAATGACTGCACTTTTATGTTTTCCACCGACGATGGTGTCACCTTCCAGGTGACCAAATTCATGATTGAAGTGGGTATAATCATGAGTTCTATCATGAATTGAACGGCGAAACGCTTGTTTTCCTCGGGTTTCTTTGTGGCCGTTTGGTTTTCTTTTCCCCTTCATTGGTAAGTGTTTACTATCAAAGGTTTGGTCTTTAAACATCCGATACAGTGTACGTACCGAACAAGCAATAGGAAACTCTGCTCGACCAATAAGGACATCAGGAGCCCACCCTTGAACCACCTTTTTTTGAATGTATTCCTGTTGCTCATCTGGTAAAACAATCGGACGTCTTCCACAGTTACTTTTGTTTTTCTTATATTGTTTATAGTAACTCATTGCGTTTCCACCATTTTTAAGAAAACGATAGACATTATAAATGGTTTGTCGAGAACGTTGTAATCGTTTGGCTACTTTTGAAACAGAGTGCATTTGATTAAAATACGCTTCTATCATTACGAGTTCAGTTGGTGTAAGATGGGTATAGGTCATTTGTGATCACTCCTTATAATTCTTTCGACGGAACTATATTGAGTGTAGCACAAATGACTTTTTTAATTGTCTAGCTTAATTTTACAATCAGCG
>NZ_PUAP01000037.1 GCF_002947535.1 Enterococcus mundtii
AATTTGAAGAACAATTTTTGTGGCTAGCGTCTTATTTCTTGAGGCTGAACACTTCTGTTCCGACCGCCCATTGACATACTCATTTTAACTCTTTATTCAACAGTTATTCACTAAAACATGGTTATCCCTTGATCTTCAACGTCAACGCATTCAGTGCTACGACTACGGTACTTAATGACATCAAGACGGCTCCAATCGCTGGGCTTAACAAAATCCCGATTGGCGCAAGAATACCTGCTGCTAAAGGAATGGCAAGAATGTTGTAACCAGCTCCCCACCATAGATTTTGAATCATTTTCTTTCGCGTTTGTTTGGCTAGATCCAAGAAATGCAGGATATCTTTTGGATCACTGTTGATCAAAACAACATCCGCTGAATCGATCGCAATATCAGTTCCTGCTCCAATCGCCATACCGATCGTCGCACGTGCTAAACTTGGGGCGTCGTTGATTCCATCACCTACCATGATGACTTTTTTTCCTTGTTCCTGATAACGTTTGACGATGTCTTCCTTGTCATTTGGTAAAAGTCCGCCATAATACTCTTCGATACCTAAGTATTGTGCGACCACTTCTGCTG
The DNA here is from genome assembly GCF_002947535.1 of Enterococcus mundtii. Lineage (GTDB taxonomy): Bacteria > Bacillota > Bacilli > Lactobacillales > Enterococcaceae > Enterococcus_B > Enterococcus_B mundtii_B. The sequence continues at coordinate 580 of NZ_PUAP01000037.1, forward strand.
CATGTGGATTATCACCAGTCAACATCACCGGAGTGATCTTTCTTTCTTTGAGACTTTGGATAAAGGTTTTTGCTTCTGCTTTGATGATGTCGCCTAAAGCCACTAATCCCACTAAACGATCATCGATCAATAGAAAACTGACTGTATTCCCTTGTTCTTCGTAAGGTGTCAATCGTTCCTTCGCCATCTCAAGTCCTAAACGTTTGATTTCTTTTTCGTTGACTACTTTTACATCTTTATCTGCTACTGTTCCAGTCAAGCCGACACCTGAAAGATTTTTTAGATTTTCTGCTTGATAAGGAGAAATATTTTGTTCCTTCAAATAACGCATGATCCCAATGGCTAACGGATGATTGGCGTTCACTTCTAAGGCACCTAGATATTTCAACAGTTCTTCTTTAGGATAATTATCGTTCAAACTTTCGATACCCGTGACGGTGAATTTTCCTTCCGTCAACGTACCTGTTTTATCCAACATGATGACATCTAGCTCATTGGCTTGTTCTAATGCACGGCGACTTTTGAGTAACAACCCATTTTTAGCCGCAATCGACGTCGAACGTGCCACAACTAGAGGAATCGCTAACCCTAACGCATGGGGACAGGCGATGATGAAGACGGTGACCATGCGTTCTAAAGCAGTAGGTAGATCGGTCAAAAGAAGCCATACAACAAATGCCAATAGGCCGGCGATCAATGCGACATAAAACAACCATTTCGCTACTTTATCAGATAATGACTCTAGTTTTGACTTTTCCCCTTGTGCTTGACGGACCATATCCATGACTTTGGCTAAATAGCTATTTTCACCAGTTCCAGTCACTTCGATCTCAATGGTGCCGTCTCCGTTGATCGATCCTCCGATCACTGAGTCAGGTGCTTGTTTTTTGACCCCTTTTGATTCACCAGTCACGGCAGATTCGTCCACGATCGTTTCACCTTTGAGGATCTTCCCATCCGTTGGCATTTTATCTCCTGCTCGAACGACTAAGTGATCTCCTTCTTTGACTTCTTTTAGAGAAACCGTCTCTTCTGTCCCATCTGTTCGTAATCGTTTGACCGTTTCGGGTAATAATTCTGCTAATTTCTGTAACGCATTACTTGCATTAGAAACGGCACTCATTTCGATCCAATGCCCTAATAGCATGATGACGATCAACGTCGCCAATTCCCAGAAGAAGTCCATCACATGAGTATGAGGGTTGATGAGATTTGCGATAAAAGAATAGACACTATAAACATATGCCACAGTGATCCCCATGGCAATCAAGGTCATCATTGCTGGACTTTTTTGCTTCAATTCCATTTTAGCGCCACTTAAAAAGGGTTGTCCGCCATAGATGAACAAGATGGTTGCCAGGATCAAGACGAGCCAATCAGAGCCAGGGAAAGTCACTTGAAAGGGAAATTCCATGCCCATCATGGGAGAAAACAAGATGATCGGAATCGCTAGCAACAATGACAGCCAAAATTTCTGTTTAAAATTTCCCATGTGCATCGAGTGATCCATCCCACCGCTCATATGGTCATGATGATCCATTGAACTGTGGTCCATTGAGTGCTGCTCATGCGTCATTGTCTCATGGTTCATTTTCGTATGATCCATCCCCGTATGATCCATCTTATGATGTGTCATGTTCGTTTGTTGTTTCGTTTCATCATGATGATGCTCTTGCATCGTTCGTTTTTCTTGCTCGTTCATTTTCATTCTGTCCTTTCCTTTGTTGAACCGCTTATTTCTTCATTTTTTGGTTTAGACTTAATGAATTGAGTAACACACTGATTGAGCTAAAGGCCATCGCTCCTCCGGCAATGATCGGATTCAGTAAGCCAAATGCAGCAAACGGAATGCCGATCGTGTTATAAATGAATGCCCAAAATAAGTTTTGTTTGATTTTTTTCAACGTCACACTTGAAAGCTCGATCGTTTGTCCAATCGACGAGAGTTGACTATTCATCAACGTCACGTCAGCAGTTTCCATTGCAATATCAGTGCCACTGCCCATGGCAATACCGACATTGGCTAAAGCCAAGGCGGGGGCATCATTGATACCATCGCCGACCATTCCCACTTGTTTTCCTTCTTTTTGCAATTTTTCGACATAGCCTGCTTTTTCATCAGGTAATACTTCAGCAAAGATGTGTTCTGGCGAGATACCCACTTCTTGTCCGATCGTCGTTGCAACCGATTGATTGTCCCCAGTGACCATATAAACTGCCAATCCTTGGTCTTGTAATTGTTTGATTGCTGATCGTGCGTGGTCTTTGATCTGATCAGCCACAGCGATCATCCCCAATACTTGTCTATCATCCGCAAGAAACATTACGGTTTTTCCTTGTCCTTCTAATTGTAACGCTTGTTCTTGATACGCTTCAAATGAAACGTTCATCTCGACTAGTCGTTTTCTCGTACCAATAAAATAAGATTTTCCATTGATTTCTCCACTGATCCCAGCACCCGGATGTGCTTTTGCTTGAAGTACAGGCAACGTCGTGATCGCCTGTTCTTTTCCATAAGTCACAATGGCTTTGCCTAAAGGATGCTCTGATCCTTGCTCTAATGTGGTGGCGATCGTTAACACTTCTTCGTCACCGATAACGTCTGTGACTACTGGTTTCCCTTGTGTGATCGTTCCAGTTTTGTCTAAAAGTATCGTGTCTAGATGTGTCGCAGCTTCTAATGCTTCTCCGCCTTTGATCAAAATACCCTTTCGTGCGCCTAGTCCTGTACCAACCATGATAGCAGTTGGTGTCGCTAGTCCTAACGCACAAGGACAAGCAATAACCAACACTGAAACACTATGGATCACTGCCAGTTCCCAGTTGCCACTGATTAGTCCGGTTGCTATTAAGGTAACGAAGGCAATGACTAAAACGATAGGTACAAAAATACCAGAAATCTTATCAGCAATTTTTTGGATCGGTGCTTTGCTTCCTTGGGCATCTTCCACCATTTGGATGATTTGTGAAAGGACAGTTCCTTTACCCACTTGAGTCACCGTCATTTCAAGAATCCCTGTGGAATTGATGGTTCCGCCGAAGAGTAGATCCCCCGTTTTTTTCTCAACTGGTACACTTTCTCCCGTCAACATCCCTTCATCGATTGCACTATCCCCTTTGATGACTTTTCCATCTGTTGGGATTTGTTCTCCAGGTCGGACGAGTAAGATATCCCCAATTTCTACTTCCTCGATCGGGATAGTCTTTTCTTCGCCATTTTTTATGACCTGTGCTGTTTTTTTCTGAAGAGACATCAACTGTTTGATGGCATCGCCGGTTTTGCTTTTCGCTGTGTGTTCCAAATATTTCCCTAACAAAATCAGTGTGATGATCATATTGCTACTTTCAAAATATAAGTCCGATGAATGTGTACTGAAAAAACCATTGTATACACTAAGCGCAAATGCGGCGGTCGTACCGATTGCCACTAATACATCCATATTGGGTGCATTTGTTTTGATGGCATAATACGCTCCTTCATAAAAGCGCCAACCAATATAAAACTGGACAGGGATTGCTAAAATCAGTTGAACCCATGGATCATGGAAAAAATGGACAAGCGTTCCATGAAAGCCTAACATCATTGCAATCATCGCAATCATCATAGGAAGCGTCAAGATAGCACCTATGATGACATCTCGCTTCATCTTTGTTAAATAAATTTGCTTTTCTTCTGCAATTTTTTGCTTATGTGCCTCATCATATAAAATCGCACCATAACCAATGGTTTCAACACTTTGGATCAGTTCTTCGATTGATACTTCCTGATAATTGACCGTCGCTTTTTCTGTTGCCAGATTAACAGTCGCAGATAATACACCCGGCTGTTCATTCAACTCTTTTTCGATTCGTGCAGCACAATTTGCACAAGTCATTCCAGTAATCACGAGTGTGTCTTTTTTAGCTGGATGCTCCATTTAAATCACCTCTGCTTGATAGCCTAAATCATTGATTGCTTGACATATCGTTGATGGTTGGATCACTGTTTCATCTAATGACACAGTTCCAATCTCTTTTTTTAAGTTGACATTGATTTTTTTAACACCCGGTAGTGCATTGACCGTTTCTTCCACTCGTGCAACGCAATGTTTACAGCTCATTCCTTTGATCGTTACTTTTGTTTTCATCGCTGGTTTCCTCCTAGTTGTTTTGATGGCAATGACATTGTCCTGGAATGCAATTGCACTGGATAGTTGTTACTGGCTCTTTTTTCTTTAGTTCTGCCATGATTTGGTCGATATCTGCTTGTGTCAAAGTTGCTTCTGAAACAAGATCTGCAATCGTCTCGCCGATTTTCTTCGCACAAATATGTGAGAATAGATTCTCTGCGGCACTTTGCACGGTATCTGTTTCAGACACAGCTGGATGATAAATGAATTTTTTTCCTTCTTGTTCTGTCCAAATCGCTTCTTTTTTGACAAGTCGTCCTAATAATGTTTTGACTGTTGCTGCTTTCCAGCCCATTGATTCAGAAAGGATCTGTGTGATTTCTTGGGCAGTGGTGTCTCCTAATGTCCAGATGACACGCATGATCTCCCATTCTGAATCACTGATTTTGATTGGCTTTTTCACTTCTTCCATATGTATCACTCTCCTCTTCGTTTACAACTGTAAACTTCATTCATAAATACAGATTACACTTGTAAACGAAAAGTGTCAACTACTTCTACTTCGCCATTGCTCTAAAAATTTTTTTTGCTGTCGCGGACCATTCAAAATGACTAATTTTCCTTCTGCTCCGTGTTCATAGATTTTTTTGATTGCTAAGGGTTCTCTTTCTTTCTTGAAACGCCAAACAAAAAGTAAAAAGTCCAAATATTCTTTGTCGAATTTTTCTATAAATTCTTCTGGAACATCTGGACGGGTACTTTTATCTAATTTTCGTTTGAGCGAACGTTTGACCACACGATACATCGCTCGGTATCTCGGCAAGCGAAGCATTAGGATCAAGTCAGCTTGTTCAATTCTATCTTTTGCAATCGATAGATAATTCCCTTCGATGATCCAATCCTTGTTATCAGCCATAAATTTTCCCTGTTCTTTTAACAACCACTGCTTGGCTGCTTTTCCATAGTCCGTTGCTAGCCACAATCGATCAAGGGCTAAAAGAGGGCTTCCTGTCGTTGCTTGTAAGCTTCTTGCAAGTGTGGATTTACCTGCACCGGACTGTCCAATAATCATTATTTTCATCTTGTCCTCCTTCGAATGGTCATCTTTTTATTTTACCTCTTATTCTTAATAACGCAAAAAAAGACCGAACCAATCGTTGGACTGATTCGGTCAAATTTTTTTAAAGTTGAGAAACTGGTTCTTTCAATGGATTTTTCTTATTATCACGACGTGCGATCGCTGGTAAGATCATACCTAGTAAAATCAAAATGATCGGTGTGACGATATTTGAGATCAATTGGAACCACCAAGCTTGTGGATCAGCAGCGTATTCCACTTTTGGTACCATTCCCAAAATACATGCAAACGCAGTGAAAGCAAAACACCAAGCACCAAAGATGAACCCAACTTTAGGATTTTTCACGAACTTATATTCTGACGTGAATTTTTTGTATGCTTTGTTCAACATCATATAGGCTAGGAATACCCATAAGTAACGCATTGGCATAACGACTGAATTTAAGTTCGTCAGCCATTTAACTAATTCATTCATATCTTTGATACCAATAATCGGTAATAGGATGATGATACCGACTAAGATACCAGTTAACATGTAACCATTGACCAACGTTCCTTTACGGTTACGTCTACGTAACCAACTTGGTACAAATTCTGGATCTGCATCGGCTAACAAAATCTTCAATGGCGCATCAATAGAAAATGCCAAGGCAGAAATTTGACCGACCATATTCGTCAATGCATAGATGATCATCAATGCATTACCGATACCATAATAGTTACCTAAGATTTGGAAGGCACTGTACGCACCGTTTGCCATTAAATCTTTAGGAATATTATCACTTGCAAATAACATACCCATTGCCACAGAACCTAAAACAGCACAGATACCGACCATCGCTGCTAAAAAGATCATCCCTTTTGGAAATTCTTTTGCGGGATTACGGGTAGAATTGACATAAGGAGAGATTTTCTCAGCGCCCCCTACAGCAAAGACTAACATCGAAACAGTCGTAAAGTAACTAAAGTCAAATTTAGGAATATACGTTTTGACTTGGTTCATATTCGCTGTTGCAAATTCCATCGTTGGATTGATGAATGGCGCAGTAACAGCAAGTAAAATGAATAATAATGACATGACGAACATCGCTGTACCTGCTAAACCACCGATAACTTTCAACGTTGATAAACCTTTTGTTGATAGATACAAGAAAGCTAAGAAAATGATCAATGAGATCACTGCGACCATTTGGACAGACATCGTATTGACGATATCGCCATTTCCTTGAACTGCCCAACCAGCTGCAATCAAAATCGCTTGTGGTTTTTGTGCTAAGTATGGAATGTGTACGACCCAATATGTCCAGGCAGCATAATAAGCTAAGCGTTTATTCGAAGTAGTATTTTCTACCCAAGAACTAACGCCCCCTTTACTATCTTTGAATGCTGATCCTAATTGACCGACGATCAGTGCATAGGGGATAAAATAAATAGCTAGGATCAATAACCATGAAGTGATTACTGAGATTCCTTGTTGCGCGTAGTTATTGACGACATTCCCCATACCCCAGACCATGTTGAATGCAATCAACGCTACTGTAAACCAGCGCAGTTGTTTTTCGTTCATCTGATTTCTCCTTTATAAATATTTAATAATTATTCATTGACTATCATATTCAATTTCCATAATGTTTACAACACTTCGTTATTTTATTTGTGGATTATTTTAGGTAAAACACATTGTTTTTACATTTATTTTTCATTTTATACTCTAACACCTAATCTAAAGGCTCACAAACACGAATTATTTTCTAACTATTTTGGAATTTTCAGAACAATTAAAATCTTCCGGTTATTTTAATCGCAGAAAAACCACAGTCCTCAAATAAATGATTACTGTGGTTTAACGGTGCTTTTTTGACTGTTTATTTGACTTTTTTAACAGATAGCCCACGCATGGCGTTTAAAACTGCTATCAGGGTCACGCCGACATCGGCAAAGACTGCATTTCCCATAGAAGCAAAGCCAATGGCTCCGAGAACCAATACGATTACTTTGACCCCAATGGCAAACACGATATTTTGTTTGACGATTTTCAACGTTTTTCTAGAAATTTGGATTGCCTCCGCAAGTTTTGATGGCTCATCGTTCATGATGACGACATCGGCTGCTTCAATGGCTGCATCACTACCCAAACCACCCATGGCGATTCCCACATCTGCTCGAGCTAATACCGGTGCATCATTGATGCCATCACCGACAAAGGCTGTTTTTTGAGCCGTTTCGCTCATCAATGCTTCTAATTTTTCTACCTTATCTTCTGGAAGCAGTTCACTATAGACAGTATCGACCCCTACCTCTTTTGCGACTTGTTCCGCAATCTTTTGGGCATCACCAGTCAACATCACTGTCTTTTTGACGCCGACTTTTTTCAATGTCTCGATAGCAAATGTTGCATCGGATTTGATCGTATCCGCAATAACTAAATAGCCCATGAGCTGACTATCGACAGCTAAATAGATCAATGTTCCTATTTCATGATTCTCTGGTTGCTCGACTCCATAACGAGCCAATAATTTTTGATTTCCGACAAGTACCTCTTGTCCCTTGACCTGTGCGTTGATTCCTTCACCAGCGATTTCTGCGGGTTCTTCGATTTCGTATAACGGGCCACTGTAGGTATCCATGACCGCCTTAGCGATTGGATGTGTCGATAGATTTTCCAGACTCGCAACATATTTCATAAATGCTTTCTCGTCGATGGTAGAAACAACTTTTTGTACGGCAAAATCACCCTTTGTCAGGGTACCTGTTTTGTCAAATACCACTGTTTCTGTACGAGCTAAAAGTTCTAGATAATTTCCACCTTTGACAAGTATCCCTTGTTTACTCGCTCCACCGATTCCTCCGAAAAAGCTAAGTGGAACAGAAATGACCAATGCACATGGACAAGAGATCACTAGAAATGTCAATGCTCGATAGATCCATTCAGAAAAATCTCCTCCATAAAGTAAGGGTGGGACAGTTGCTAAAAGAACAGCTAAAGCAACGACGATCGGCGTATAGTAACGAGCAAATTTAGTGATGAATTTTTCAGCAGGTGCCTTTTTACTACTTGCTGTCTCCACTAGTTCTAATAATTTACTGATAGTCGAATTTTCATAGTTCTTTTTTACTTCGATGGTTAAAGGATGGGTCTTATTGATAAAACCACTTAATACATTTTCACCACTCATCACTTCTTTAGGCAACGATTCTCCTGTTAATGCAGAAGTATCAACGAGAGATTGTCCCTTCAAAATCGTTCCATCCAAAGGAATTCTTTCACCTGGTTTGACCATGACCGACTCACCGATCTGCACTTCTTCTGGTTGCTTATTTACCAAGCCGGTTTCAGAGATCACATGAGCAACTTCCGGTCGGATCGCCAGCAACTCACGAATTGACCGACGAGACTGATCGACCGCAAAATGTTGGAAATACTCACCGATCTGATAAAACAACATCACAGCAACTGCTTCTGGATATTCACCGATCATCATCGCACCGATCGTTGCAATCGACATCAAAAAGTTTTCGTCAAACACTTGTCCTTTACGAATATTGAGGATTGCTTGCTTGATGACATCAAAGCCAATGAGAACAAAAATGGCGAAAAAAGTAATGAAACGAATAGGCTCATCAGGCTTCCATAAAAATAATAAAAGTAAGCTAAGTGTCGCTATGACGATACGCAACAACGCTGTTTTATTATCTTTTTCTGATTCATGATTTTTGCTTGTCTGGTTATTCACTTCGATTACTTTGACCTCTGGTTCTAATTGATGGATTTCTTCTGTTGCTTGCTTTTCAATCGCTTCAATGACAGCCTTGTCTGCATCGATCATCATTTTTCCAGTCGCAAAATTGACCGATGCTTCTTTTACACCAGGTATTGCTTGTACTTTTTTTTCGATTTTCATCGCACAATTGGCGCAATCTAACCCTTCTAATTGATAACTTTTCATTTCCAGTCCCTCCTCACTAAACATATGACTATCCCTTCATAAGTTATTATACATGAATGAGTATTCATATGTCAAATCATAGTAATAACAGAACATAATTTAAGTATCGTTCGGGAGAATCATTATTTCTGCGAGATGAAAAAGAAGTTTCTTATGTAAAAGTGACGAATGTTAAACTTTTACAATAGAAAATAAAGGAGGAAATACATGATTGATTTTAACGATCAATACCATATACTAGCAATGGCTTTACGACTGGGAAAAGCTGCCAACTTCAAAGCAGTCGGAAAGGAAGGAAAAGAAAACTATCAGTTTTTATTTTCAAAATTGATTAAAATGGTCGAAAATGATCAAGATTCCTTTTTTATTGAAACAGACAAAAAAAATGACTTGATACACTCTCTTGGACATACAATTGACTATTACGATGCCAAAAAAAAAGAAGACATTCAGCACATCATAGAAAACTTAAGAGAGGATGATCCCACCAGCTTTGTCATCATCCCCTCTTACTCTACTACAACAAGATTATTTCATGATCATATATACAGCTTGATCATTCACAAAAAGGAAGACTACATTGTCACTAAAATCGATAAATTAGAGTCAATGATCTCAAACTTTCAGCTTAAAGTTGATCCAAAAAATTTAGATAAACTCAGTGACATACTTTATTATTCCAAGTTTGACTATCGGAAAACAAGAATATCAGTAGACATATTCTCAAAACTTAAAAAAATATCTACTGAAAAACCCTTTGCTTTACATAACAAACTACGTGGTTATCCAGGTATTACAAATTGTCCGATACTTGAACCGTTAACAGCATTAAAATGGACTGTCTACAATTGCAACAAGCCAATTTTATCTGACGAAATCAAGAAGAAGCAAGTGATATATCCGAAGCTATGGCCATCAAAAGATCTTCGAGTGCGATTCTATCAAACATTTTTAGGTGACGATGAACAACATAATCGGCAATTTTCTATGTTATGGAATTACTACGTCATGCGAAAAATTGAAACTCAATTGGTTGATAAAGAATACATAGGAAAAATCCGCTGTCTTTCTATTAAATATTTAAGTAAAGTATTAAATGATCCAGCCATTCCAATAGAATTTAAGAAAAATCAAACAAATGAAGCAAGTAAAAGTAAATATAAAGTATTTCATTCAAGGTCAAAAAAACTAGAAACATTGCACACAAAAATAAGTAACATAATCAATAAAAAGTGCATGCCAATTGATGAATCTCAAAATAAAAACGCAGTGAATTCACAACATTTTACACTAAGTACTCGGATTGTTCCTACTTCATCAGATAACGTTAGCTACATAGGTTCTCCCTCAAAAAAAGAAAGCCAAGCGTGTTCAATACAAAGATAACTGTTTTCTTACGAATTTGAGATAAAGGGAAAAAAATCCAAGTAAAATCATCCTATTATTTCTATAGTAGGATTGCTTCAAGAAAATAAATAATAAGGAGAGTTATTATGCTTGATTTCGATAGACAATATCATCAATTGGCACTTGCTTTAAGATTAGGAAATGCAGCAGCTTTTGAAGTGGTCGGTTCAGATGGGAAAAAGAATTACCAATTTTTATTCTCTCGATTTATCAAAATGATCGAAAATGATGAGGACGGCACTTTGATCGATCACCCTAGAAAATCCCTAGTAATCCAGTCTTTAGCACGTACCATAACCTATTATGAAATGAAAAAACCGACAGAATTAGAAGCGGAAATCAGAAATATGAAAAGGAATGATCCAGCAAGTTTTATGATTATTCCCTCATACACCGTAAGTCCTTCTTCTCATCATAATCATATTTATACTTTGATCATCTACAAGCAAGAACATGACTATCTTGTCGCTAAAATAGATAAATTTTCGGCTAATACAAACATGGGTAATCATTTATCAACTATCCCAGCAGATCATTTGGAAAAATTAAGCAAAATACTTTTTGCAACAAAACTCGAACACCATAGCGAGTCTAAGATCAATATCATTGATGCAATCAATCAACTATCAGAAACGCCACCAAAGAACCTTGATTTTGACATGAGAGAATATGCGCTAGTTCCTGTTTGTCCTATCTTAGAACCACTTACTACCTTTCGAAGTGCCCTTTATCATTGCCAAAAGGCTACATTCACTCCACCATTTGCTGAAGGCAAAGTAAAACCAAAATTTTGTTCATCAATGGTATTTCGCAAGCGTTTCTATCAGACTTTTCTAGGTGAAAATACAAAGCATAATGAAAAATTTTCCCAGTTATGGAAACATTACGAACAGCGAAAAAACATCACTGGTCTAAAAGAAACTATCTCCAGAGATGATTTCGTCGATATTTCGGATGATTTCGTAAAGAAAGTCTACGAAGATCCTAAAACACCTAAAAAATTTGTCAAAAATCAATCCGTCGAGGTCGCGCCATATTATTATCATGTTTTTTATGATGGTTCCAGACGATTGAAACGATTGGATGCTCATATCAACGCAATCATCGATGGAACAGATCAACCATTAAAAGAGGGATTTCGACAAAAAGTAAAAGCTAAGAGCCAGCGGGTTGGGGGAACAGTCAAAACAGTCAAAGATAGGATTTTTTCTGATAGACAGACCTCTAAAAGTAACGCCACAGACGTGCCACTTCCAAATTCTCCAACACAAACGTCCCTTACACAAGCGAATTTTAATCATCGCGTAGTAGACGCAACCAACAAATCAAATTTTTTAAGTAAACAAAAGCCTAAAAGCCATACAGAAATCACTCGCTAAGTGAAACAAAAAAAGTAACTCTTTTGGACGATCAACTGTGCAAGAGAGTTACTTTTATATTTAGTCACTATTTAAACGATTTCTGCCCCAAATGGCATCAACGCTAGGCGTGCTAGTTTGAAGGATTGCTTTGCGAAAGGAATACCAATGATCGTGATACAAAGTAAAATCCCACTGATGACATGCCCTAAAGCAATCGGCAAACCTGACACGATCAACCAAATGATATTGACGATCAACGATACGCCATTGTTTGTATAGATGACTTCTTTTCCAAATGGTGCAAACGACAAAGACGCTAGTTTAAAACATTGCAGCCCGACCGGAATACCAACAATTGTGATACACCATAATACACCTGCTACCGCCCAACTAAGTCCGCCGAGTAAACCACCGAAAATAAACCAAATAATGTTTCCAATACAACTCATTGTTTCTTTCTCCATTCTAATAAGAGTCCTGATTTAACAATTTTCAAGCAGATAACGAGGTTGCGAAAGAAATGGTCAACCCGAAGAAATAAGGCGATGTTCGCAAAAAATACTTTTCAAATGTTTGTGGATTGCAACTTAGTTTCAAAGTGGTTACTTCTGTTCTCGTCGTTTATATGAGTTTAAAAAATCAATCTTTGCTTTTGTCTCAGACTCAATTGTCATAAGATAAGCGAATAGACCTTCGGGTACTTTGAAAACTGAAAAATCACTCGGACTTCCATTTTTTCATTTTTTCTATACTAGTATACCTATAAAATCAGCAACAAACAATTCTTCGTAATTTCTTCTTAATCTTTTGCGACTACTAATTAATGTTTTTTTGACAAAACTAGCCTATCGTACATCAGATTTACTTTTAACTAATTTAAGGTTACAAGAATTTGATTTGTGTCTTTTCTTTCTGAATAAATGATAGGAACAGCTCTTCTTAAAATTCGTTAAATGAACAAAATGCCCAGATAAGCAAACTAGCTCTTGAACTGACATGATGAATGAGCAAAGCAATCTTTTATCTATTAATTCTCTTTTTCCGCTGATTTTTTATACATCCTATATTTTAAACATAACACTTTTCTCCATTTTAATTTACAAATCCCCCCACATCAAACTCACTATATTGTTTTTTTAAAATAAAATTTCGAAAAAAAACTACGAAAATGTATGTAAAAACAGGCTTCATCCTCAAATATGTATCGTTATTTTTATAAAACGCTTATTTTTTAATAAAAACAAGAAACATAACAATCTCGGATGTGTTATGATATTATTGTAATCGATTACAACACTATAAAAATACATTATAAAGAGAGGGTTAATAGTATGATGGAAACAGAAAACGACCAATTGAATATGGAAAAACGTACAGTACCAGTTTTACTTGATCTCTCTAGTTTATTTAAATTTAATGGTGATGCTACACAAATAGACTCGAATACGGCTCAACTAACTACAAATGCACAATCTAAAGCTGGCGCATTGACGGGTATAACCGGCTTAAATATGATGAACGACTTTTCTTTAGATATGGATGTTAACCTAGGCACAAATAAAAATGGGGCTGATGGAGTGGGCATCGCATTTCATCAAGACTCGATTGGCGCTATTGGTAAATATGGTGGTGGCCTAGGGATTAGAGGTCTAAAGGCAGGAATTGGATTTGAATTAGATACTTTTTGGGAAGCGCCAGATGATCACGATACTTCATTTAACCACACTCAAATGAAAGGCCCTCATGCCGGATTTATTGCGACAGATAAATCTACAGATATTTTAGTTGCTTTAGCATCCATGCAAAATATTTCTGCACCAGACGGAAGCTTCAAAAATATTAAAATCAATTGGCGGGCTAGCGAAAATATATTAACTGCGGATTATGAAGAAAAGCATTTTGTACTCAATAATCCAGCTATAGATAAAAATGTAAAATATACATTCACTATTGCAGCATCTACCGGAGCAAGTTACAACGCTCATATTATTCGAATCAATACGTTTGATGCATCATTCACTAAACCAAAATTAACGGCAAACGATATCTCCGTTCCTAAAGATTCTGTGTTTGATCCATTCGATCCTAAAATTGGACTAAAAGCGACAGATGATAAAGATGGAGATATCACCGATAAAATCCGTGTGGCAAAAAACGATGTTGATACATCAAAAGTAGGAACCTACCAGGTTGTTTATACTGTGGCAAACAGTCAAGGCGAAACAGACTCAGCAACTATTTCAGTTAGAGTAATTGCACCAACCTGGCCTGATGGTGCACCTAATGGGTGGCAAAATTTTGCTGGTCAAGACTTAGAATTATTAAAAGATCCAGATAATTCATTATATGGTGACTTTGTTTTCCATTCTGAACAGCAAGCTGCGATCTTTAAACAATTTGTCGGAGAAGAAGCTCTTAAACCAGGAAACTACCGCGTTGTCGTGTATGCAAAGGGGTTAACAAGTAGCATTCCGACGCTTCCGTTAAAAGTTAGCTTGAAAAAAGATTCAGCTTCAGGGGAAAGTCGAGTATTGTTACTAGCTAATCCATTGGGGATTGGTGAAAAAGTTGAGAAAGGATATTATAAAGTATCTGCAGACTTTACTATAGCTAGTGATGAAACAAATCCGCTTATTACTGTGGAAAACTATCAAGGTGGATATATCGCCGGTATTTTTATTGATCCTATAGGCTAAAAATCAATAGAATTTTACAAAACGTAATAGTAAACTCAAAAAAAAACGCGCTGCAAATAATTGTTTTCGCTGAGAGCCAAACAAAATATTTAGCTTGCGGAGTAAGGGTATCAAGAAATACTAGACACTTGGTTAAATTAATAAGTAGCATTTTTTTCAAAATCTCTAAGCGATCGATAATTAAGAAAATCAAGCATCGTTTAGGTTGCTACAGGAGCTATGGCTATTTGAATATTCCCATTTGAGCCTGATCAATGACGCTGAATTACGCATCCTTGATCAGCGCTCTTTTTATTGTTTAGGTAAAAATATTGACACAAGTCCAACTAGTTAAAATAACTCTCTAGGTTGGCATTCTTTGAAAAAAGCTATTCGTGCGTATAAGAGAATCTCTAAAGTTGACGAAACACACTTGCTTGTCTGTAGTCTCTACAAAAAAGCGTCTACTTCAAACATTGGAAGCCATCAGGTTGAGCTAAATAGTGAGACATTCATCCCCCATTGAAATCGACTCTCTTGATTTTGCGTTTTTTTGCTTCTAGTAACCACTGTTCCATAAACTGGGCTGCTACTGTTCTTTCATGATCGACTGCTACAAAAATCGTTTGAACCAGTTCACCTGATTGCTGATCAGCTTCAGTCGTTTCGCTTTGTCTCGCTTGTCCAAAAGCGAAGATCATTGTTTTTTCTGTATCTTCCTGTTCCGCTACAATGGATATATTCAATGGATCTTTTATTTCTGTTAGCGTTAGTTCTTTCAAGAAGCGATTTTCTTGTTGCCTGATCAACGTATTGATCATTGGTAGATCTGCTTCGGTCGCTTGGCGAATGATCATTCAAACCACTCTTTTCTTTTTTTGACCGTTTCTATCCAAATATTGGCGATCGTTTCATGACCCAGTAGTGTCGGATGGACACCATCATCCCCTGTATATTTCTCATAGCCATAAGAAATGCCTAAAGAATTCAACGTGCCATCTAACGGAACGAAGACTGCTTGATATTCTTTTGCTAACTGACGAATCAAATGGATCTTCGGATCAAGATCACTACGCCAACTTCTACGATCGTCAGGCTCTGGCAAAACAAATGGTTCCATCAAGATGATTTTTTTGATGCCACTTTCCACTAAGCGATCAAGTAAATACCGATAATCGGCTTCAAAACGATCAAAAGATTCTTTTGTCGCAAAAGCTGCAGGTTCGCCTACATTGTGCCACGTATCATTGATACCGATCAAAATCGAGACGATATCAGGTTTCAAGTCGATGCAGTCTGTTTGCCAACGCTTCTTGAGGTCTGCCAACTTGTTCCCGCCGATTCCGCGATTGAAGAATGTCCAGGTTCTTTCTGGATCACTCGCAGCCAATTTTGCCGCTGTCAACAGTGCATAACCATGACCAAGATCGTCAGATCCTCTGCCCGCATCTGTAATACTATCCCCGATGAATAAAAGTCGTTGTTCCATCACACACCCTACTTTCTATGCCACTTTTACGTTATTATCCCACACACGCTTAGCCAAAGAAAGAAGGAACTGGCACATTAGTAATTTTGTAAGAGCTTTTTAAAAAACGCGCTCCACGAAAATTCGCAGAACGATTTTCGTGGAACGCGTCTTATTTCTTATGGGTAAATACGATTTAACAAACGTGGGAATGGAATTGCTTCACGTACATGATCGATCCCTGAGATCCAAGTCACTGTACGTTCTAAGCCTAAGCCGAAACCAGAATGTGGAACAGATCCGTATTTACGTAGATCTAGGTACCATGAGTATTCTTTTTCGTCTAAGCCATGGCTCTTGATTTGTTCAAGTAAGAAATCATAGTCAGTCGCACGTTCACTTCCGCCGATGATCTCGCCATATCCTTCAGGTGCGATCATATCTGCACAAATCACGACATCTTCTCTTGTTGGATGTGGTTTCATGTAGAATGGTTTGATCGCTTTTGGATAGTTCAAGATAAAGACTGGTTGTTCAAATGAGTTCGCAATGAACGTTTCGTGTGGTGAACCAAAATCATCGCCCCACTCGATATCGTCAAAGCCATTTTTCTTCAATAACTCGATGGCATCATCATACGTAATACGTGGGAAAGGTAATTTAGTATAAGTTTTCAATACTTCTTTATCACGTTCTAAGACGTCTAAAGCATACTCGCAGTTATCTAATACACTTTGAACTAAGAAAGCAACATATTGTTCTTGAACTTCTAAGCTTTCTTCTTGGTGTGTGAACGCCATTTCAGGTTCGATCATCCAAAACTCGATCAAATGACGACGTGTTTTTGATTTTTCCGCACGGAAAGTTGGTCCGAATGAGAATACTTTCCCAAATGCCATTGCAGCAGCTTCCATGTATAATTGACCACTTTGTGACAAATACGCTTTTTGATCAAAGTAGTTTGTTTCAAATAGATCTGTTGTCCCTTCTGGCGCAGAACCAGTCAAGATCGGTGGATCGATTTTAACGAATTGGTTGTTGTTGAAAAATTCGTAAGTTGCACGGATGATTTCATTTCGAATCTGCATCACTGCATGTTGGCGAGAAGAGCGTAACCATAAATGGCGATGATCCATCAAGAAATCTGTTCCATGTTCTTTTGGTGTGATCGGATAATCATGGCTTTCACTCACTACTTCAATGTTCGTGATCCCGATCTCATAGCCAAATTTAGAACGGCTGTCTTCACGAATTTCACCCGTTACAAGGATCGATGTTTCTTGAGAAAGATTTTTTGCCGTTTGGAAAACTTCCTCTGGCACTTCGCTTTTTACGACAACCCCTTGGAAGAATGCTGTCCCATCTCGTAATTGTAAAAAGGCGATTTTCCCACTTGAACGCTTATTAGCGACCCAAGCACCGATCGTTACTGTTTCGCCTACATGTTTTTTTGAATCGATGATTTGAATTTGTTCCACGTAAAATTCTCCTTTGTCCTATAATAATTTCTATTCGTTTTGACTTTTACTCTCAATAAAACGTCGGATTCGTCGGATTCCTTCTTCTAACGTTGCAAGATCCGTCGCATAACTCAAACGAACATTTTCCGGCGCGCCGAAACCTTCACCTGTAACTAAAGCAACCCCTGTTTCTTCTAATAGATCCTCGACCCACGGCGTCACTTGTTCATAGCCACATAGCGCTAGCGTTTCTTTGACGTTCGGAAACAAATAAAATGCGCCTTGTGGTCTTTTGACTGATACCCCGGGTAAATCAACAACAAGCGGAAACACGATGTCTAAACGTTCTTCGAATGCTTTACGCATCTCTTCAACGGTATCTTGTTCCCCTTGCAATGCTTCCACAGCCGCATATTGGCTGACTGCAGTTGGGTTACTAGTCGATTGTGAAGCAATCGCGATCATCCCATCAATGATTTTTTGATCACCGACCGCGTAACCGATACGCCAGCCTGTCATTGCATAGGTTTTTGAGACACCGTTGATGATCATCGTCTGTTCACGTATCGCTTTTGAAATCGTTGCAATTGGAGTAAACTCATTGTCATTATAAACTAATCGGCCATAAATATCATCAGCAACTATTAAAATATCATTTTTTACTGCCCATTCACCTATAGCTTGTAGTTCTTCTTTTGTATAGATCATCCCTGTCGGATTGGAAGGAGAATTGATAATAACTGCTTTTGTCTTGGGAGAACGTGCCTGTTCCAATTGTTCCAGAGTCACTTTGAAATCATTGACTTCTTGACCAGTGACAAAAACAGGGACACCTTCTGCTAATTTGACTTGTTCCCCATAGCTCACCCAATAAGGTACTGGAATGATGACTTCGTCTTTTGGGTCTAGGATCGTTTGGAACAAGGCATAGAGGGCAAATTTAGCACCGTCAGTCACAATCGTCTGAGAAGCGTCGTAAGTCAAGCCATAATAGGTTTTCAGATACGAAACGATCGCTTGTCTTAATTCTGGAATACCCGCTGTGGGGGTATAATAGCTTGCTTTTCCACTCTTGATGGCTGCAATCGCTGCTTCTTGGATATTTTCAGGCGTAGCAAAATCAGGCTCGCCTACGGTCAAACTGATAATATCTCTTCCTTGTGCTTTCAAGGCCTTTGCTTTTGCTGCAGTGGCTAGTGTTACGGAAGGCTCTAAGCGTTTCACTCTTTCTGACTGTTTCATCCCATCTATCCTTTCATCCGTCTTTTCTATATCTCGCTGATGACTTTGACTTCCTCTCCCGTTTCAAAAGAAAGTAAATAATAATTCAACTGATCATCAGAGGTTTTGGCCATGACTTCCCATACTGGTTCATCTTTGTACATCCCTAAAGAAGCTTTTTCCACTTGTTGATCGGGATGTTTCTGGCTGATTTCTTGGCGGGCAGCTTCTTCGGTCAACCCTGCTTTTTGCTCTAATACTTTTACTCGCTCACCCGATTTAGGAATGATCACTGCAATATCTTGCCCTTTATCATTTTGACCTGTTAATGAAAAATAAGTGGCTTCTCGAGTAAACCAATAGAATTGGTCCACTTCCTCAAGATTTGCATATTGTTCAGCTAGTTTTGTCGCCTCTTGTTTTGCTTGCGTCATTGGGCGTGTCGCGCGCAGATAAAAAATAGTACTGATCACGATTACTGCCAATAAAGCGATGATCAAGCCCAACAACACGCGATTGATCGTATGTTCTTTGTTTGTCTGATTCTTCAAGGACTGTCGCTCCTTCTTTTTTCATTGATGTCTATTATAACAGATTTCGAGGTAAAAATAGTCCTCGATCATGGCTTAATTTCTTCGTTTTTGTTTAAGAAATCATGGATGTCCTCACAAATTTGTTCAAAAGGTGCCTCTTGGACAGGCATCTTTTTAGGCAAGGCATGAATGATCCTCGCGCCATATTTTGCGGTCACCAATCGTCGATCTAAAATCAGCAAGACACCTTTGTCCGTTTCCGAACGGATCAAACGACCTAAAGCTTGTCTGACCTTCAGTGCTGCCTTTGGTAAGGATTCTTGATAAAAAGGATTGATACCTTCCGATTCTAAATACGCATTTCTCGCTTTGACCATTGGACGTTGTGGATGATCGAAGGGAAGCCGCGTAATGACGACTAGTTGTAACGCATCTCCTGGCAGGTCAACGCCTTCCCAAAAACTATCTGCACCGAATAGTACGCTCATATCAGAAAGAACAAAGCGTTTCAATAGTTTCTCACGACTGCCACCGATTCCTTGAGCTAAAATCTCTCTTCCTTGTTCAAGCATCGTCAAATGCATCCGTTGATACACCTTTTGTAAAATATCATGAGAGGTAAACAAGACCAAGATCGGTCTTTTTTCTTGTCTAATCAACTGGTATAACACATCCGTTAGATAGTCGACATACGCTGTACCACTTAATTGATTGATCTCTGGTGCTTCTTTTGGCACGAAGATCCGCGCTTGTTTTTCGTAATCATAAGGAGAGGCAATGACTTTCAGCGGAGTACCTTCAATTCCTAATCGTTTCGCTAAGTATTGACGATCTGGACCTACTTTCAATGTCCCTCCTATATATAAAATCCGTTCATAGCGCTGATACCAAACTGTATTTGGGATCAGTGCAGCAGTGAAATCGTGGAGATGGAACATCGTCTGCTGTGGTGTGGCTCCTGGAACGAACCAATGGACTAAACTTTCTTGCCAATTCTCCAGCCATTCTTCCATAAAACTTGCTTGTTGATCTAAACGATCAAACAAAGCATACAGACTTGCAAGATCGACCCGCATTTGCTTCGTCCAACTTTCTTGAAGCACTTCTAATCCCGAACGAATCCTGTGTTGCAATTCCTTTATTTCTTGGTAAAAAAGATGAAGATGGTCAATGGCTGTACTTGCCTCAAAAGATAATTTATCCATGTCTTCTTTCGAGATCATGACCTCTTCCGGGTAAACTTGTCTTTTTTGTTGAGGGATGATCTCCAGTAAACCTTCAGCTAAGCAAAGCTGTGCTTCACGAAGCGCGGACAACTCTTCTTTGTAAATATCAAGCCAACGCTGCCCCTCATGATTGGCTGGCAGATAGCCTTTGAAGCGATCGAACAAGCGGTCAGGCTCTTCGAATAATTGCACTTCCTTGTTAAAATAGCTCAAACTAAACCGTTGATCATTGACTTTTTCAGCAATCTCAGGCAAATGGTGCGCTTCATCAATCAATAAATAAGGACTTTCAGGCAACAACGGTGTCTTTCTTTGCGTTTCTTGGACTAAGAAAGCATGGTTGACGATCAAGAAATTGCTTTGCTTGATTTGTCGATGCAAAAATCGAATAAAATCTTGTTCATAAAATGCTTGTTTTTTTGCTAAAAAATCAAGCCCCCGATGGGAAACATCTGTAAAAAAGGCATGATTCAAATTCGTTAGATGCAACTCGTCTAAATCCCCTGTTTTCGTCTGTGTCAACCAGACAAGAACCGTCATTTGGTAGAGTGCATACTGCTTTTGCTCCTTTGGCTCAAGGAGTGTAGCTTTAAACCGTTGCAAATCGAGATAATGGCGGTAGCTTTTGATAATTGTTGCTTGGATCGGTTGATCGAATAATTGATTCAACAAAGGAATATCTTTTTCCATGATCTGCTCTTGTAAAACAAGTGAGACCGTACTGATCACTGCCGGCTTCTCCGGTGTAGCTAGATAGCTAAGAGGCAATAGATAGCCGATCGTCTTGCCCATACCAGTTGCAGCTTCGATCATCAAATTTTTTGATTCATCTTTGGTAAAATGATCATAAACAACATTCATCAAACGATTTTGTTCCTTACGATACATCAACGTTTTCCCAAATATTTTTTCTTTCGCTTGTTTTTTTCTTGGATAATCTTTATGACCATAGTAGACTTCTGAAAATAATTCGACTTCTTTTTTTTGTAAGGCGATTCCCTCGATGATTTCCAGTTCGTCCGATAAAGGTGGTGGCTGCTTTCTCAGCTCATTAGTGATTTGCTCGATGAATAACTTGGTATCCATCCCTGTATGATTGCTCAGTTTCACGATTTGTTCAAGTGTCACTAAAGGTAAGCGGCGCATCCGTTCTTCAATCAGTAAGAGCAACTGGGCTGTCACTTCTGCATCACTGTCTGCTTGATGGGGATTATTGTGGATAAAACCCAGACTTTCTGACAAATCAGCTAAACGAAAGCTCGGTTCGGTCGGTAAAAATATCTGTGCCAACTCGACCGTATCGATTCCCGGAATCTTTAATTTGGGGACACCACAGCGAGTCAATTCATGGTTCAAAAACTGATAATCGAAATAAATATTATGCGCCACGAAGATAGTATCCGCTAGAAGGTTGTAAATCGTTTGTGCTACATCTTCAAAATAGGGTGAACGATGGACACGTTGATTGGTGATCCCTGTCAAATGCTGGATCTGTTTTGAGATTTTTCGCCCAGGGTTGATATCCATCGAATAAC
Organism: Enterococcus mundtii; assembly: GCF_002947535.1. Classification (GTDB taxonomy): domain Bacteria; phylum Bacillota; class Bacilli; order Lactobacillales; family Enterococcaceae; genus Enterococcus_B; species Enterococcus_B mundtii_B. Next base: position 22,600 of record NZ_PUAP01000037.1, read on the forward strand.
GAGAGGTGATCCGCCCATCTTCGATCATGACACATCCAAATTGGATAATGCGATCTTCTTTTGGATTTGTCCCAGTCGTTTCAATATCGACGACTGCATAAGTTTTCGGTTTCAACATATCTTCCTCTTCTCTTCCCTCTAGTCTTCTTTTGAAATTATACTACAAAACACTTGAAAATTCTTAGGAAATCAACCTAATGTATACGTCTGTAGTTATCTCTGTTACTGAAAGAAGTAGTAAGTTCACTTCCTACCACCTTATCTCGTTATCTTTTATCCACCTAACCTGAGAGATGTTCTTAGATGAAGACGGTCAAAGAATATTATAAGAAAACACAAAAAAGCCCAGACCGCTAGGAACTAGCAGACTGAGCTTTTATTTAGTAGTGGGTTAATTAAGCTTTAACAACGTTAGTTGCTTGAGGGCCACGTTGACCTTCTTCAACATCGAAGTTTACTGTTTGGCCTTCTTCTAAAGTTTTGAATCCATCACCTTGGATAGCTGAGAAATGAACGAATACATCGTTGCCGTTTTCTGCTGTAATGAAACCGAAACCTTTTTCTGAGTTAAACCATTTCACTGTACCTGTTTCCATAATAAAAATCCTCCTTGTGTATCAAACACATATTTTGCAATTACTTGAATGGTGAATATCTGGAAGATGTTTATTTGAAACAAACTACCAAGATTACCGAACAAAAACTACATAGTTATTGTAGCACATTAATTACAGTTTAGCTAGCAAATTTTGGGCTTTTTTTATTTTTTTTTCATTCTTTTGCTTATTTCTCCAAAGAAAACGAACGTTTTTAATTTACGCTTAAAAAAAATTCAGTTTTCAGTTAGGTGATCTCCTCACATTTCTTCCTTGAGAAATAAGAAAAAGCCACGAAATCAAGTAAATGATCTGCATGGCTTTTCCTTACTTATTAAACAGATTATCCATAGTTTCTAGGTACTGTTCCTAGAGACTAATAACGCAATATCGCGGTCAAGCTCTTTTCGTCAGGCGCATCTTTTTGATCCAAGATAAAGACTTGTCCGCCATTGGTGATCACGTCGTCAGCTAGTTGATTCAATACTTGTCGACGGTCGTACTCTGTTTCTGGGTCTTCACCAAAACCGTCAGCGAGATTAGAGGTTGCGATAAATAAGTGAGAAATCTTTCCCTCTTTCGCTGCTGGCACGATGTCCACTAGTTGATCCAAGAATTTTTTATCTAGCAGTTGATTGTAGCTACTTGCTTCCTTCGCTGCCAGTTCATCCGAAAGTTTCTTTGCACCTGCTTCGATATCTTTTAAAGTTAATTGGGCAGGTGAAGCTGAGATCGCCACATCTGAACGGTAATAAGGGTTTTTCGCCACTTTTTTGAACATTGTTTGATTTTCAGGTAAAGCATACAAGTACACAGGCCATTTTTCAGGATTATCCAAGCTGTCTTTGAGAAATTCATCGACCGCTTGATAATAGTTGATCCAGTCAATTTCAACTTCTTCATCCTTAGGGTTAACTCCATGGAAAGTTGAACCTTCACTTCCGTTTGACGAGTAGTTGATCCCACCACCTGTCAGTTCAGATCCTAAAGCTGTCACCACATCTGTAGGTGCTCCTTTTGGTAGATCAACTTCTTTTACTTGTTTGTTGCTTACTTCGTAAAGCTTCATCGAGTCACGATTCAATCCTAGTAAATAATACGAGTAGTTAAAGTGTCCATTTTTGATGATCGCTAATAAATAAGGTAGGTCACTTACATAATATTGATCATCTACTGCAATACTCAAACGATGAACTATTGTACTTTCAGGAGACAAAATAACCGCGACACTCGCAGTGGCGCTGCGCCAAAATGAAGCATCTTCTAGTAGTTGATCGATCTTTTTTTGAAAAATCGACCAATCATGCTCCGCATATTTCTTTTCAAAACGTTTTTTTGCTTCTTTTGCAAAGTTCTTGAATTTGATCTGATCTTTTTCCACATCTTGATGTGCAACGTGAGTGTTTAGCATAATAGTAATAAATGGTCCTTTGACACCTGCTGAAGTCAGTTGTGACAGTAACTCTCTATCCTTTTTCGCCATAAACGTACCCCTCCTAAAAATCATTTCTTCAATACTACTAACTAAAGTCTACCACAACCATTTTTATCCATAAAACAAAATGGTCCCTGTACGAAAAAACGATTTCAGTTTCATCTTTAACTAAGCATTGCTTTCTTCAACTATTCTTCAAAATTTCATCAATGATTCGTTACACTTCCAAGCTAAATTATTCATACCTAACTGGTAACATGAAGAAAAGTAGAAATCGAGGTGTTTTTATGCAATTATTGATGATATTTAGTTTACTATGTATGACTGCTCTATTTGTATTCACTGCCTTTCGTCTAAATGAACCTGAGGCTCAACCTGTTCGAATCAAAAAGAATGAACGTTAACTTTCTCCTGTGTTCGTTTTTGTTTATCTAAAGTTTTTTTCAGAAAGATTGAAACTACGTACGCTCTCTGATAAAATTTTAATTTGTAGCAAATCAAATTAGAAAACAAGGAGATTGGACATGGGCACTAAGAAAAAACATTTCGCTTTACTGTTGGCAACGCTTCTTTTGACATTAGGATCATTTCTGCCAACTTTATCCGTATATGCAGATGAAACATTTTCTGTGAATTCCCAAGCAGCATTTGCTGTGGACGCAACAAGCGGAAAAATTTTATACGATCAAGACGGAGAAAAAACAATGGGGATCGCGTCGATCTCAAAAATCATTGGGTTGTACATCGTACTCGACCAAGTCAAAGAAGGAAAATTAGCCTGGGATGATGAAGTGGCAATCTCCGATTATGCTGAAACATTGAGTATCGCACCTAATTTATCGAATGTTCCCTTACATAAGGAGAATACCTACACTGTAAAAGAACTTTTTGACTCTGCTTTTATCCAATCAGCCAACGCATCAATGGTCGCTTTAGCTGAAAAGATCTCTGGCAGCGAAACAGCATTTCTGACTGTCATGAATGACCAGTTAAAAGAATGGGGCATTGAAAATGCAACGATCGTCAATGTTTCTGGCTTGAACAACGTGTACCTCGGCGCAAATCGTCCAGAAGGTACTGGCGAGGCAGATGAAAATCAAATGTCCGCAAAAGATGTAGCGATCATCGCACGTCATCTGTTACTTGATTTTCCCGAGGTACTAGAAGTGACGAGCACTGCAACAAAAATGTTTGGTGAAAATACACAATCACCGGTTGAAATGGTCAATTGGAATTGGATGCTTCCAGGTTTTATCAACTTCAAAGAAGGCGTTGATGGTCTAAAAACTGGAACGACTGATTTTGCTGGGGCTTGTTTTGTCGGTACCATCGAAAGAGACGGCAAACGAATCATTACAGTGGTCTTGAATGCGGAAGGCCATGAGCTAAATCCAAGCGTTCGTTTCACTGAGACGGCTCGTTTGATGGATTATTGCTATGATAACTGGTCAGTCAAAGAAATCGGCAAATCAAATGCAAGCATTCCTTCACTCAAATCGATCGATGTGAAAAACGGAAAAGAAACTTCCGTCAATGTCGTCTTAAAAAGCCCAGTCAGTGTCTGGGTCAGAAATGATATGGATACTGGTCAATTGACGATCACGCCAAAGATCGATGAAGAAAAAGTAAAAGACAATGAACTTGAAGCACCGGTCGTTAGAGGGACAAAAGTTGGCACAGCCACGATCACTTTAGCTAATGATCAATTAGGTTACTTAGAAGATGATGCCTCTCCAAGTACTGACATCATCACTGCTAGTTCGGTTGAAAAAGCGAATATCTTTGTGATTGGCTGGCGCAACGTCACTAATTTTTTCAGTAATCTATTCTAAATAAACATTCCAAAACGTTACATCAATTACTTACCCAAACAGTAAAAGGTGGCTCTTCTTCACGAATCGACGAAGCGCAATCAACCTTTACTGTTTGGGTATTGTTTTGTTTTTTACAGAAAATAAATGTATTTTCTATTTTTTCTTTTTTTATAACAGCATTTTTACAAATTTTTCGTTATACTGTAGATGGTAGATTGTTACTTGTAGGGTTGGTCTATGAGGGGCGAGTAACACTATCAGTTCGTGTTGAATAATCATCACTACTGTTATCCATCTGTTTTCCATTCGCAGTGATGACTACACGATTAGAAAAAGGAGTTGGTCATATGAATTTAACAAGAGATTTGATTTTTTCGATTCTCTATATTTTAGGGATGGTTGGGATCATCACCTGGCGTAGGAAACAAAAAGATCCAGCATTATTCTTTTATTGTGGTACTTGGACATTCGCATTGATGCTTACGTATTTCATTGTATTAGAGATCTTTTATGCGAGTTTTTATTTCTTGATCCCTCTCGCTTTTTTCAGTATCTTTGCTTTTTTTTACTTTACCGAAAAAAGGCGACTCCTGAATGGTTTGATATTCAATTTATTTTTGATTAGTTTTGGCACTTATTTATTACTTTTGCTTTTTGAGACCCAGAATATCTTTATTGGTGGTATTTTTGCTTTGATTGCGGTACCAGTTCTATTGATTTTACTATTTGGTGTGTATATTTTAGTCGTCTTTCTCATTTGGAATGGCATCATCGTCTTAAAAAGAGAATCACGTTCGTTAGCCAATCTTTTGACTTTGCTATTAGGGATTGCCTTGACGCTTTATTTAATAGCCACTGTATTTCTAATCAATTACTTGCCGGCGTGGGTCAATGTGCTATTTTCCGGTATAGCAGTCATTTTGATTTATCTGTTCATTGTCTTTTATAATTTTATGACTGTCTCTTTCTTATATCAGTTCAACCGACCACGTTACAACCAGAATTATATTATTGTGCTAGGAGCAGGTCTGATCAACGGGGAACGTGTCTCTCCTCTTTTAGCCAAACGGATCGATAAAGCGATCGCCTTTTATTGGGCACAAAGTCATGCTACGCTAAATCCTCCGATTCTTTTGATGTCTGGTGGTCAAGGTGCGGATGAAAAATTACCAGAAGCAATCGCCATGAAAAACTATGCTTTGGAAAAAGGGATTCCCGAGCGAGACATTTTAGTTGAAACAAATTCAACAACCACATTAGAAAATATGCGTTTCTCCAAAGAATTGATGGATCGTGAATCTGGCGGTGGCGCTTATCGTGCGATTTTCAGTTCCAATAATTACCATATTTTCCGTGCAGGACTCTTTGCGAAGCAAGCACAGTTAAAAGCTAATGGTATTGGTGCAAAAACAGCCTTTTATTATTTGCCGAATGCTTTTCTTAGAGAATATATTGCCATCTTGATGTTGCACAAAAAACGGCATATGGTCGTGTGTGGTACTATCTTTGGACTGACTGGTTTATTAGCTTTGATCACACTTATCGCCTAAAAAAAAGAAGTTGCGCTTCATGCAACTTCTTTTTTTCTTTCAATCAGTAAACTATTCTCTCTGATCTTTATTCATTGGTAAAAATAAAATTCCCTTTTTGATCATTACTTTTTGTGCGGAGTAGATTCCGTTATTTCCCGAACACATGAAACTGATCAAACAAATCATAAAAAAGAAACTAGCTGCTTCTCCTCCAAATAATTCGATCCCCATGACAAAACATGCAATTGGTGTATTCGTCGCTCCAGAAAACACGCCAATAAATCCTAATGCAGCTAGAAACGGAATCGAAACATGTAAGAGTGGTGCTAAAGTTGCCCCTAGAGTTGCGCCAATCTCAAATAAAGGGGTCACTTCCCCACCTTGATAGCCGGCGCCTAAAGAAAGGACAGTAAATCCTAACTTACCGATAAAATCATAGGAGTGTGCCTTTCCGGCAAAAGCATCCTGCAATAAAGGCAAGCTAAGTCCTAAATAGCGTTGTGTTTGTAAAATCAGTGCAACAACTACGACAATCCCTCCACCTATAAAATTTCTAGTGATTGGATTTTTGAACCATTTCATATACGACTTTTTCAAAAAGACGATTGAACGACTAAAGACCCAACCAATAATCCCAAAAGCGATACCCGCCACCATCAACTTGCCAAATAGTGCAGGACTCCACCCTGGAATTTCCCCCATCTTATAATGGATATGTGTGACACCAATGCTTTCCGTTACGAAGTTAGCAAATAAAGCAGCAAAAAAACTGGGAAAGATCGCTTCTGTTCGCATTTTGCCGATTGCTAGTACTTCAAGTCCAAACAATGTGCCTGCTAAAGGTGTCCCAAACACTGAACTAAATCCTGCACTGATCCCGCTGATGATCAGCACCTCTCGCTCGATAGGACTCAATTTTAATCCCCTTGCTAGATTTTCAGCTAAAGCGCCACCCATTTGGACTGCTGTCCCTTCTCGACCGACAGAACCGCCAAAAAGATGCGTCGTGATCGTACCGAAAAGCGTTAAAGGAATCAATCGGAGCGGGATTTTTTCTTCCCCGCCATTTCCTTGATCGATAACCAGATTATTCCCACGACTAGCATTTCCACCGTAACGTTGATAAAGAAACGCAAATAATGCCCCACTGACTGGTAATAGATACAATAACCAAGTATGTGCTTCTCGTAAATTCGTCACCACGGTTAAGCTATTTAGAAAAAAAGCGGAAAGTCCTCCCATTAGTACGCCTAAACAAGCAGTGATCCCTAACCACTTCACCATATATGTTCCTACTTTGAATGGACTAAGTAAACGTTGATCCATTTTTCTATTCCTCCCCACAAAAAAAGCCTACTAAAAAAACGGATTTTCCGATTTTTAGTAGGCGTCATTAGTCATCTATCGATCGACATTTAAAGGCGAACACCATCACCTATTCATTTACAGAAAGTCTATCATAAATTCCCAAGAAAAACAATGGCGCTATTTTTCTTTCTTCACGATGTCTGTAAATTCATAGAATGGTGCCAGCTTTACTAGTTGCTGATTGCACTGATCACTATCATGACAAATATAATTTCCTTTTTTAGTATACGTGCCATCTGATCCTGATTTCGTCGTGGAAAGAAACATCGAAACACTCGAAGTCTTATGGCAAATCGCGCAGACTCCTTTGATGATCGTCGGCGAAAGTGTGCCATGGACACCTTGTAGCCGCTCATCTGCATAATAGAGCAGATATTTCTTCTGTGTTCCTGGATCATTCCAGCCTACATAAGTATGCTCTTTAAGATCCAATGTTTGCCAATCTAGGTGTTTTAACTTTTTCACTTTTCGGAATATTTTTTCCACTTGGATTTTTGATGGTTGCTTGAATGGCGCAACATGTTCTTTTAAACGTTCGAGCAATTCTGTCGCTTTTTCTTTTTTCAAGTTTGTGTCCATAATTTGCTTCACAAAAGGTTCAAGTAAGGCGATTACTTGTGGATCATTTTCTACTACCTCATTGATTCGTTCTGTGGCTAATGCTTGGACAGTTGCAACAGTTTTTTTATCATTCACTGAATGATAGACATTTAACAGTTGCTCGATTTCTCGTTTGATAAAGAAATATTGATACGTTTTGATTGTTGTTTCCATGATTTTGAGTCCTTTCTTCTTTCAAAAGTAGCTCCTTTGAAGAAAAAAGAGTCCTTCAACAAAGTAAGCTTAAAAACTGAAGTCCTTGAACTCTGCTAAATAAGATACGTATGGCATCTTATCATCACCCCCTTTATGCTTTTTTCATCTATGTACATTTGCCTACTAAGAGTTAACCTTATAAATCTTGTTTCGTCAACTACTTTCCCACAAAAAAACAGTCAAAGGATTCCCATGATCGGGACCTTCAACTGTTTTCGTTCGGCTGGTCAAATAGTTAGATCGACTGTTTTTTTCCAAAATATCGTTGCCATTTTTGTTTCATTGTATCCGTTACTGGTTGCGCCGCTTCTTTCACTGCACAATACTTGTCAACAAATGTCACAATATAGCTTTCTTTGTATTTTGGTGGAGCGATCGTTGCTCCCCACATATGTTTCAAGATGATGTCGCGCTCTAAATCAGAAAGTTCAGTAATCTTTTCTGCATTTTTCAAAGCGATTCTAGGATGCACATACGCATGTGTTCCTTCATCAAATTTTGTCGTACGCCAGTCATAATAGAATAGGTCATGTAAAAGTCCTGCACGCGCAGTAGCTCTTGCATCTCCACCCCATTTTTTTGCTAATTTGTAACTATGATAAGAAACACTGATCGAGTGTTCTAATCTTGTCGAATGTACATGTTGAATATAATCAGCTAATTTTTGTACTGCTTCTGTTTCTAATAGATCTTCGATATAAGACATGTATTCTTCGTCTTCACGCCATTTTTCTGTCATAATTTTCGATCTGCCACCTTTTTGAATTTCATTTATCGTTGAAATTGTACATAGTATATCATTCATGTTCGGAATATTCTAGTGAGGTTGACTAAAAATCCAAAAAGCTTAATAGTTCCTTAATCAAGAAGAAAGATGATACAACAATATGCCCGTAGCTACGCCGACATTCAATGACTCAGCATGGCCATTCATTGGGATATAGATGTTTTTATCAGTTAACGCCAATAACTCTGACCGCACACCTTGCCCTTCATTCCCCATAATGATCGCATAATTTTTTGTTGGTACGACGGTTGGAAGAGAAACAGCTTCTTCGTTGAGTTCTGTACCGTAAATCGCAAATCCTTTTTCTTTCAATTCAGGAATGAGCGCGTCTAACTCTTGTTGGATGACAGGTAGATGGTAATTGCTTCCCTGCATACTTCTCAATACTTTGGTGCTATAAATATCTGCTGAGCCTTTCCCTAAGATCACACCTGCTAAACCAAACGCATCTGCTGTTCGGATCATCGTTCCGACATTTCCAGGATCTTGGACATTGTCTAAAAGCAACCAGCCTCCTGTATTGACTGACACTTGACTAACTTCTAACGGCATCACTGCTACGATTCCTTGTGGTGTCGGAAGATCAGAGATCACCGCCATCACCTCATCAGTGACTAAAAAGCAATCCAATGCGTGTTGTTCGACCCATGTCCCCCATTCTGACCAGCCTCTTTCTGTCAGAAAGATCTCTTTAGGCTTGAATTTGGCATTCACAGCTTCTTCGATCAAGTGGAACCCTTCAAGCAGGTATTCCTGTCCTTCTTCGCGGTGCTTCTTTTTATGTAATTTTTTTAATTCTTTGATTCTAGGATTTTTTGCTGATTGAATTTTTTTCACGTTTTCCACCTCACTTCATTATAGCATGGAATCAATCGTTGGGCTTGTTAGTTTTAGAAAAAATCGTTATCATAAATTTATCAAATAGAGGAAAGAGTGGTGCTTCAAATGAAAAAAGTTAAAATGAATGTTCAAGGGCGTGTCCAAGGTGTTGGTTTTCGTTATATGACAAAAATGGTGGCTGATCAATTGGGCGTGACCGGAACAGTTAAAAACGAAGATGATGGTTCTGTGACGATCGAAGCCGCTGGTGAGGAGGAAACTATCGATCAGTTCATCAAAGAAGTCAAGCAATCACCTAGCCCCAGTGGTCGTGTCCAATATGTCGACTTGCAAGAACATCCGATGATGGAAGAACGAAAGAAATTCGATGTGATCGGCTAACTTTTTCTTCTTGAACGCACATATGAAGAAAGTCGTTGTTGCCTTCTACTGGAAGATGATCTTCTCAATTGTCTGTTCTTTTACGTGCTCTTCCCTGTCCCTCGCATGATCTGCTAAACTTAAGGGGATTATTTGAATTTTCTATGAAGTTCATTGAATTATTCTCATATTTTTAGTATAGTTAAGCTTGTGTAAAAATTTTAAAAGAGGAAGTATTTTATGAATAAATGGAAAAATTGGTTACTAGGTTCTGGTCTTGTAACACTCTTACTTTTCTTATCTGGTTGTGTCAGAATGGATTCTGAAGGAAACCCTGATACATCTGGGATCGTCTATCGCGTATTAGTACATCCTATGGGACAAGCGATTACATATCTCGTGCAGAATTTCAACTGGTCATACGGTTGGGCTGTTATCTTGATGACTGTGATCGTGCGAATCATCATTTTACCTTTAGGAATCAGTCAATCGAAAAAGACGATGATCCAATCTGAAAAAATGCAAGCATTGAAACCTCAAGTCAGTGCCGCCCAAGAAAAATTAAAAGCGGCAACGACCCGAGAAGAACAAATGGCTGCACAAGCAGAAATGCAACAAGTGTATCGCGAAAATGGGTTAAGTATGACTGGTGGAATCGGTTGTTTACCTTTATTGATCCAAATGCCGATCTTCTCAGCGCTGTACTTTACTGCTCGCTATACAGAAGGTATCCGTGAATCGACTTTTTATGGTATCGACTTAGGAAATCCAAGTTTAGTCTTAGTTGCGATTGCCGGGATTGCTTACCTTATTCAAGGGTACATCTCAACGATCGGTATTCCTGAAGAACAGAAAAAAACAATGCGTACGATGTTGATCGTTTCACCTGCGATGATCGTTTTTATGTCGATCAGTGCTCCTGCGGGAGTGACCCTTTACTGGGTAGTCGGTGGTATCTTTAGTTGTCTACAAACATTTATCACAAATGTGATCATGAAACCACGATTAAAAGCACAGGTCGCAGAAGAATTGAAACAAAATCCACCGAAACAAGTCGTGACACCTCGCAAAGATGTGACACCTGAAGAAACGACGAAAACAACAAAAAAAATCAATACACAAGCAACAAAGAAAAATGCTAACGGTCGAAATGCCGGTAAACAACAACGTAAAAAATAAAAGGTTTGGGATGTTCGCATCCCAAACCTTTTTTTTTCAAGCTTTCACTTGATCCGTTTTATTTCGTAATGATTTGATCAAGACTAGCAATGCTTAAAGCCATGTCAGCGATTTGTTGCAACTGTGCTAAACGGTTGTTACGGACAGCTTCATCTTCGACCATGACCATCGTTTGATCAAAATACTGATCGATAACTGGTCTTAAGCTGACTAATTGCTCATAGTTTTCTTTAAGTGTACGTTCCGCAAACTGAGCTTTCACTTCCTCAACTGCTTCATACAATGCTTTTTCGGCATCATTTTCAAACAAGCTTGGATCAATCTCATTCGTTATTCCTTCGGCTTTTTTCGCTAGGTTCATCACACGCGTCAAGGCTTCCATCGATGGTTTGAAGTTTTCATCTTGCAAACGTTCTTTCAACAGACGTGCAGCGGCAAAAACGGTTGTTAAATTACTTTCCTTCGCATTCAAGACAGCATCGATCACATCATGGCGAATCGCTTTAGTCATCAACCGTTGACGCAAACGACCTTTGATAAAGTCGATCACATCGCTTCCTTGAACGAAGGCTAATCCAAAGCGCTCTTGATTTTCATTGATTGCAGCATTCACTTCTTGTTGTAATTGTGCTAATGGGAAAGCCCACTGTTTTTCTTCAATGATCCGAACGATCCCATAGGCTTGACGACGTAATGCGTAAGGGTCGTTTGAACCACTTGGCACCATTCCTACAGTGAAGAAAGAGAAAATACTATCTAATTTATCGGCAATGGCCAAGACCGCACCAATCGTCGTTTCTGGCAATTCACCTTCACTAGCGATCGGTAAATAATGTTCACGGATCGCTGTCGCAACTGCTGGATTTTCTCCATGCAACAACGCATATTTTTCACCCATGATGCCTTGGAGTTCTGGAAATTCTCCAACCATATTCGTCACTAGATCAAACTTGTAGATTTCGCCAGCACGTTGTAATACATCAAGTTCTTCTGTTGATAAACCGACAGATTTGCCGATAACAGATGCAATCACTTGCACACGTTGCATTTTTTCATAAATACTACCGATCTTCTCATGGAAAGTCACTGATTTCAACTTATTGACATAATGTTCGATCGGGAATTTTTTGTCTTCATTGTAAAAGAATTCCGCATCTTCTAAACGCGCAGTCAGTACTTTTTGGTTCCCACGAATAACGTTATCTAACTTCACGCGATCGCCGTTTCGTACAGCGATAAAATGTGGTAAGAGTTGTCCTTCAGCATTTCGCACATCAAAATAGCGTTGGTGTTCTTTCATGGAAGTCACGAGTACTTCTTCAGGTACAGACAGATATTTTTCTTCAAAATCACCAGCAAAGACAGTTGGATACTCCACTAGATTATTGACTTCTTCAAGTAAGTCTTCATCAAAATCAATATGCCAATCATTTTCTGTCGACAATTGCGTGGCTTGTTCCATGATCATTGCTCTTCTTTTTTGTGGGGAAGCAACTACAAATTGCTCAGATAGCTTTTCTTCATATTCCGCTGGATGAGCAAATGTCACATCTTCGCCTAAGAAACGATGCCCGCGAGAAGTACGTCCAGTTTTCACGTCTAAAAATTCAAACGGGATCACTTCTTCTCCGAATAGTGCTACGATCCAATGAATCGGGCGAATATATTCAAAGTCAAAGGAAGACCAGTGCATTGTCACAGGGAATGTCATACTTTTAATGACATCTATCAATCCTGCCAAGACTTCGATTGCTGGTTTACCTTGGGTATATTTCGTCACATAAACATATTCCACACCTTTGATTTCTCGGAAAGTGATATCATCTGTCGTCAGTCCTTGACCACGAACAAATCCTTGAGCTGCTTTGGACCAGTTGCCTTCAGCATCTAACGCGATTTTTTTCGCTGGCCCTTTTACTTCTTCTTCACTGTCAGCTTGACGTTCTGGCACATTTGTTACTTTGATCGCCAAACGTCTCGGAGTAGAGAACGTTTCGATTGCATCATATGTCAATTGATTGTCAGTTAAAAACGCTGCTGTTTTTTCTTCTAATTGTTTCATGCTTGGTGTCACCACATGCGCTGGCATTTCTTCCAAGCCAATTTCTAATAATAAGTCCTTTGCCATCTTATTCACCCTCCTTAACAGTCGTTGGATTTTCTGATTGATTATTCAGCAATGGGAATCCAAGTTTTTCACGTTCTGCAACAAAGATTTTCGCCACAGATTTCGCCATGTTACGAATGCGTGCCAAGTAACCAGCACGTTCAGTTACAGATACTGCACCACGAGCATCTAATAAATTGAAGGTGTGACTACATTTTAAAATATAATCATATGCTGGATGGACTAAATTTTCTTCAATGCAACGTTTCGCTTCTTTTTCAAAGCGATCAAAATTGCTTAATAGTAATTCTTGATCACTCACTTCAAATGAATATTTTGAGTGTTCGTATTCTGGTTGTTTGAAGATCTCGCCATATTTGACACCTGCTGACCATTCTAGATCATACACACTTTCAACTTCTTGGATATAAGAAGCTAGGCGCTCTAATCCATAAGTGATTTCTGAAGTGACTGGTTTACATGGTAAGCCGCCGACTTGTTGGAAGTACGTAAATTGCGTGATTTCCATACCATCCAACCAAACTTCCCAACCAACACCGGCACAACCCATCGAAGGGTTTTCCCAGTTATCTTCAACAAAGCGGATATCATGTTCTAACGGATCGATCCCTAACAAACGCAAGCTTTCCAAGTAAAGTTCTTGGATATTTTCTGGTGATGGCTTCATCACCACTTGGAATTGGTGATGTTGGTACAAACGGTTAGGATTCTCACCATAACGACCATCAGCTGGACGACGTGATGGCTCAACGTATGCGGCATTCCAAGGTTCTGGGCCGATTGCTCGCAAGAACGTGTAGGGACTCATTGTACCTGCCCCTTTTTCTGTATCGTATGCTTGCATCAGCATGCAACCGTTCGATGACCAAAATTTTTGTAATGTCAAAATCATTTCTTGAACTGTTTGCTTCTTACTCATAAAATTACCCCTTTCATCTTAACCAAGAATCAAAAATAGTAACAAAAAAAGTCCCTATGTTTGCGTAAACAAACATAGGGACGAAAATCTTCGCGGTTCCACCCTACTTCCGAGCGACTCGGCAGCTTCGTTGATCGTACTCACAAGTGCCTCTTCAAAAAACGTTAGCATCCGGCTCACACTCTCCCGAACTCGCTTGTGCCACTTGATTTTCTACTGATCTTGGTCCTCGTACGTATGTGATTATCGAATGTGCATCTTGAATGACATTCATCTATTGAAAAAACAATAGTTACTATCTAGGCTTTATAATAGACGTTAACCAAGTACTTTGTCAAATATTTTTGAAAAAAATCCATTATTTCAAACAACTTTTCATTCTTCTGTAGGATTTTCCTTCGTTGCCTCGTTGCTCGGTTTCATGATATGTTCCCAACTTTTCATTTGATCAATAAACTTTTTACTTTTCAAATGGATGCCTACGTATTCTTCATATAATAGATCAATCAATTGGCGGATCTTTTGTTTGGTTTCTTCTTTGAGGTCGATTCCGCTGATGCGATCATACGAGATTGCTGAAAATAGCCGTACGAAGTGTACTGCCCGTGGGTCCGCGTGATATCGATGGCGATCTAACTCCCAGTGATTTTCACATAAGACGCCACCATATTTGGATGAATAATCAAATTTTCCTTGCGTTTTTCCGCACACTGCACAATGGGTCCAGACTGGCGAGATGCCGAAGCGTTGCAATAATTGGATCTCAAAAATATTCGTAATGATCTCTGGGTCATCCCCTTGATCCATGCGTTGCAATGCTTGATGTGTAAATTGAAATAGATTCGGATCATATTGCCGATCCTCGATTGCTGCATCCACTAAGTTCAACAAATAAGTCCCATAACCACTGAGAAAAATATCTTCTTGTATCTTGCGAAACGAGTGGACATCTTTCACACTGTTGACAAAGGACAAACCGTCATTATGAAAATGACCAATATAAATTGCTTCCGTAAACGGCAACAATGCGGGTGCGATCGGTTGATTTTGACGATGGATCCCCTTGACATAAAACATCATTTTCCCTGCCGATTCTGTAAATATCTTGACTAATTTATCTTTTTCCTTGTAGTTGCGACTGGAAAGGATGATTCCTTTTGATTCTGCAAGCTGACTCATCGTCACCCCTCCTCTGAATTGAACGTAGACTGCTTGAGTTTTTAAATTAAAAAGAAGGAAAAAGTCATGCGAGCATCTTTGAAGTTGAGACAAGTAACTATTACTTTTATCCCAGACTCTCAATTGCTTCCATGACTTGGTTATCCTCTGATTTCTAGATCTGGATAAATGGTATTCAAGAAGCAACACTTCGATAATAAGCCCATAAAATCAAAAATGAAAAAGCCACTTTCGATTTTCCTGTCTTATTACTCAGTGCTGAACGCTTCTTTCACAACCTATGATAAACGGTGTTCGAAAGCTAACTCCTACGATATTAAGCCAAAATTTGAAAAAATATGAAAAGCTATTTTCTCAAATTCTTTCTTAATACTCGGAGTTGACCAGCTTTCTCACAACCTATGATAAACGGTGTTCGAAAAGCTGACCCTCAACACTAAGCTGAAAAATCAAAAAATATGAAAAGCTATTTTCTGATTTCCCAGCTTACTGCTCAGGTCATAGCACTTTTCTCACAACCTTGTTTAATACTCGTCTTGGCGATATCCAAAGTCTTGTAAATAGACTCGTTTGTCTCGCCAGTCTTTTTGGACTTTGACCCAGAGTTCTAGAAAGACTTTGTCTCCTAGCAGATTTTCAATGTCTCTTCGTGCTTTTGTCCCAATATCTTTCAGCATCTTACCGCCTTTACCGATAATGATCCCTTTTTGACTATCACGCTCCACGATGATCGTAGCTTGGATATGGATTTTATTATTCTCATTACGTTTCATCGTATCGATGACTACTGCAACTGAATGGGGTACTTCATCTCGTGTCAAGAACAAGACTTTTTCTCGGATCAATTCAGAAACGATAAAATACTCCGGATGGTCTGTGACTTGATCGTCTGGGAAATATTGTGGGCCTTCAGGCATTTCGTCCACTAAGACCTCCATCAAACGTTCGACATTGTTTCCTTCTGTCGCAGAGATCGGAACAACTTGAGCGAACTCCATTTGTGAGGAATAATCTTCAATGATCCCTAACAACTCATCTGGATGGACTTTGTCGATTTTATTGATCACTAGATACACCGGTGATTGGACATTTTTCAAGCGTTCAATGATGAAATCGTCGCCTTTTCCTCTTTTTTGATCGGCGCTGATCATGAACAATACCGCATCGACTTCACGTAAGGCACTATAAGCTGTTTCTACCATAAAATCACCTAAGCGATGTTTTGGTTTATGGATCCCTGGTGTGTCAATAAAGATCAATTGTGCTTCAGGAGTCGTATATACTCCTTGGATCTTGTTTCTTGTCGTTTGTGCTTTATCGCTCATGATCGCGATTTTTTGCCCAACGATCCGATTGAGCAATGTTGACTTACCAACATTTGGTCGTCCAACGATTGCTACAAATCCAGATTTATGTTCTGACATAATTACTCTCCTTTTAATTAAAAAACAGTTGATAGATTTTAGGACCAAATAAGATGATCCCAACGATCACAGCGAAGCAAGCAGTCATTAGAACTGCCCCAGCTGCCATATCTTTGATTTTTTTGCCAATGGGATGAAAATGGAAGTCTGTGAACATATCTACCACATTTTCAAATACCGTATTCATGATTTCCACGATCCATACAAGAAAGACAGAAAGGAGCAACCATAGCCACTCCATCCGATCCAATTGAAAGATAAGTCCCATGATCAAAGCAATGATCCCAAGAGCTACATGTTTCTTCATATTTCGTTCTTCATCAAAAACGGTTTTGACTCCTTGCAAAGCAAACTCCACTGACATCAAAAAATGTTTGTTTTTATCTACTTTTTGTTCTTCTCTTTTATCTTTTAAGTCCATAAGCATCTAAAATCTCTTTCTGTAAGCCAAACATTTCCGCTTCATCTTCAGGTGTCATATGGTCATAGCCATTGATGTGTAAAAATCCATGGACGGCTAAGAAGCCTAGTTCGCGATCATATGAGTGGCCATATTCTTCTGCTTGTTCTTTTGCCCGATCGATCGAGATCATGATATCTCCTAATACACGAGGCATTGGCTCATCGTACTCTTCAAAGATCACTGGAATCTCGTCTTCACCTTCATCTTCTAATGCAAAACTGATCACATCTGTTGGTGCGTCTTTGCCACGGTACGTACGATTGATTTCCTGGATAGACGGATTATCCATGAAAGTGACCGACATTTCCGTCTCATCTGATAAAGAAAGTTTTTTTGCCGCAAATTGAAGCAACTCTTCGATTTCTTTGATTTTCGTTTCAGATACAGTGTTTGTTTCATCGATAAATGTAATATCCATTAGCCATCGCTTCCTTCTTGCTATTCTTTTTCTTGTTTCATTTTTTCTGCTTCAGACTTCATCTTAGGGTATTTGATCCTTGAGTGGAAGGTACTGCTCAATCCACTAACAAGAGATTTTTCAACTTTGCGGATTTCTTTAAGGGTCAATCCACTATCATCAAGTTGGCCATCAGAAATCCGTTCTTCAATCAAATTATGCACAAAAGCCTCGATTTTTTCACTGGTTGGATGATCCATCGCTCGCACAGCAGCTTCGCAACTATCCGCGATATTGACGATCCCAGCTTCTCGCGTCTGTGGTCTTGGACCAGGATAACGGAATTGTTCCTCCGTTACTTCTGGATTACGTTCTTTTGCTTTGATATAGAAGTAGCGCATCAAAGTCGTACCATGATGTTGCTTACAGATATCGATCACCATTTGTGGCATATCGTACTCTTCTAAAATCTTCGCACCGTCAGTCACATGCCCAAAAATAATTTGTTTACTATCTTCAGGAAGTAAAAAGTTATGGGGATTTTCCGCGCCAGAAGGTAAGTTCTCTACGAAAAAGCTGGCATGTTTGATTTTACCGATATCATGGTAATAACAAGCCACACGTGTCAACAACGAGCGACCACCGATCTCAGCAACTGCATTCGCACTCAGATTTGCGACCATCATACTATGATGATAAGTACCCGGTGCTTCTTCTAGCAATTGCTTCAATAATGGATGGTTTGGATTACTCAATTCATTTAGAACGATCACACTGTCGTCATTCACTAATAGCTCGATATAGGGATGCAGACCGATCGTCAATAGATACGACAGAAATGCGCCCATAAAGCCGCACACAAGTGTCAACCATGTGGTACCATCACTAAAGCTCATGCCTTGATAAACCACTAAAACGACATCCATCATTAACGGAAAGACAACGACCCACATGATTGCTGGAAACCATTGTTCTGAAATACGTTGCCGTTTTAAAATCGCTGCTAAAAAGCCAGCAAATAGGTACGAGACCAAAATCACAGTCAAGAAATTCGTACCAATCGAATTGTAGAAAATGAATAGCGCTGAAACTGCTTGGAACAACGCAGCCATGATACCCGCTCTGCGATTCAAGAAAAAGTTCAAGACAAGCGGTACAAACGCTGCGGGGTAAAGTAACGGAATATAAGTTGCTTGTTCCGTTTGAAAGACTTGGAAAAATTTCATCAATAAAATACTGATGGACATCGCTGTTACGTAGAAAAGAATATACTCTGTTCGTTTGAATAGATCTTTATACTGGAGTGAATTGTAGAATAACACCCCAATTTGTAACAACACCGCTAGAATCATAGCGACAAGTGGAAAAATCGAAGTAGATTGACTCGTCAAACCTAACAATTCTAATTTTTTCATAGCCGCTGCATCGATTTGATTTCCTTCCCGAACAATGATCTCACCTTGGAAAATCATGACGGGTTGAATGGAATCTCGCGCCTCTTGCTTCAGATCTTCCGTACGTTTCTCATTTAACACATCATTTACAACAATTCCCTGATCGACTAAATAGCGGATCATTTCTTGTTGTTCTGCGGAAACATTTAAATATTGGATCTTATCCTCTGCTTCTTGTTTGAAATTATCTAAATCACTTTCTCGAACTTGCTTACTCATTTGTTCATCGATCAATTTCAAGCTTTCATCACGAACCGTCGTGATCTCGCTTTCTGACATATTCATGATCGTTGAGTAAAAACTATTTGGTAATTTCTGGTAGAACGCAACATCATCCGCATTTGAACTTTCGAATATTCGTTTCAATGCGGCTATCCGTTCTTCTACTGTTGGCTTTGGTACATTTTCATCTTCTTTTGCCTTACTGACTTTTTCTTCGTATTGTTTGTCGATCGTGTCATTCGCACGACTGATCAAAACAAACAGTTGATTGATCCGACGATCTTGTTCCGAAGCTAAGTCACTTTGGTAAGTATACTCAGGCGTTACTGCTTCAGCTGCTAATTTCCTTTTTTGTTCGGTTTCTTCCGTGTTTTCAATCGTTTTATTGGCACGGATACTTTCTTCGGCTACTTGTCCCTCTCTAAAATCATTGGGTTTTTGCTTCACGCTGCTAAACGTGATCCCACACATCAATAGAAAGAAAAGCAATAAGAGAAAAGGTGCTGCAGCTTTCCCTAATTTCGCTTGAAGCTGCTGCAATATTTTGTTCAACATGTGGTAATCCTCCTAAAAAAGCTATTCTTGATGAAGATCCGCTTTTTCATAAGCTTTGATGATTTCTGCCACGACTGGGTGACGAACAACATCACTCGCTTCAAAATTCACAAAATCAATTTTTTTGATTTGTTTCAGTGTTCGTTCTGCATGGATCAATCCACTCATCGTGCCTTTTGGCAAATCGATTTGGCTCGTGTCCCCATTGACGATCATTTTTGACTGATAGCCAAGCCGAGTCAAAAACATTTTCATTTGGGCAACCGTTGTATTTTGCGCCTCATCCAAAATCACAAAGGCATCATCTAGCGTTCTACCGCGCATATAAGCAAGTGGCGCTATTTCGATGATTCCTCGCTCCATCAAACGATTGGTATGATCCAACCCAAAAATTTGGTACAGTGCATCATAAACTGGTCGTAAATATGGATCAACTTTTTCCTTCAGATCACCAGGTAGGAATCCAAGATTTTCACCTGCTTCGACGGCTGGACGAGTCAAGATGATTTTTTGGACTTCGCCTTTTTTTAAGGCTGCAATCGCTAAAACGACGGCCAAAAATGTTTTCCCAGTACCAGCTGGTCCTACGCCAAAAACCACATCATGTTTTGCCACAGAATCGACGTATTTTTTTTGTCCGCTGTTTTTGACACGGATCGGTTTTCCATTGCGGTCTTTGACGATCTCTTGTTCATACATCTCAACAAAATAATCCAATGTCCCTTTTTGGGCCATTTTTAGTGCAGTGACCACATCAGGCATGCTGATATGGATCCCTCGTTTGATCAATTCTTGTAACGTTCGGATCACGGAAGCAGCCAAAGAAATATCGGTTTCTTCTCCGATGATCTGGATTACTTCGCCTCTTGTGTGGATCGTCGTTTCAGTTGTTTCTTCGATCAGTTTGATATGTTTATCATGTGACCCTAAAAGCATACTGATATCATCAGTTGCTGTTAATCTAATATCCAAAGAACTAGACGCTTCTGTCAAAAATAGACATCTCCTTTATTTCAAATCGTTCTTTCCTATTCTACCATAATCATGAAAAACTATATAGCGAATAAAATGAGACATCTTGAGAAAAAAGTTTTCTTCTGGAATTCAGATAAAAACCTAAATCCTCTTGTTTTTTTATGAACGATCATTTTATAGATGTGTCTTACAACACATCTTGTTTTTCTTTCCAATATCCTATTTGCTTCTATTCACCATTCTATCAGTCTATTTTTAAAAAAACTTGAGCGAACTAACTACTCAGTACATTGATTTATTGATATAATAGTGAAGGAAACGAGGAGATGACATGAAATCAGCTGTATTATTGAAAATAAAATCATTAGAATCAAGTTTTACTTCTAGTGAACACGACATCAGCAAGTTTGTAATTGAAAATCCTGAATATGTTATTTCAAATACTATCACAAATCTAGCCAAGAAAACGAATACTTCAGAAGCGAGTATCAACCGTTTTAGTAAAAAAATTGGCTTTAAAGGTTTTAATAAGTTTAAAATTGCATTGGCCCAAAGTATGAACCAATTAGAGGACCAAGAAAAATCCTTCGATGAATCAAACTTAATTGAGTACGTAACCCTTGATTACCAAAAGATGTTAACGAATACATGCGCAATGTTGGATACAAAAGATATCGAAGATGCCGCTTCGATGATTACACTCAATCGTAAAATATTTATCTTATCTATCTACAATACTTCTTTTGTCAGCAAGGAATTTGCTTTCAAGTTACGACAATTAGGCATGGAAGTTACTACCCTAAAAGAAAACCTAGAAACGCAATTAGCTATCGAAAATATGAGCAGTGATTCCGTTTTGATTGCTGTTGTTCCATCGGTCATCACTAAAGACATCATCCCCTTCTTGACGAAGATCAAACGAAAAGACGTAAAGACTATCTTGATTTCTAGTAATGATAATCCAAAAGTCAGCGATATGATCGATATTAAATTCATCATCCCAGATCATATGTCCGCAAACAATTCATTAGTCATGACAAATTCTATCATGACTTCTCTCGTTTTTGATATTATCTTTGCAACGATTTTACGAGACAATCGCGGATTGCGCCAACGTAAGTTAAGTAGCGACACAATCATCAACTCGTATGAATCAGCAGATTCAGCTATTTATGAATGGTAAAAAAATACTCAATCAACTTTTTCAGGTTGATTGAGTATTTTTTTATTTTTTTGCTACTTCCTGTAATAGCTTATGCGCCAATGCAAAATTCCCAATCGTCGCACTCGTATTATCTTGAAATATAGAAACAACAATAAAGTCAACCAAATCAGGAACTGCTACATAACTCGCATTGATCATTTCAAATTGTTCACGAACTTTTTCTATCAATCGTTCAGTGATTACGCCCCCACCAAAAATAATTTTCTCTGGGGCAAAATTCACTCGTAAATTATATGCCAGTTGTGCTAGATAATAAGCTTCAATCGTCCATATATCATCATTTTCTGAAAGCTTTTCTCCTTTGATCCCTGTTCGTTTTTCAATGCTGGGGCCCGCAGCTACGCCTTCAAAACAATCACTGCCATGATAAGGACAAACGCCAGAAAAATCAAAGTCGTTCTTGTGCCGGTTAACAAATCCATGTCCGATTTCTAGATGTGTAGTGCCTCCAATAAAATGATCATTCTGGATGACTCCTGCTCCAATGCCTGTTCCAACTGTGACATAGACACAAGAACTAGCGGATTTAGCATGCCCAACAGCGTATTCTCCGTAAGCACTCGAATTTACATCTGTTGTTAAAAATATTGGATTTGAAAACCATTTTTCTACTGCCTGAATAAAATTAAAACCACGCCACGCCTTTTTTGGAGATGCTAAAATTTCTCCATAAGTCGAAGAATTTTCATCAATATCTATTGGACCAAACGTTCCTATCCCTAATGCATCGACATGATATCGACTAAAGAAGTCTTTGACCTGTTCCATTGTTTTATCCGGATCTTCAGTTGGGAAAATACTTGTTTCAAGAATCTCAAACTGCTCATTACCAATTGCACACACAAACTTCGTGCCACCAGCTTCAATGCTGCCGTATCTTTTACTAGACATTTGATCCTCCTTTCAAAAACATGTAGGACTATGAGGTCGAGACAGAAGTGTTTAACCTCTAGAAATAAGGCACCACCCACGAAAATTGTTCTTCAAATT
>NZ_PUAP01000038.1 GCF_002947535.1 Enterococcus mundtii
CTCTTCGGAAATAAGGCGCCATCCACAAAAATTTGATGAACAAATTTCGTGGATGGCGTCTTATTTCTCGAGGCTAAACACTTCTGTTCCGACCTCATTTCGCGCTAATTTATAGAAGCTGGACCCTTGTGGATCAAACTCAATTCGCAACTATTACTGCAATCAAATCGCATCTTACTTGCGAGCAGCAAGCGCCATCTCGATCGTCCGATCAGCCAATATCGACTGAGCATCGATCACAGGATAAGGATTGTCCGCGGCAACTTCTTGCATCAAAGATAATTCTGTACAGCCTAAGATGATCTTTTCACATGCTAAACGTTGAACTACTTCTTCTAGAATCTCAAAATAAAGTTCTTTGTTCAATCGATCCGCTTCTTTGATTTCATGATAAATCAAGTAATTCACTTTTTCTTGTAGTTCTTGGTCAGGAATCACGACGTCAAAACCTAATGCTTTGATCTCTTTTTCATAAACACCAGCAAGAATACTTCCTTGAGTTGCTAAAACAGCCACTTTACCCGTTGTTTTTTGACGGACAAGCTCTTTTGCCGCTTCTCGTGGCATATGCAAGATCGGGATCGTCGTCTCTGCTTGTAAATCGTCAAAAAAGTAATGAGCGGTATTACAAGTCAAAACAATGAAATTCGGTTGTAGTAAATTTTGTTTTTTGACATCCTCTACTAAATAAGGAACAGGATTTTCTTTTGTTTGATCCAAAATGTAGGCCGTTCGATCAGGAACTGTCGCATGATTGAACAACACATAGTTCAAGTAATCCTGATCTTTGGCGGCTTTGACACGATGATTAATCAAGCGGACAAAGCTTTCCGTTGCCATCGTACCCATCCCACCTAAGATACTGAAAAAATTCTCCATGAACTAGCCTTCTTTCGAATGAAAGTATTTTTTAAATCTTGGAATATAGTTTCGGAACATATAAGTCATCAATAACCAACGTTTAAGTGAATGATCTTTCTCATAAAATACCGTCGTTCCATAGCGTTTTTCTTTGATCAATTTCAAGGCACGTTGTTTTTGTTCGTTTTCTTTGGCATAAGTCAAAAAGACTTTTTTGGGAACGCCTAACCATAGTTTTGCTTGATCTGATTGGTTGGTTCCATAGGTCGTTTCCACGAAGGGTACACCAAAGACACGGTCTTCTGTTAGAAAACGTGCTAAATTCAGGCCATTGAGCGTAACAAAGAAACTACTTCTTCCTTGACGAAGATTGATCTCAAATAATTTATATTCGCCATCTCGTGGGTCATACTTCATGTCGAAGTTTGCAAAGCCAGTATACTCGATTTTTTCTAGAAACGCTTTGATCGTTTGGTAGATTTTTTCGTTGTAATCCGGCATGATCACCACATAATTTCCGATAGAAGCTGGCGTTGGGTCTTCAAGTAGCGGGTGCCCTAAGCACATCATCCGTACTTGATGCTGTTCATCAACGTAGGCATTCAAAACACGCATATTACTGTCATCGCCAGGAATAAAGTCTTGTGCGATCATTTCGCTCGTATAGCCTGCTTCATAGATGCGACCTAACATCAAATCAAATTCTTCACGATTATCAATAATGAACGCTTTTTTTCGTCCTTCAAATTGGACAGATAAATACTCCACACTATTAGCTGGCTTTAGTGCCACAGGAAAGTTGAAAGGTAACTCTTGGTCTAAGCGACCATTATTCAACATTTCTTTTCGGATGATCAATGTTTTGGGATAAGGTAACTGATATTCTTCACATATCTCATAAAAACTCACTTTATTCACTAATCTTTCAAATAGGGAATAATCAATATATGGACATATAAAGGTTTCAGATAGCTCCTCTTTATGCTGAGAAATCAATTCGGCATATCCATCACCACAAGCTATCAGTAAATATTTTTTATTTTTATCCGTATATTTTTCTTTTGCTAAACGTCTCATCGTTTCAATAAAGACCGGATCTTGATCAAATCCTGGAATCACTTCAACGTTTACGATTTTGCTATAGCGGGTAGGCGCTAATTGGTTCGATGCATATGACTGACAAATCGTACCATATGCCTCATGAAATGAACGGGCCATACCATAAACGTTCATATCGCTACCTAATAAAATAGGGATAAATTCATTTTTTTCATTACTGTTCATCATTATCTCTCACTAACTTAATAATCTCTTGTTTTTCTTTTACAATCACACAAGGAATATCATACCATAAAGAAAAAAGCAATCAAAGGAATCTCCTCCGATTGCTCAATTCTTTTTTGAACGGATTGAACTTATAGGAAGTTTTTATCTATACCAATAAGTGTAGAAAGAACTACCATATAAAGCATTCTAGAATACTCGTGAAAAGAAAACAATACTTATCGCTCTCTTTTAATATTTTTTTAACTATCGCAATAACGTTTCTTATTTTTCCATGATTTTTTTCAAATAACGACCTGTATAGCTTTCTTTGACTTTCACCAATTCCTCTGGTGTACCAGTCGCTAAGATCGTGCCGCCACCTTCGCCACCTTCAGGGCCTAGGTCGATCAAATGATCGGCTGTTTTGATGACGTCCAAGTTGTGTTCAATCACTAAAACGGTATTTCCAGCGTCAACCAACCGTTGCAAGACATGCAATAATCGCGCAATATCATCCGTGTGAAGCCCTGTGGTCGGCTCATCTAAGATATAAAAATTCTTCCCATTGGAAATTTTGTGCAGTTCACTCGCAAGTTTCATCCGTTGCGCTTCCCCGCCAGACAATGTCGTCGCTGGTTGTCCCATTGTGACGTAACCCAAGCCAACATCAACGATCGTTTGTAGTTTGCGATGGATCTTAGGGATCGGTTGGAAAAATTCCACTGCATCTTCGACGGTCATCTCTAAGATATCCGCAATGCTTTTTCCTTTGTAATGAACTTCAAGTGTTTCTGAGTTATAACGTTTCCCATGACAAACTTCACACGGTACATACACATCTGGTAAGAAATGCATTTCGATCTTGATGATCCCATCACCGCGGCAAGCTTCACAACGTCCACCTTTTACGTTGAAGCTGAAACGTCCTTTTTTGTAGCCACGCATCTTCGCTTCATTGGTTTGAGCAAACAGATCACGGATATCATCAAAGACACTCGTATAAGTCGCCGGATTACTTCTCGGAGTCCGACCGATCGGGCTTTGATCGATATCAATGATTTTTTCTATTCCTTCATAGCCAGTTATCGTTTTGAATTTCCCAGGCTTAGCTGAGTTTCGATTGATTTTTTGTGCTAATGCCTTCTTCAAGATACTGTTTACCAACGTACTTTTCCCTGAACCAGACACTCCAGTGACCGCCACGAATTCTCCCAAAGGAAACTCGACGGACACATTTTTCAAGTTATTTTCTGTTGCACCAGTGATCTTGATTGCTTTACCTGTACCTTTTCGTCTCGTTTCAGGAACTGGGATCGATTTTTTGCCAGACAGATATTGTCCGGTCAGTGAATGTTTATCCTTCGCAACTTGAGCTGGCGTTCCAGCAGAAACGATCTCGCCACCTTGATGTCCCGCACCAGGCCCAACATCGATCAAGTAATCGGCTGCACGCATCGTATCTTCATCATGTTCCACAACAACTAATGTGTTGCCAAGATCACGCATTTTCTTCAATGAACCGATCAAACGATCATTGTCCCGTTGATGCAAGCCAATGGAAGGCTCATCTAAGATATAAAGAACTCCCGATAGATTTGAACCGATTTGTGTGGCTAAACGAATCCGTTGCGCTTCTCCACCTGATAAGGTTCCCGAAGCACGACTAAGTGTCAAATAATCAAGACCTACATTTTCTAAGAATGACAAACGGTCATTGACTTCTTTTAGAATCGGACGAGCGATGACTTTTTCTTGCTCTGATAACGTTAGATTTTCAAAAAATTCAACGGCATGTTGGATGGACAACTCATTCGTCTGACCAATGTTCGTACCATTGATCTGTACGGATAAAGCTTGTGGATTCAATCGGTAACCGTTACACGTCTTACACGTCAATTCTGTCATGTAAAGACGCATTTGTTCTCTCGTAAAATCGCTGTTCGTATCATGGTAACGTCGTTTGATATTGGTCATCACGCCTTCAAATGACGTTTCAACATCTCTCACTCCACCGAAATCATTTTCGTAGTGGAAATGGAAGGGCTCTGACGTACCATTCAACACGATTTCTTGATGTTCTATAGGTAAGTTTTCAAATGGCGTATCCATATCGATGCCATAACTTTCACAAGCTTGAGCCAACATTTGTGGATAATATTGTGAACTGATCGGATTCCAAGGGATGATTGCTCCTTCGTTCAACGTTTTTGTTTTATCGGGGATCACTAGATCGATATCGACTTCTAACTTGACACCCAAACCATCACAATCCGGACATGCGCCAAATGGTGCATTGAAAGAAAACAAGCGCGGTTCTAATTCTCCCACTGTAAACCCACAGTACGGACACGCATAATGTTCGCTAAAGAGCATCTCTTCTTCGCCGATCACATCGATCAGTACATAGCCATCCGCTAAACGAAGAGCTGCTTCGATAGAATCGAACAGACGAGAGCGGACGCCTTCTTTAACGACGATCCGGTCAATCACAATCGCGATATCGTGTTTTTTATTTTTCTCTAATTCAGGTA
Source organism: Enterococcus mundtii (assembly GCF_002947535.1). GTDB lineage: Bacteria > Bacillota > Bacilli > Lactobacillales > Enterococcaceae > Enterococcus_B > Enterococcus_B mundtii_B. The sequence continues at coordinate 4,659 of NZ_PUAP01000038.1, forward strand.
CTTCACTAACGTCATAGGTTTCTCCGTCTACACGAACACGAACATACCCTTCTTTTTGGACACGTTCAAATACTTTTTTGTGTTGTCCTTTTTTCTTTACAATGATCGGTGCTAAAATTTGGATCTTCGTCCGATCAGGAAGTTCTAATACTTTGTCCACCATTTGTTCGACAGATTGACTGGTGATCTCGATATGGTCATTTGGACAGATCGGATGACCGACCCGAGCAAATAACAAACGTAAATAATCGTTGATCTCTGTGACTGTCCCTACGGTAGAACGAGGGTTTTTACTGGTTGTTTTTTGATCGATCGAGATTGCTGGGCTAAGTCCATCAATACTATCGACATCCGGTTTATCCATTTGCCCTAAAAATTGTCGGGCATACGCAGATAAACTTTCGACATATCGACGTTGTCCTTCTGCGTACAATGTATCAAAAGCAAGCGAACTTTTCCCTGAACCGGATAATCCGGTGACGACCACGAATTTATCACGTGGGATCGTCACATCGATATTCTTCAAATTGTGCGCTCTTGCGCCATGAATAATAATTTTATCGTTAGCCATGTTTACCCCCTACTCAGATGCTTTTAATTCAAGAATCATATCACGCACATTGGCTGCGGTCTCGAAATCCAACGCTTTCGCTGCATCTTTCATTTCTTTTTCTAGTTTCATCAATAGTGTTGCTTTTTCTTCTCTTGTCATCTCTTCATAAGAAACTTGTACCGTTTCTTTTGCATCATCTTCTGATTCTTTCGTAATCGAGATCAAGTCTCGGATCTCTTTGATGATCGTTTTCGGAACGATGCCATGTTCCTCATTGTATTGTTGCTGGATACTACGACGTCTTGACGTTTCATCCATGGCTAAACGCATGGAATCAGTCACTCTATCCGCATACATGATGACTTTACCTTCTGAGTTACGTGCCGCACGTCCGATGGTTTGGACTAATGAGCGTTCACTTCGTAAGAACCCTTCTTTATCGGCATCTAAAATAGCGACTAACGATACTTCTGGGACATCTAATCCTTCACGTAGTAAGTTGATGCCGACTAATACGTCGAACTCACCTAAGCGAAGATCACGAATGATCTCTGTTCGTTCTAATGTTTTGATGTCACTATGCAAGTACTTCACTTTGATCCCTAACTCTTTGAAGTAATCGGTCAAGTCTTCTGACATCTTTTTCGTCAACGTGGTCACGAATACCCGTTGGTCTTTTTCAACTCGCTCATTGATCTCACCTACTAGATCATCGATCTGACCCATGATCGGTCGTACCTCGATGACTGGGTCTAATAATCCTGTTGGTCGAATGATTTGTTGGACCACTGTGTCTGTTTGTTCATACTCATAAGGTCCAGGAGTTGCGGAGACATAGACGATCTGGTTGACATGTTTCTCAAATTCTTCTAGACGCAAGGGACGGTTATCTAGTGCAGATGGTAAGCGGAAGCCATAATCGACTAGCATTTGTTTTCTCGCACGGTCACCGTTATACATTCCACGGATCTGTGGCATCGTCACATGGGATTCATCAATAACCATCAACGCATCCTCAGGGAAGAAATCTAATAACGTATACGGCGGTTCGCCTTCTTTACGACCATCCATGTGACGTGAATAGTTTTCGATCCCAGAAGTATAGCCCATCTCTAACATCATCTCGATGTCATAGTTCGTCCGTTGTTCTAAGCGTTGCGCCTCTAGTAATTTGTTCTCATTACGTAACACAGTCAAGCGTTGTTCCAGTTCTGCTTTGATATTTGCGACCGCATGTTCCATATGGTCGTCATCGGTCACAAAGTGAGTTGCTGGGAAAATGGCGACGTGTTCTGTTTCTCCTAATACTTCACCCGTCAACGCATTCACTTCACGGATTCTTTCGACTTCATCGCCAAAAAATTCAACGCGTAATGCTCGTTCATCACGTGAAGCTGGAAAGATCTCCACGACATCACCGCGCACTCGAAAACGACCGCGCTGAAAATCAATATCATTTCGTTCAAATTGGATGCTGACTAGATCTCGGATCAATTGGTTGCGATCCATCTCCGCACCTTGTCTGATCGACACGACTTGTTTTTGGTATTCAAAAGGTGAACCTAACCCAAAAATACAAGAAACCGAAGCAATCACGATCACGTCATTTCGTTCTAACAATGAACTTGTGGCGGAATGACGCAATTTATCGATTTCATCGTTGACACTTGAGTCTTTTTCAATGTACGTATCACTAGAAGGGACATAGGCTTCTGGCTGATAATAATCATAGTAAGAAACAAAATATTCGACCGCATTGTTTGGAAAGAACTCTTTGAATTCCCCGTATAATTGGCCAGCTAGTGTCTTATTATGTGCAATGATCAAAGTCGGTTTATTCACTTTTTCAATCAAATTAGAGATCGTATAGGTTTTTCCTGTTCCGGTCGCACCTAATAAAATCTGCGCTTTTTTACCCTCATTCACACCTTCGACCAACTGCTTGATCGCTTCTGGTTGATCGCCGGCTGGTTGGTATTTTGACACCAACTCAAAATGACGGGAGGTATCTCTTTCAATCATTGTTCGTCCTCCTTTTCGTTCATTCCTTCTCTCATTTCATCAAAAAAAAGAAAAGGAAAGCAAAGGCATTCCTTGTTCATCTATTATATCACGGCGAACATACTTTCGCCAATTGAAAGTTTTGAATCTGATTGGAAATCTCCCCCCAATACCCTATGTTACATTTTATTACATAGCATGTAATAAATCGCTACTTTTTTCAATTATTTTTTCTTGGAATCTTGTGTTAGGAATATCTTTTCGCCTATAATAGTTAAATATTGGAAATTATCGAAATTCATATAGGAGGTTATTTATGAAAAAAAGAAACATGTTAAAGACATTCCTTTTCATAATGACAGGACTTGTTACATTCGCGCTGCATACACCTGTGCAAGCTGACGAAACGCAATCAACCACATCTACTAGCGGGACGATGCAAAAAATAGAACCCAAAAAAGACGTTTACGTGATTGCAAGTGATTCAGCCTTTGCACCATTTGAGTATCAAAATGCAGATGGTGAATATGTAGGGATCGATGTCAGCTTAATGGAAGCTATCTCAGAAATGCACGGATTCAATATCCGCATGGACTTCCGCGGTTTCTCTGCTGCGTTACAAGCATTGGAATCTGGACAAGCAGATGGAATGATCGCGGGGATGACGATCACAGATGAACGTAAAAAAACGTTTGATTTTTCAGACCCTTATTTCCAAAGTGGTATCCAAATCGCAGTAAAAAAAGGCAATACTTCGATCAAATCTTATGAAGACTTAGATGGAAAAACAGTCGGTGCGAAAGTTGGTACCGAAAGTGCAGACTTCTTGGTCGCTAACCAAGAGAAATACGGCTATGAGATCAAATATTTTGATGCCGCAGATCAGTTATATGATAGTTTGAGAGTCGGAGCAATCGACGCAATGATGGATGACTATCCAGTGATCGGCTATGCGATCAAAAATGGTCAGGAATTAGAAACGCCGATCGAACGAGAAACTGGCGGTTCTTATGGTTTCGCAGTGAAAAAAGGCGAAAATCCTGAATTATTACAAATGTTCAACGAAGGATTAAAAGAATTAAAACGAACAGGCCAATATGACGAGATCATCAATCAATACATCTCTACAGACGAAAGTGCAGCAGCACCAGCTGTGGATGAATCAACATTGACAGGCTTGATCCAAAACAATTACAAAGCGCTATTGAAAGGCTTATGGCAAACGATCCTATTAACCTTGATCTCATTTGCACTAGCTTTAGTCGTCGGCGTGATCTTCGGTCTATTCAGTGTTGCACCGATCCGCGCCTTACGAACAGTTGCAAGCATCTATGTAGATATCATTCGCGGAATCCCGATGATGGTACTTGCTTTCTTCATCTTTTTCGGTCTACCAAGTATCGTCGGCTTTACGATTCCTGACTTTATTGCAGGGATCATTACACTGACCTTGAACGCGAGTGCCTATATCGCTGAAATCGTACGTGGTGGGATCAATGCAGTTCCAACTGGACAAATGGAAGCTTCACGGAGCTTAGGTCTCTCTTATAACCGCACGATGCAAAAAATCATTTTACCGCAAGCATTCAAAATCATGATTCCATCGTTCGTCAACCAATTCGTGATCTCATTGAAAGATACGACGATCATCTCAGCAATCGGTGTGGTAGAGTTGTTACAAACTGGTCGGATCATTGTTGCTCGGACTACACAAAGTACGTATGTCTACTTGATCATCGCAGTAATGTACTTGATCTTGATCACTGCATTGACGAAATTAGCGAAAGTCTTAGAAAAGAAGGTGAAATAAGATGACAGAAAAAATCTTAGTCGAACATCTTGTAAAAAAATACGGAGATAACACTGTCTTGAATGACATCAACGTGTCGATCAATGAAGGCGACGTTGTTTGTGTGATCGGTCCTTCTGGTTCTGGTAAAAGTACTTTTTTACGCTGTTTGAACCGCTTAGAAGATCCGACATCTGGTGATATCATCATTGATGGTGCTCATTTGATGGATAAAAACACAGACATCAACTTAGTGAGACAGCATATCGGAATGGTGTTCCAACACTTCAATCTTTTCCCACACCTTTCTGTATTGGAAAATATCATTTTAGCACCAATGGACCTAAAGAAAATCTCACGTGCAGAAGCAGAGAAAAAAGCAATCAAATTGTTAGAAACCGTTGGTTTAGAAGATAAAAAAAACATGTATCCAGATAATTTATCTGGTGGACAAAAACAACGGGTGGCGATTGCTCGTGCATTAGCAATGAATCCCGATATCATGCTCTTTGACGAACCTACTTCAGCCTTGGACCCAGAAATGGTCGGCGATGTATTGAATGTCATGAAAAAATTAGCGAAACAAGGAATGACTATGGTCATCGTGACACATGAAATGGGCTTTGCTAAAGAAGTCGCTAACCGTGTCATGTTTATTGATGGCGGCAACTTCCTTGAAGATGGTACACCACAACAAATCTTTGAAAATCCGCAAAATGAGCGAACAAAAGATTTCTTGGATAAAGTATTAGATATCTGATCGACTAAAAAAAGCCCCTAAGAACGTCTGGAAAACCAAGCGTCCTTAGGGGCTTTTTTACTATTGATTTTTAACGAGGGTCACATGATCCACCGATACCCATCCTTGCGCTTTTGCATCGACATAAATGCCAATCTCACTCGTGCCAGAAGTAACCGGGATATCTTTGATCATCACCTTCGTCCATTCACTACTTTTAGTGATCGAAGCTTTCAGCTCTTTCCCACCATGATTTTTGATATACAACTGACTAGCGGTCAAATCGCCACCTGCCATGGTATAAGCAGTTAATGTGTACGTCCCCTTGCTTAGTCCATTAACAGTTTGATACATTGACATTTGATAGGCTTGATCATCCCAAAAGGTTGCTTTATACGTTCCAGAAAACCCACCAGTTTCAGTTTTCAACGTATCGACTGCTGCACCATTGCCTCGCCACACTGACCAGTTTGTCGGCGTATTCGTGAAGCCGTCATTTTCAAAACTTGGATTTTTGAGAAAATTTTGCTGTCTTCCCGCTTCTTGAAACGCCTTTAAGCTAGGAAGCGCTTGTCCATTGAAATCAAACATCGCTTGGTTGTCCCACTCATTTCCTGTTTGAGACTGTACGCCTAGATAGTTCATTCCAGCAGCTGTTGCCCAAGAGACATTGCCGTTATACCATAGAGGTTCCCAGTAGAAGAACCCATTCCCTTTCTCGTTTGGCACGGTTTGGATACGGGTCACCAAATCATTCAAATATTCTCTTTGTCCTTCTGGTGTTGCCGCATATCCTCCTGCAATTTCTTGTTCAGGTCCAAAAGCATTGGGCATGCTATCCGCGTTGGCAGTTGTGTGTCCATACGCAGTCTCTACCACATTGACTTCTTTATCATATCTGGCACTGATCGTGTTCATCGTCGTTTGCAAGGCATTCATCGAGCCATGCCAATAAGGATAATAGGACAGGCCGATCAAATCGTAATCTACCCCACGTTTTGTAATCTCATCAAACCACCAAGTAAAGACATCCGTATCTCCACCATCAGCTAAATGTAGCATGATCGGCGTGTCGACTGGCTGTGTTTCTTTTACTCCCCGAATCCCAGATTTCAAGAAAGTAGCCAAGCGATCAAATTCGCCACCGCCTTCACCCCATGATTTCCCATAAGGCCAAAGCATGCCACTATTCAATTCATTGCCTATCTGGACCATATCAGGATATACGCCATTGTTTTTCATTTCTGTCAATACACTTTTCGTATAACCGTATAAGGCGGCATCAAGTTGCTCAAAGCTATAGTTTTCCCATGCTTTCGGTAGGTTTTGCTTGCCAGGGTCCACCCAGAAATCACTATAATGAAAATCAAGCAACACTTTCAATCCTAGGTTTTTCGCACGTTTCGCCAAAGCAATCGTTGTTTTCAAATCATTCGTGCCTGCACCATATGAATTCCCTTGATCATCATAAGGATCTTGCCATAATCGCAAACGAACATAGTTGACGCCATTGTTCTTTAGAATCTGTAATGCATCTTTTTTCACACCATTTTCGTAATACCCTGCACCAGATTTTTCCATATCCGCTAATATCGAGATATCTGCTCCACGTATCAATTCCTTTGCCTCCACTTGCTTTGAGCCTAATGCCACACTGACTAATGAAACAAATAATCCGACAACCAACACTCGCCAACCTTTTACTTTGTTCATTTAACGATCTCTCCTTTGATTTAAAATTGATCTAAAACAAACCGAACAGCTTTCTCAGGATCTCTTGTCAAACCAATGTATTCTGCACCTTTTGTGGCAACCAATTTAATTCCTAAACGATCTGTGTCTTCCTTGATATCTTCATAGTAAGATTGGACTTGCGGCGCCAAGACGATCATATCAAAGTCTTCCATCATCTCGTAATGAGAACCATAAGCACCTGCTAAAGCACTGATTGGTGCATCAAATTCTTTTGCTCCTTCTTTTAAGGCATTTGCAAGCATAGCACTTGTACCAGCGCCTGCGCATAAAACTAATACATTGATTTCTTTACCTGAATCAGCCAAAGAACTCGCTTCTGTTGCTAATACTTCATTCGCCGGGATCGTCACGGTCACTTTTGTTTCGTTTTCTTGCATGGCTACTTGTTCTGCTTGTCGCGCTTCTTGCTCGACTAACGTCGCATCATACGCTTTACAGAATGGGAAATAGATGGCAAAGTCGACGAGAATCAAAACTGCGGCTAATACAAAAGCCAAAACCCCCATGCCGGTTCCTAAGACTAAACCAATCGGCGCTGGCGTTGCCCAAGGTAAGACATACATGAAACTATTCATTCCAAATACATCAACAAAAAACTTGAACAAGCAAACGTTTACAATCGGAGTCAATAAAAACGGAACAAAGAAATACGGATTCAAAATCATCGGTGCCGCAAACAACAACGGCTCATTCACAGCAAAGCTGACTGGAATAACTGAAGCTTTACCAACGGCTTTTAACTGTTTGGATTTTGCAAACAGCAAAAAGATAAACGGAACGACTAAAGTCGCACCTGTTCCACCCATCGTTCCGACAAAATTTCCTAAACCAACAGTCAATACATGTGAAGCTTGTTCCCCAGAATTGAACAGTTGTAAATTGGTTTCGACATTCGCATAAATGATCGCTGCAATCGCTGGTTCAACGATCGATGGACCATGCACACCAACAAACCAGAAAAATGCCATAGCACCCCAGATCACGGCTATCCCCAAATAGCCATCTGCTGCTGTAAATAGTGGTTGTAATAAAGTAATGATAGCCTCTGCAAAAGAGATGCCAAAAAGACTACGTACAGCTAAGTCGACCAACACGGCGGCAAAGACCGAAAATGAAAATGGAAAAATATCGCGGAACGTTTGAGAAATCGTTCCTGGTACCTCTTTTGGCATCTTGATCGTAATATCTTTTCGTACACAAAACTTATAAATGTTCACAGTAATAAATGCAGCGATGAACGAAGCAAGTAATCCTTTCGTCCCCATATATTCCGTTGAAAAACCACCTTCGATCGGTGAGACACTCAACAATAAGAAACTAACTAAAGAAGCAAGCATCACCGATGTGGTATTGATGATTTTATTTTTCGGCATTCTCCGATTCATCGATTCAGCTAAACAGCGTGCAGTAGTTGTAGAAACTAATATCCCAACGACCCCCATCGAATAATTGTAGATTTTCCATAGCCAGGTCGATACTCCTTCTGGCCATTGAAAACCAAAAATCTCAGGAACTGCCGCAATCAAAATAAAGATACTTGAAAATAAAATTGCTGGCATAGCCGTCAAGAAGCCATCTCTGACCGCACCTAAGTATATATTACGTGAGATTTTTTCAAAAATCGGTTTGCCTTTTTCAATTTGCTTGATGATCCCATTCATGCTTTTCACTCCTAGTGATTATTTGTTTTTATATAACTCAATGAAATCTTGGATCAAATCTCTTAGCAATAAAGTAGTCATCAAGTGATCTTGTCCATGGATAAATATAAAGCCCATATCCATGTCTTTTCCTGAAGCTTCTTCTGCTAAGATCTTTGTTTGCGAATTATGGGCTAATGTCAAATTCTCATCTGCATCCTTCAAGGCTTCTTCCACACGATCAAATTTCCCTTGACGGACTTCTCTTAATAATGTGAGTAGCGTACTACGTGCATCCCCTGAATAAGCCACGATCTCAAAACCTAACATTTGCAATTCTTCTTTATTCATCTTCCATTCCTCCAACTTAAATGATTGTCTTTGTTTCACTGACGAATTTGTACCAATAGGCGGACTCTTTTGGGTAACGTTTTTGCGTTTCGAAATCAACATAGAAGAGACCGTATCGTTTATTGTAACCATTTGACCAAGAGAACAAATCCATTAATGACCATAGGAAGTAGCCTTTCACGTTGACCCCGGCAGAAATAGCTTTGCTCAGTGATTCTAAATAAACTTTCAAATACTCGATCCGCGGTTGGTCCATGATCACACCATCATCGAAATGATCTTTGAATCCCATCCCATTTTCAGTAATGTAGATTTTATTGTAGTGGGGATAATCTTCCTTGATACGCAACAATAGATCATACAACCCTTCTGGATAGATCAACCAGTCCCAATCCGTTCGAGGGATTCCTTCTTTATAGATCCGTTCCCCAATTCCTTTTACTTTATAAACAGAAGTGCCTTTGTCTCCCGTTCCATTATGATGGATCGCATTCTCTCCATGATACGCTTTGACAAAGTGACATTGATAATGGTTGATCCCCAAGTAATCATTACGATGTGAGGCACGCTTCATTTCGACCAGATCCTCTTCAGGAAAGTCATAGCTTGCGCCGTTCGCTTCACAAATCTCCGCAAGAGCCGACAATGTTTCATCTGAGTAATACCCTAAATATGTGGCGTCTAAGAGAAAACGGATCGACAACGCATCATCTAAGAACGCTGCATGTTGATCTTCCGAAGCCTCCGATGCAGGATATTTCGTCTCTAAAGAATGGACCACACCAATTTCACCTGCGTATCCCTCATCCTTGAACAAATTCACGACCCTTGCATGCGCATACATCATGTTATGCAAACAAGCAATGATCTTTGTGAAATCATACGTGATTCCTGGTGGGAAAATCCCTAATAAATATTGATTCGTCGCTACCGGATAAATCTCGTTGAAGGTACTCCAGTAACGCACTTCTTTAAATTCTTCAAAGCAAAATTTTGCATACGCAACAAACGCTTCGACATTGTCTCTATTTAAAAAATCACCCTGATCAAACAAAACTTTCGGGGTATCAAAATGATGAAGCGTCACAAAAGGAAGTACCCCATGTTTCTCACAAGCCGCAAAGACCTTATGGTAAAATGCCACACCCTCTTCATTCACTTTCCCAGTTCCATCAGGAAAAATACGACTCCACGCAATGGATAAACGTAACCCATTCACACCAAACTTCTCACACAATTCAATATCTTTTTCATATTGATGATAGAAATCGCTCGCAGGATCAGGACTGAATCTTCCTTGTTTCTCTAAAAACTCGTCCCAAGCAACTTCACCTTTCCCACCTTCTTTTGTTGCACCTTCTACTTGGTATGCCGCTGTTGCTCCGCCAAAAATAAAATCTTCTGGTAATTTCAGCATTTCTTCCCCTACCTTCTTGTCTACTAATTTATATAACAACACGAATTGTAATCGCATTCAAAACATTTGTCAACAAAAACAAACAAATTCAATCAATAAATTGTATTTATATGAAATAAAAATGAAATTTGTTTGTTTTAGGTGATTATTTTTGTTTGTGTATGTTTGTTTTTGTTGACCTCTATTCTAATCTATGGTAGATTATTTGTGAATTGGGAGTGATTAGATGTTAAAAAGAGAGCGCTTACTAACAATTAGTGAGATGGTTAATAAAAAAGGAATTTTAACGGTCAGTGAGATCATCGAACAATTGAATGTCTCTGATATGACCGTTCGTCGAGATTTGGATGAGCTAGAAAAATCCGGAAAATTATTGCGTATCCATGGCGGAGCCCAAAGCCTGACCTATACCCTCGACCAAGAATTATCACATACAGAAAAATCAGTCATGCAAATCAAAGAAAAGCAACAGATTGCGGCAACAGCCGCACAGTTGATCAATGAAGGCGATACCGTCTTTTTGGGTCCAGGAACGACGATCGAGTTATTAGCATCTCACTTGATCCACAGGAAATTGCGGATCATTACAAATAATTATGCCGTTTTTGAAGTGTTAGCCCAAGCAGAAGTTCCCGAAATTTTGTTGATCGGTGGCGACTTTCGAAAAAACACCGGTGCATTTGTCGGCCCCATCACCAACGATAACCTCAGAAAACTGAAGTTCACCAAATCGTTTATCAGTGCTAACGGCGTCCATAATGAAGCAATCTCAACCTATAGCACCGAAGAAGGGGAAGCCCAACAAATCGCATTGAACCATTCGAAAAACAAATACTTATTAGTCGATCACCAAAAATTCAATCGCGATGACTTTTATATCTTTTATCAATTACATGATTTTGATTTACTGATTACTGATCCACACATCAAATCACATGTGAAAGATCATTATTCGCAATATGTCCAAATAAAATTAGCGGAATCGCTAGAAAATGAACTTTAGGAGTGAACGTATGAAAGGAATTATTTTTGATTTTAACGGGACGATGTTCCAAGACTCCCATTTACATGAAGCGGCTTGGGTCAAAATGATCCATCATTATTCTAAAAAAGAGCTTTCTGATGAAGACATTGTTAAAAATATCCATGGACGTACCAATAGTGAGATATTGAACTACTTTATCTCTCCTACTTTATCTAAGGAAGAAGTTGAGAAATTATCCAACGAAAAAGAAGCATATTATCGCAACCTTTGTTTAGAAAAACCGGATGAATTAGTTCTCACGCAAGGATTGACCGGCACTTTGGACATATTGAAAGAGGAAAACATCCCAATTACGATCGCTACAGCGACAGTCAAAGATAACGTTGAATTTTATTTCGAGATTTTCGATTTAGCACGATGGTTTGAATTTGATCAAGTCGTTTACGATGATAATACGTTCCCAGGCAAACCACAACCTGATATCTTTATCAAAGCTGCTCAAAAATTGGCTCTTGAACCAAAAGACTGCTTGGTCATTGAAGATGCTTATTCCGGACTCTTAGCAGCCAAACGTGCAAATATCGGTACGATCATCGCCATTGATCCATTTGGAAAAAATCGCCAGTTATTCTCCAATCAAGAACTGAGAAAAGATCGTGTGATAGAGAATTTTGATGATTTCTATCTCAATATCTTAACAACTGCAACTTCATCAAAAAAAAGATAGACGTATGATCGTCTATCTTTTTTTGTATTTATTTACGTTTTTTTCCGCCAAACGCATCTTTTACTTTATCAAAAAAACCATCTTCTTGTTGCTCTTGAACATGCATGCCGCCTGCTTTTGCAAACGCACGTAAAGCTTCACGCTGTTCCTCGTTGAGGTTTTTAGGTGTAATCAATTTCACACGTACATGTTGATCCCCTGTTGAACCACCACGTAAACGCGGTGCTCCTTTGCCACGTAAACGGAAGTTCGTTCCCGTTTGCGTACCAGCAGGGATTTTCAATTTGACATCCCCATGAACAGTTGGCACTTGTACTTCATCGCCTAATGCCGCTTGCACGAAGCTTAATGGTAACTCATAATAGATCTCTGAGCCATCACGATCGAAGATATCACTTTCTTCTACTCGGAAGACTACATATAGATCTCCGAATGGACCACCATTCTCGCCTGCTTCACCTTGTCCTGCTAAGCGCATTTGTTGTCCTTCTTCCACACCGGCTGGTACATTCACTTTGACCGTATGTGCTTTCTTCTCATGACCAGAGCCATGACAAGTTGGACATGGTTCTTTGATTTCTTTCCCAGTCCCCCGACAAACATCACAAGTTTGGCGGCTCATCACACGACCAAGTGGTGTTTGACGTTCCACATTGATCGTTCCAGAACCATGACATTTATGACAAGTCGTCGGTTGAGTTCCTGGTTTTGCACCATTTCCACTACACGTGTGACAAATTTCTTCACGATTGTATTTGATTTCTTTTTCTACCCCAAAGATTGCTTCTTCGAAGGATAAATTGACTGTATATTGTAGATCTGATCCTTGACGAGGGGCATTTGGATCAACAGATCTTCCACCACCGCCGAAAAATGAATCAAAAATATCTTCAAATCCACCAAAGCCAGCACCACCACCAGAGAAGCCGCCAAAGCCACCAAAGCCGCCGCCACCTGCGCCATAATTAGGATCAGTTCCGGCGTGTCCGTATTGATCGTAAGCCGCACGTTTTTGTGGATCACTTAAAATCTCATAAGCCTCTGAAACTTCTTTGAATTTTTCATCAGCATCAGGCTCTTTATTGATATCTGGATGGTATTTCTTTGATAACTTTCGATAAGCTTTTTTTATTTCGTCTTCTGAAGCTCCCTTTGACAGCCCCAAGACTTCATAATAATCACGTTTTGTTGCCATAGGCTTTCCTCCTATTGGTTCTCTTCATTTCCACGTCGTTTGTTATCATATCACACTTTGATCGAAACAAAAACCGGAAATTTCGAAGTATCGACTAAAGAAGAAAAAATCGATCATTGAATTCTATGGCACAAAGAAAAGAAAACATTTCTCTTCTTGATCCAAAGAAAAATCATAATTGATGACTTCTTTCTTTACACTAGCCATGCTTCTAAACTGTATAAAATAAAGTGATACAAGATTATTCCCTCGGAAATAAGCCGAAGAATCGCGAAAATATGAGAAGCTATTTTCGAATTCTTCGGCTTATTCTAAGCGGGACTTGATCTCTTTAAGTGAAACTAAATGAACTGATTATTTTTTGTCGTCATCGACTTCTTCAAAATCAGCATCTACGACATCATCCGCTCCGCCTTGGGCAGCTTCAGGATTTTCTTGAGCTTGTTGTTGTGCCGCTTGTTCATATAATTTAACTGTCAAGTTTTGCACGATTTCGTTCAACGCATCACGTTTTGTTTTCATTTCTTCGATGTTGTTTGCTTCTACCGCAGCTTTCAACTCGTCACGAGCTGCCTCAGCTTTTTTCACTTCTTCTTCGTCAACTTTGCCTTCTAATTCTTTCAAGGTTTTATCAACTGAGAATAGCAATGCATCGACATCGTTACGTAGATCAACTTCTTCTTTACGTGCTTTATCTGCTTCTGCATTAGATTCAGCATCTTTCACCATGCGTTCGATTTCTTCGTCTGTTAGACCTGAAGAAGATTTGATCGTGATTTTTTGTTCTTTTTGTGTACCTAGATCTTTTGCAGATACATTTACGATACCATTTTTATCAATATCGAATGTTACTTCGATTTGAGGGATACCACGTGGTGCAGCTGGAATATCTGTCAATTGGAAGCGACCTAATGTTTTGTTGTCCGCAGCCATTGGACGTTCCCCTTGTAATACATGGATATCTACCGCAGGTTGGTTATCCGCAGCTGTTGAGAATACTTGTGATTTACTTGTTGGAATCGTTGTATTACGATCGATCAATTTTGTAAATACGCCACCCATCGTTTCAATACCTAATGATAATGGTGTTACGTCTAGTAAAACAACGTCTTTCACATCACCAGTGATCACGCCACCTTGGATTGCTGCACCCATCGCTACAACTTCATCTGGGTTTACTGATTTGTTCGGTTCTTTTCCTGTTTCTTTTCTTACAGCTTCCACAACTGCAGGAATACGAGTTGAACCACCGACTAAAATCACTTCATCGATTTCTGATTGTGACAAACCAGCATCTTTCAATGCTTGACGTACAGGAACTTTCGTACGTTCCACTAAGTCAGCTGTCAATTCATCAAATTTCGCGCGAGTCAATGTCATTTCTAAATGCAATGGACCAGCGTCACCAGCTGTGATAAATGGTAAGCTGATTTGAGTGCTTGAAACACCTGAAAGGTCTTTTTTCGCTTTTTCAGCAGCGTCTTTCAAACGTTGTAATGCCATTTTATCTTGATCTAAGTCAATGCCGTTTTCTTTTTTGAATTCAGCAACCATATGATCGATGATTTTGTTATCAAAGTCATCTCCACCTAAATGGTTGTCTCCGGCAGTAGATAATACATCGAATACGCCGTCGCCTAATTCAAGGATCGATACGTCGAATGTACCACCACCAAGGTCAAATACTAAGATTTTTTCATCGCGATCTGTTTTGTCTAAACCATAAGCTAATGCTGCCGCAGTTGGTTCATTGACGATACGCTCTACTTCTAAACCTGCAATCTTACCAGCATCTTTAGTTGCTTGGCGTTGTGCGTCGTTGAAGTACGCAGGAACAGTGATAACTGCTTTTTCTACTTTTTCGCCTAAATAATCTTCTGCAAAACCTTTGATGTATTGTAAGATCATTGCAGAGATTTCTTGTGGTGTATATGATTTACCTTCAACATCCACTTTATAACCAGCTTCACCAATATGGCGTTTGATGGAAGAAATCGTATTAGGGTTTGTCACTGCTTGACGTTTTGCTACTTCCCCTACTTGGATCTCACCATTTTTAAATGACACAACAGAAGGTGTTGTACGGTTTCCTTCTGGGTTTGCGATGATTTTTGCTTCATTTCCTTCTAATACAGCTACTGCTGAGTTTGTTGTACCTAAGTCAATTCCGATAATTTTACTCATAATCAACGTCTCCTTATCTTATTACTAAGTTGTTTGTTTCTATTCCATCATGACTTTATTGCGCAACGATAACCATTGTCGGTCTCAATACGCGGTCATGTAATTTATAGCCTTCTTGTAACACTTCAACGATGGTATCAGCAGGTAATTCATCTGTTGCTGGCACCGTCTGAACTGCTTGATGCAATGTCGGATCAAAAGGTTCACCTTTTGCAGGGATTTTTTCGATCCCCTCTTCCTTCAATGCATGTTTCAAACTTTCAAGAACCATCTCGACACCTTTTTTCAAACTTGCACCTTGTTCGTCAGATACTTCTGTCGCTAAGGCACGTTCCAAGTTGTCGATCGAAGGTAATAATTTTTTTGCTAAATCTTGTGAACGATATTTTTGCAATTGCTCTCGCTCATTTTTGCCACGATTCGCCATATTAGCGATCTCTGCTCTTGCACGTAAAAACTTGTCTTCCATTTCATCAAATTCAGCTTGGAGATTCGCAAGTTCGTTTACTTCTTCCACTTCTGAAACTTCTACTTCTTCCGTTTCTGGATCTAGCTGCGTATCATTCAATTCCTGATCTAATTCTTCGTGGTTTTCTTTCATGATGCAGTCTTCCTTTCATTATTCAGTCACCTGCTTGATCGTTCAACTCGAAAAAAGAACGATCAGTCACTTTTGTGATTGTTCAAAAATCCGAGCGGTCAAGCGTGCGGTAATAATCAGCGAGTTTGTGTGCCAATTCTTTTCGATAGACATCAACAAGACCTAACATTTTGGAATACGGCATACTCGTTGGTCCGAGCAATGCGATCGTTCCACGTCCATGACCGACAATCTCGTAACTCGCTTGGATCATACTCATATTTTGCAATAGATCATTGCCTAATTCCGAACCGATTTTGATATGTATCTTACTATCCATCGGTACGATCATCTGTGTCAGTTCATAGGAATCTGTCATAAATGAAAACATTGACTTGAACTGATCCACATCTTGCAACGGTTCATAATCCAATAAGTTCATTTGGCCACTCACGTAAACTTTATCTTCAAACGCATGACTCAAAACCGTATCAAAGAGACTAGACATCCCTTCAGTTGTTTGAAAATATTTATGCAAGATCATCGGGATCTCCGTGCGTAATTTGTTGTATACAGTCACTAACGGATCTCCTACCAAACGGTCATTGACAATACGAACCATTTTTTCTAAGTCCTGACTACCTAAGTTTTCAGGAAGAGTAAAAACCTGACTTTCAACGTTTCCATTGTCAGTCACAACGATCGCAATGACCTGACGACTATTCAATGGCACGATGCGAAAACCGGTCAAACGGCGATCTTTAATCTCGGGTCCTAACGAAAAAGTAGTGTAACTAGTCAACTCAGATAAAATCTCAGCTGATTGTTTGATGATTTCGTTGATTTCATGGAATTCCTTGTTTAAAGACTGTCGAATTTGGTGCAAATCATCATTTGCTACACGAGCAGGTCGTAACAGATGATCCACATAATAACGATAACCTAGCGCAGACGGTATACGTCCAGAAGAAGAATGTGTCTTTAAAAGTAGACCTTCATCCTCTAAAGCTTTCATATCATTACGGATCGTCGCTGGACTTGCCTCGACTCCTTCCGCCATTAACGTTTTGGAACCAACGGGCACCCCACTACTCGTATAGTTTTGGATGATCAGACGTAAAATATCACTTTGTCGCTGTGTTAACATCTTTCTCACCTCTCATTAGCACTCTTAGCTTCTAAGTGCTAACCCACTTATAAATATAGCAAGAAGACCAAAAAGTGTCAAGGAAAAGAACCCACTTTTTTAGCACTCTAACATCGGGAGTGCTAACCAATTGTCAACTTGCTTAAAATACCGTCATATCAAGCATTTGATCATAAAAAACCTTGACCAAATCAATTGTTTATTTAGTTGTTATAAAAAATTTAAACAATCATTTAGTCGTTTGCCAAGTCCTTATCCAATAAAAAACGTTCGAAGACATTATTCCCTAAAAAAGTTCCTTTTTGTGTCAAATATACTCGGTCTTCTTCATTCACTAACAACTCTTCTGCTACTAACTCATCAAGGACAGATTGATACAACGACTCAATCGATTGACCATAACGCTGCAAAAAGTGCTGCTTTTCAATGCCCACTTTTTTTCTTAAACCAAGAAACATTTCTTCCTCAATTTGATTCTTACGAGATAACTCTTCACGCTCTAATACCGGTAACTCACCTTCACGTAACGGACGCAAATAATGTTGGATCGGGCCTTTATTTCGATACCGCGTATGATCCAGATAGCCACTTGCCCCTGCGCCAAAACCGAAATAGTGATCATTATTCCAATACATCAAATTGTGTTGCGATTCATGACCAGCTAAACCAAAGTTACTGATCTCATATTGATGACGTTGGTGTTTTTCCATCGCCGCAATCGTCTCTTCAAACATCCGTGTCTCCGTCTCTTGATCTGGCAACTGCAACCTTCCTTGTCGAACCCAATTCATGAACATCGTTTTATTCTCTAAAATCAATGAATAAAGAGAATAATGAGGCAAGTCTAAGGCTAATGCCCGCTCCAACGTATCAAGATAGCCTTCTAACGTCTGCCCAGGTAACGCATAGATCAAATCAATGCTTACATTTGAAAAGTTTTCCGCCTCTAAAAATCGCATCGTCTCATAGACATCTTCCGCCGTATGTTTTCGACCAATTTTCTTTAATAAGCGATTATCAAAAGTCTGGACCCCCATCGATAAACGATTGACCCCATAATTCTTCATTACCTGTAGTTTTTCCCTCGTCAAATCACCAGGATTCGCTTCCACCGTAAACTCTTTTCCTTCATTAAAAGGTAAAATCTCTCTTGCTCCAGACAATAGTCGATCGAGCTGCTTAGCTGATAAAGAAGTCGGCGTTCCACCACCAACATACAGCGTCTCCAATTCATTCACCGGACGACGCTCCATCATGATCGCCATTTCCTTTAGTAGCATTTCGACATACTCATCCACTGGTTGTCCTTCCAGAAACACTTTATTGAAGTCACAGTAATAACAGATATGTTCACAAAATGGGATATGGATATAAGCAGAAACCTTATGTTCTGCGGATTTGTTTGTTTCTTTCATTATTTTTTCTTTCTCCTTACGCCAAAAAGTCGTACCGCTTTTCGACCACTCTTATAAAAGCATACTAAACGTATTTAGCAAACAAATCCACTAAAAAATCCAGGAATCGATTTCTTGGATGAGTTTTTCTTTAGTTGTATTGGAGACTTGGTTGTAAATTTCCAGTGTGGTTTTCATGTTGGTATGCCCTACACGCTCCATGATTGCCTTGATTGGCATGCCTGCTTCGGCGAGTAGAGAGATATGGGTGTAGCGGAAGGTGTGGGAACTTAAGTGTTTTTGGAAAGAGGGATCTTTGGTCTTCATGATAGCTTGGATAGAAGAGCTAGATTGTTTCCTGCCTTGACCGTTTAAAAACTCATTTAACGAGTGATAGACAACTGGTGTGCCGTTTTGTGTTTGGAAAATGGTAGCAGACTCAATAAATTTTTTTGAAGCAGCAATCGTTCGGATCGATGAGTAGCCTTCTTTATTATAGTAAGTTTTCTTATACTCACCTTTTCGACGTTGCTTCATTTCTTTCTGGCGTGCTTGATTTACTCGGATTCGATTCTGAATGATTGCGATCGATCGCTGGTCCAAATCAACTTCTCTAACCGAAGAGAGAGTTTTAGGCGGATTTCGCACATACTCTTTCACCGTTCGACCAGCAGCAACTAGTCCTTCATCGATCCGCAACTTACAATTCGTGAAATCTACCTTATCAACCGTCAACGCCCCTAATTCTCCAATTCTTAATCCATTGCGGATCAAAAACTCCACTACATCTAAGTATAGTTTGTTCATCTTATTGATTTCATGATTCTGCTCATACTTTTCGTTGATTGCTTCTAATAATAGCTGGATCTCTTGTTTCTCTAAAAATTTTTTCTTTCGGCGTTGTAGTGATTTTCTTTTCCGATCCGCAGGAATTTTTAGTTCAATTTTCCTTAATTCAAATTGGATCAGATCATGTCGGTAGCCATAGACTAAAATCTGCTTTAACAAAGAACGAATTTTTTCCAACGTCGCTTGTTCCAGATAATCTTTCTCCCTTTTCGTCCGTATCAATAAAATATTCGCCCATAGCCCTTCAATCAACAACGGAGTGATTTGTTTTAATGGAGTCTGTCCATCGATAAAAGGTATCAGATACCGCTGCAATATTTGCTTCTGATAATCGGCAGTCGTTTGACGAACCGTCGGCTCCCATGCCTTCAACCAAAGTACAACCAGTTCGCCAAACGTTTCACAGTACTCACCATTAGAAAACACCGTATACTTCTGATATTCTTTTTCAATCGCTTCATGCAAATAGCGCAACGCTTGTCGCTCACTCTTGAATCCTTTCGCTTTCCAGTTCACACTTTTCTTTCTCGTTTTCTCTTTGACCGGATCATAGTAGACCTGAAATGTCCGCAAATAACTTTTCTTATCAATTGTTGTATAGGCACTTCGCAAATACTGTTTATAATCTGAAGCCTTCAGAACATCCTCCTTTCCAAATAAAAAAGCACATAAGCAAAGGAATCAAAACCCTCGCTCATGTGCCTTCCATTTTAAAAATTTTATAAACCCTTCTAAATTAATCCAAACCAAGCGCTGCGTTGGATTAATGACATACTGATAAAACTCTGGACTCTGCCGCATTTCCATCAACCAGACGTTTAACGTACTTTTGGTTAAGCCTTCGAAGCGGTTGAGTATGCCTTGTTTGTTTAGCCAGATTTTGTCTTTAGACAATTTATCCATCTATCAGCCTCTCTTTAATTTTAGTCTACTTATTGCCAAACAGACTTATGCTTTATATATATTTATGATTGAATACATATTTTTAACAAACTTCAAATAGAATTATATCCATTATTTTTTATTTTCTCTTAATAACAAACATAAAATAGTCTAATTACTTCTTATAGTTCTTAACCAATATTAATGAGATGATTAAATTAAATATTACGTAAATTAATAAAACATTTCCATCATACCCAATAGCATTTAAAGTGTTAAGAATAGGTTCATACGAGAATAATAAACTTAATATTAACGACATGACGGTAAACTTGGTTGAAATATTGTTTAATCTATCTTGCTTTAAATAGTCACTGTAAGAATTTGACATTTTATTTTGTTCATTAATTAGGTCCATTATTTCTTTTGGAAAAAAATATTTTGCTAATTTGCTATATAACGTAGTTATACTCTCATATTTAGAAAAAACTATTATATTTTCAGTATTTGTGTAAATAGAATTAAGTCTTACTTTTTCTTCTATTTGAATAGTTATTTCTTTTGATATATTTAAGCCAGTAGATAAATAAACAGTTTTAAACCACTTTAGCAACAATGTTTCTAAAATTAGCTGATAATTACCTGAAAGACATAAATAATTATAATCGTTTTGTGTTAATTCCCCTATAGCTTCTGCCCCGACCTCATTAAATCTCTTCATTAAATATTGGTCTGGTGCACAGACAATTTTCTTCGAAGAAGCAAAAAGTAAACATCCATTGAAACTTATCAAATCATCCATATTTTTAACACTCTCATTATAAGGAGAGCGAGCTATTCTTTTCATAAATCTTTTATCATCAGCTGTTTTAAGATAAAGTCCATATAATTG
>NZ_PUAP01000039.1 GCF_002947535.1 Enterococcus mundtii
ATAGTTATGAAGAAGACACTAGTTTTCTTTAAAATACATTTATAATACTAGTATCTAATCCAGCAAATTTGACAGTGGATAAATTAATATCTAGCGATTATGAACTATCTCAATTTATAATAGATTCGTTAGAGAAGAAGAATCTATGTGTTGTCAGTGATTGAAATCAGGATATATATTTGGTTTTAAAAAATGATCTTGTTAACCAAGATCGAGATTTATTAATACAATAGGTGAGGCGGTAAATAGAAGTAAAGAAGAGAATAAACTTCACTATACTAATAATTTAGACTATCTAGAATATCATATGAAAAACAATATGGACTAGGGAATAAATAAGATAAATCCTATTGATCATTTAGATAAAGCTCGTAAAATGCATGACGGTTGTTACAAATAGAGGGGGATAATACAATATGAAGATTTATATAAAGTATTTAGCACAACCAAAACCCACTAACATTATATGCACCGTTGTTTCTGAATATTTTAATTGCTTATATTTATTATACTTAAGAAGTAGCAAAATATACGACTAAAAAATAAACAGACTGAAAGAAGTGAAAACAAATGACAAAGGAACGGCTGCAAATTTATATTGATCCTGAACATAGAGAAGCATTAGAAGAATTAAAAGAACTGTTAGCAGTGGAAGATTCAGCAACGGATAGTGCCTTAATTCGCTATATTATTTTGGAATTGTATCGATTAAAGACAAAAGAAAATATCCAAATGCGGGCACTTTTAAACCGTTTGGATGAACTTTTAATTTATTCAAATAGTTTTGCGGAAACGATGGACGTCGATATTTTTGATCTCGAAAATTCTGAAAAATACAAAGAAGTAAAGGCACAACAAAGAGGAAAATGGGCGAATAGTCGGCGAAAAAAAGCAAAAAATAAATCACAAAAAAGACCCGTTAATAATCAAAAAGAGAAAGCAAAAGAAGAAAAACTAAATTCAGAATCGCTCACTTACAATGATCTGATTGCGAAGTATTTGTAAAAATTTGTCTTTCAAAAAGGACAATCGATGGTGGTACCTAGAGACTACTTTTCGCAAAAATGACTACTTGAGTAGTCTCTGAACAACTCCCTGACAACTGCTAAAAACTATGCTGTGGTATCACATTCATTTTCTTCAAAACGCAATAGGCACAGCCTATTTTCCCACTTTCAACCTGAGAGTGGTGCGTTTACCTTATGCTCTTTCCCTTTTTTGATCTAAAAGAAGCAATCGATTTACCTGTTCCTTCACTTTTTTATCAATATTTTTTCCTAAACGGTGAGTATAATTGTCGCTTTTCATTTTTATTTTAATATTCAAATTGAAGACAAGGAGTTCGGTTAGTTGATTTATACAATTAGTGACATTCAAAAATTATGTACACCAATATTTTTAGAATGGAAAATAAAAAAAGCTTTTTTGTTTGGGTCATACGCTCGAAACGAAGCAACAGAAACCAGTGATTTAGATATTTTAATCGACGGTGAAGGGTCTTTGCTCCACAATATATTTGATGTGATTCGGTTAAAAAGTAAATTAAGTAGCGCATTAAAAAAAGAGATAGACCTTATTACACTACGTGCAATCAACGCAGAAACAAACAAAAAAAGAAACCCTCTTCTCAAAGAAAATATAGAAGCAGATTGTGTAATGATTTATGATTTTAAAACGAGTGGCTCATTTAAAGTAAAGGGTTGAAGCGTAGATATCATTGATCATTTTTTACAAAACTTTTTATTAGCTAGAGAGAAAAAACTTTGCAAAATAGTTTACTTTCGTTATGATAAAAAAGAGAAATGGCGTACAGCGTTTGCTGTGCAGACGCTGTAGGATTTTTGCGCTAGCAAAAAATCCTTGTAGCCTTTCTGGGCCACTTCAGCTTGCTGTGCGAGCTGAAGTGGCCGTGACCCCCATTTACTAATAGGGGGGTTAGAAAACAACTTCCTACATGTAACGAGGTCAGTAAAACGTTAGTGCTGCATGGGATTGGTCAATTTTAAGGTAGGTCACATTTTCGACCATAGAAAGTTGAAAATGTGACCTACCTTTTCGATATCAATTTCCAAATAATTTCAGAACGAAAAAATGACTGGTACTGATTGCTGCATTTTGATTTTTTCCAAATTTCTTGCTATAATAAATGTGCGAAGCGATATTAAAGAACAAGCATGTTTACACCAAAAAGCCCTCCTACTGCGAATAGGAGGGCTTTTTTTGCGCTGTTGCGACTCCAGCGTTGGGGCCAGAAGGCAACTACTTCGACTATCGGCTAATCGTCTAGCCAGCGATCAACTAGTAAGAGTACTAGACCCACGAATAGTGGAGCGATAATCAGCGATATTAAAGTTTCCAGCATATTTACACCCCCTTACGGGGCAGTTGCCATTAACGAGTATAACATGAACAATTCAAGTGATCAGTTGTTTCTTTATTTTCTATTGCCTTTATAATAATCCATAAAAAGAGGAGTTGATCTTGTGCACGGTGCAGAGGATTCTCGGCTAACCTATGAACTTTCCCGCTACTTGACCAATACAGAATGGGATCGAATCGAGCGAACCAAAAAAATTTATGAAAGGATCAAGAGTGAGGAAGAACTGAACCGACTTAGTAAATCCACAAAAATCCCTTTCGACCATTTACTGCTGATCATGCAAGGTGAGATCATAGCGGACGACTATACACTAAAATTACTAGAAGAAAACATGTAGTTTTCTTACTGCATGTTCCTCTACTTTGATTGCTGCATTCAATCGGTTTCGCTTGGCAAAGCGAATTCATGTATACTAAAAGAAAAACAAACGAGGTGGCACCCTTGTGACAACGGACAGATAACCAAAACAAATGTTGACAGTAAAAGAACTTGCTGAATTTTTTGGTATCAGCAGACAAGCTAGGTCGTCTCGAGTTGCTTGAAGCGTTCGAAGTTCCTGACACAGCAGCTGCACGTATACTAAAACTAAAAACTGATAGACCAACATTAAGAAAAGAGAATATATTATAGAAAATATAACTTTAATGTGGAATAGTTATGGGTAAATTCTTTTCAAAATATGATTAGTTTTTATATTTTATTGTCGCTATTTTAAGTTTAATCGCATTTCTAGCAAGACATAGTACAATTTGGTTAGTGTTATTTTTCGGGTGGTTAAGTATTGGATTTACTCATGTCGCAAGAAAAAAGCACAAGTAGCAAAGTAAAAAAACTTGCAAAGATTTTTCTTTGCAAGTTTTTTTTACTTTAATTGAGATCTTATCCATTCTATTGCAGAACTTTTGCTATTATTTGTTCGAACATCTGGATTAATAGGAACATTTTTATAAATTTTATTTGTTCTGTCTTTTACAAAAGCAGAAGTTATTTGTAATGTCGATCCATCGTATAAATAGACAGTTTGATTGGCAGAAGTGTAACCTGCTGAATCAGACCCAAAAAATTTAACATTAGGGATCCCCTTAAAGCACAAAGCGGTTAATTCGCCAGAACTCCCTGTATTACTGTCTATTAATATGGCAATCGGCACTTTTTTTATTTTTTTGTTATCACTTATTTTTATTGTTGAGATGTTACTGTTTAATTCGCCACTTTTAAGAGTTACAGGCTCTAAATCGTTGTTTTTATCTACATAACTAAATAATTTACCATCTGGTAATATGGCAGATAGACCTAATATCATAGGAGCCATATCTCCTCCTGTATTTCCACATAAATCAACAATTACGGACTTATAAATTTTCTTATGCAATGCCGTTTCTAAAATAGTAGTATACTCTTCGGCTTCTTTATCACTTCCAGTAAATGCAGGAATAGTTAATACTAAAATATCATTTTCGACTTCTGCCTTGGGTTTTACATATTCTTCAATACTTTTTTTTGACATATTTTCTTCATCTTCAATAAACGAATGCTTGCCTCCTGCAACTTTAATCGCCTTTTTTAAATTAGGGATTGTTTCTGCATAATCTTTAGCATTTGATGTTTCTTGTATCGTATTTTTTTTAGTTTCTACCCATTCTTTTGAGTCAGTGAACAGCCCAAGTTCGTCCATGTTATTTAGGGCAACTTGTACATACTTCTGAGGGGATGGTGGTACTAAATATATGTTTAATTTATACCCCAAAAAATAGATAATCCCTAAAAATAAAACACATATTGTCACTACAGCTAATAAAATACGCTTCACTATTTTCATACTAAGTATTCTCCATAAATGATTTTAATATTATTAAAACATAATTTGGATGGAAAACCATGGACCTTACGACCGATTAGTGATAAAAACTATTAGCGTTCATTTTTCTCTCTAATCTCTAAATAGTTGCTTATTATATTTTTTTCATATGCATTTTTGAAAAATATTTTCTAATTGATTAGAAAGGATCTTATTGAAATTCGTTTATTAGATCGGATTCCTATATACTAAAAGAAAAACAAACGAGGTGACACCCTTGTGACAACGGATAGATAACCAAAACAAATGTTGACAGTAAAAGAACTTGCTGAACTTTTTGGTATCAGCAGACAAGCTATGAGGAAACATGCTGACAACCTAGAGCCAACATACCTTGCCAAAAACAGCCAAGGGTATAAGACAGTTCTGTGGTCGGGAGTGTTGCACCTTGCTGACAAGCTAGGACGTGCTGAGTTGCTTGAAGCGTTCGAACTTCCTGACGCAGCAAGCTCTGACAGTATAGAAACGAAGTTGTTTGCACAGTTGCAACAAAAGGACGCACAAATTGATCAGCTACAGTCGTTATTAGTCCAACAACAAAAACTTCTTGATCAGCAACAACAACTAACTTTGCAAGGGAACAAACAAATACTGCTTCTGACGTCGCAGGAACATTTTTCAGAAGATTTAAACAAAGAACCCCACAATAATACCAAAAATTTTAAAACGTCTCAGAGTGGTTATGAGAGCCCCACAGAACATAAAGGGAAATTTACTCCTGAAAATGAAGTCATGCGACCGAAACAAGAAAGACAGAAGAAGTGGTGGCACTTTTTCCGTGAACTCTAAGATAGTGTTGAAAGGATGAATTGTGTATGTCGTTTTCAGCTTATGTTGACAGCTATCCGATTACTGCGTATATCGTGGGGCACCTTGGTTTGTCGGTGAGTGATTTTTGTCGGCGGTATGAATTTGATCCCACGATCGTCAGCGGCTGGCAGACAGCGAATCGTTCCGTTTTCTCCTTGCCTGCTGACTTTGTGGAATGCCTGGCTATTACGTCCGACAAAACAGCGGATCAAGTCCGCTGCATTTTACGCTTGTTAGAAAAGCAACATTTCGCTTATCTTGCGACGAGTCCAGCTTGGAACATAACACCGTTCCAACTCGTCCCCCCGGTTTCTTCACAAAAGACCCAAAGAGAAGAAGCTTGATTTACCGACGTTTTAGGCTTTCAACATAGCTAGACCAATTGAAAATCACAAAGAACGCCCGTCAATCGTTTGATTGACGGGCGTCTTGTGTTAACTATATTTAAAATAACTGAGTTAATCCAAAAGTGTTATTGTTGCGATTGCTGTTTTCAATATGATTAAATGCTTTTTTGTTGTTTCAACTTCTACTCTCATAGAATCTTCAAAAATATTTATTACTGTACCTCTAATATTTTCTATTTTATCGTTTAAAAATAGAATGTCTACGTGTGAGCCTAATAATACTTTCATTTCTAAATACCTCTTATTTCCTTTCAAGAATCACTTTTTTTGATGGCTTATTACCATGTCTTATAAAAACTCGAATATGATCCAGAACTTCCTCTGTCGTGCTTACCTGCTTGACATAAACTGCATACCCACTTACCCATTCATAACCATTTCAAACATTTAAAGCCTTATAGCGCTTATTATAATAGTCCCCGACTGCTGCTCCTGTAGCAATTTTATGCTTTCTATAAGCTGCAAATAGGACATCCACTCTGTAAGCACGTGTGCGATTAAAAACTGGTATAGGATCTTCAACAGTATATTTATATACAGATCCAACTTCTTCTGTCGAGTAACCATATTCTTCTAAAATCGAGCTAATTGTTTCTAAGTTTTCAACTTTTTCTAAAACTACCGTTTCATTGTCAATAGTAGCAACCTTTGTTTCTGAAGCTTCAACATTTTTAGAAAACAATACACCCAAAGACACAACTACTCCCAATAAAAACAATTATTTTTTCATGCACAATACGCCTAACTATTTTTAATTTTGATTGATTTGATTCCACTTATCTTTCGCACTAGTAAAAACATTTTTTACAACTTTTATATCTTCACTAGAAACTGTTTTTCCAGTTGTTTCGTCTATAACGTTAAAACTCGAATCCATGTGTACCGTTTCACTGATATTTCCGCTTGTTGTCCATGTCACTTGAAAATCATTGTCATTTCCATCGTAATCAACTAATATGCCATTTTCATAATCTGTAGCTGTAATAGGAAGACTGGCTGGCACTTCAAATATATTTTCAGTACTAAGTTCAACAACAGAATACCCAATACCATTTTCATTGGTAGTATACGTTCTCCCAGTTTTTTCCCATGTAGAAACTTGTGAATATAAATCAGAGAGTTTATTCTTTTGAACTGTAGTAAATCCTGTAACTCCCCCAATTAATACCACAAAAAACAAAATAACTACAATCACCATTTTTTTGAGCGCTTCATATTTTTCATATCTACTCCTTTCTTTCGAATTTCTCCCCCGAACATTTAATATTTTGAAAAGTTTAAATATTGTGAAAATTATACCGAATCAATATATTTATATCAAATAAATTTATCGAACAAGCAAGTGGACTATAAATCCGTCCACTTGCTTATTCTTGTTAGTTATCTTGTTTCAAGAGAAAGGATGGGATTGACGAGAATGCCGCCGATCCATTCAACGTATTCGCTCTTAGACCAAGATATACCAGAAATCAAACACTCTAGCTTTGTTCAAGAAAATCAGCAGTTCAAACAAGAGTTTCTTTACTTTCACCACTTGTTTTCTTTGGGTCTGACGGCCATTAGCCATCCATATAAACCAGAAATCACCGATCGGAGACGAAAGATTTTTTTGATGCGTTTTGTCTACGGATTATCAATCAATCTTGTGAGCGATCGGATCCATTATCAGAAAAATGTGATCGTCGATGATTCTCAATCCAGCTTACTGCAGTTTGCGAATGCTTTGTCTATCCTGGTATTAAAAGAACAAGAGATCTCTGCCTGATCCTGGTATTTTTTTTCTATCGATCACTTCGGGTTGTGTCCACAACACGGTTTCTAAAGGAGCGGTGGTGGTGGCTGGAGCGACTGAAGGAACAAGCCTTTCGCTTGGATTTAGACATAAAAAAACGCTAAAAGCCTTGATAAATATAGGTTTTTAGCGTGAGTTATGGTATAATATGAGTACAGTAAAGTTTGTGACGGTGGCGCTTTTTTTCGAAAGTGAGGTGGTGCATTATGAATGTACTATCGAAATCTGAAGAAAGGAGTAGCCTTTTGCAAGATGTGGATATAATCGGCATTTTGTTAGCAATAGCGCCTGTTTTATTAGCCTTCATTGGTTTAATCGAAGCATGTGTGAAACTAGCAGATACGATTATAAACACTCGTTCTTCTAAGCGTAAAAGCAAGAAGAAACGAAAAAAGAGTGCAAAAAAATAACCGTCAACTTTAGCCGGAGGACGATTATTTTTAAAAAAATAATTTAAACTGGCCACCGTCTTAAACGGTGCTGTAGGGGAGTTGTTTACGCAACTCCTCTTTACATAGTAATTATAGCAAGATTTCAGTGAAATATCAACCTTTTGCTCTACAGACGTGCCTTGCACGTCTATTTTTTTTGCCCTCCTAAGTTGTGGAGGCGGCTGGAACGTGGAGGGCAAAAAAGATCGCTTTTCTTTCTTAAAAAAGGTTTAAGTACCACCATTGTTCCTCAATTTAACCATCCTTTTTCTCGGTATTCTTAATCCATCAGGTACTTGAAATACCTTTCATGCGCATGAAGAAACTGAGTGAACAATGGGAAATGGTACAACAGAAAATAAAGGCACCTTTTTAGATCTTTTTTCAGGAATCGGAGGATTTCGTTTAGGGATGGAACAAGCTGGCTACCGATGAGTTGGGTATTGTGAGATCGACGGCCATGCCAGAAAAAGTTATCAATCAATTTTTGACACAAAACAGGAGGTAGAAATGCATGATATCACAAAACTTTCAGATGGATTTATTCGAGGAATCGGACGTGTGGACATTAACACGGGAGGATTTCCGTGCCAAGCTTTCAGCCTTGCAGGAAAAAGAAAAGGTTTTTCAGATACTAGAGTAACTCTCTTTTTTGAGATTTCACGCTTCGCATCTATCTTGCGACCTAAGCTTTTATACCTTGAAAACGTCAAAGGACTCCTCAACCATGAACGAGGGGCTACGTTTGAGACGATCCTCCGAACCCTGGATGAATTGGGGTATGACGTGGAATGGCAACTGTTTAACAGCAAAGAGTTTGTCGCCCAAAACAGAGATCGTGTATTTATTGTCGGACATCTTAGAGGGTCAGGTACCAAAAAGATTTTTCCTCTCACAAGAGAAGGAGGATCAGCTGATCAAAAATCAGGAAGGATCCATTTAGCTGGAACGACACATGCAGCGAAGAGAATCTTGTCCGTATTGCAATGCATTTGCTCCTAAACTATTTTTATCTTCTCAATATGAAGATAAAAAATTCTTGATTATAGATACGGACACAAAAGAAACTAATCCTTCTACTTTATGGTATATTAATGAGTTAGAGATAACCGAAGTTCCAACTATAGTAAATATGAAAACTAAAGAGCGCTTATCTTATACCGATCAAATTGGTAGCATAAATAATTTTTTAGAATAGAGGTTGATTGATGTTAGAAAATATCGTGTTTTTTCTTACTGTTGTCCCATTTTTGCTACAAGTGTTTTTGTTACTTATAGTCTATAAAAAGGATAATAATCGAGAAAAATATAAAAATTACTTGCTTTATATAATTACTATATTGAATATCATTTCAGTTCTTGCATTTTCTGTAATGCAAGGATACCTTGTAGATGCGTACGTAATTGAATCAACATACGTAATGTTCGTCCCTGCAGTCCTAACAGGAATCGCTGCTTTAATTACATTTATAAAGATCTAATTAGAAAGAGGACAATTATTGTTCTCTTTTTTGTTAGGATATGGTGCTCTTGATATTGTCAATTCATTGTGCCGCTAAGACAAAAATAGATGAGAATAATATGGCTTTCTATTTTCAAGTTTAATACAAAAGGGTCAGAAACTTAATTAGTTTTTGACACATGATTAAATTCGCGATATAATAGGCTTGAGATCGTTTCAGAAACTTATGTCATAAAGTTAAGGGGATTTTGTATGATTTTAGAGAATAAATTGGGTTTAACCAATCAAGTTGAGTTGGCAAAAGCAGAAGAAAAACTCAGTAAGCAAAAAGCGAAGGAATTATACGATTCGGGGAAAATAAATGAAATCGAAGTCGGCACGTTTAAAGGCTTATCAGAAATTCATGATTTTCTCTTTTCAGAAATCTACGATTTTGCAGGAAAAATTCGAACGGTCAATATCGCAAAAGGAAATTTTCGATTTGCACCGGTCATGTACCTGGAACATTCGTTAAAGCATATTGATCAAATGCCGCAAACTTCTTTTGACGAGATTATTAAAAAATACGTGGAAATGAATATCGCTCACCCGTTTCGTGAAGGAAATGGACGAAGCACTAGAATTTGGCTGGATCTCATTTTGAAAGAAGTATTGCAAAAAGTTGTCGACTGGAACTTAATCGATAAAGCAGACTATCTTTCCGCAATGGAGCGCAGTCCAATAAATGACTTAGAAATACGCTATTTAATTTCTAACGCTCTGACTGATAAAATTGACGATCGCGAGTTATATATGAAAGGAATCGATGTCAGCTATTTCTATGAAGGTTACTCGGAGTATACGATCGATGAATTGTAAGAGCAGGTGGATTAAATGACAAAATATGGCTATGCGCGTGTTTCAACTGCTTCTCAAAGTACAAAGGAACAGATTCAGCAGTTGCTTGAGAACGGTGTTGAGATGAAGAATATTTTCTCTGAAAAATTTACAGGTACAAAACGAGATCGGCCAAAGTTTAATCAGCTGTTGGCTGGTCTGAAGCCTGGAGACGAAATCGTTGTTACTAAACTTGATCGTTTTGCGCGTAATACGAGAGAAGCTTTGGATATCATTGAACCTTTACTCGATAATAACGTCACGATCAAGGTATTGAATCTTGGAACAATCGAAAATACGTCGATGGGTCGAATGGTTACACGAACGTTATTGAGTGTAGCAGAAATGGAACGTGATATGATCGTAGAACGTACGCAAGAAGGAAAAATGTTTGCAAGAAAGAATAACCCGAACTTTAAGGAAGGACGTCCGAAAGCTACAATCACTCCAAAAAAACGGCACGCATATGAACTTCTTATTTCAGGAAAATCATATAAAGAGGTTGAATCCATAACCGGTTTCAGTCGAAGTACGCTTTTCAGAATTAAGAAAAAAATTGAGGAGGGGGATTAAGTATGGATGAAAAAAAGTGTATTTGAGAAACGCTGGCAACTAGCTTCTACGAATTATATGCATTTCATATTAACGGATTTATCACCGATTATGCGGATACAGAAGAGTCTAAGCGAGAAAATTGTCTCGAATTCAGTGATGAAGGGTTCATCCCCGCTCAACAATAGTGTCAGGAATGATGTTAGGATGATTTCATGGACACGTTTTGGTAGAATTTAACTACTAAGAAAAGGACGTGTCAAAATGACAAAGCATCAAAAAAGATATGATGAAAACTTCAAGAAAATGGTCGTTGAGCTGCACCAATCTGGTCAATCGGTGGAACAGCTGGCAAGTGAATATGGGATTGCCTCACAAACAATCTACCGCTGGATCAAGCTTTATGCTAAAAACAGTGAGACTGGCATGTCAGAGGCCGAGATGATCACTTTGAAAAAAGAATTGGCAAAAATGAAAGAAGAGAACGCCATCATAAAAAAGGCCTTGACCATATTCGCTCAAAAGTAGACCAGACTGAAGTAATCGGATTTATCGAAGAAAACAGCGACGCTCACAGCGTCAAAAACATGTGTGCAGTACTGGATCTTCCGCGTTCCAGCTATTACGAGCGCATCAATCGCAAACCTTCCAACCATCATATCGAAACGAAACGCTTGGATACCTTGATCACAACGATCTATTGGGAAGCCAAGGGCCGCTATGGTGCACCCAAAATTTGGCAAAAATTGCGGCAAGACGGCGAAATGATTTCTTTGAAACGTGTTCAAAAACGCATGAAAGCACTCGGTCTGCGTTCCATCACTGTTAAAAAATGGCGTCCGGTCAAGGTTGAAAAAGACGATACACAGCGGAAAAATTTATTGAAGCAAGATTTTACGACAACTGGTTTGAATCAAAAATGGGTCACCGATATTACCTATATTCATACGAAATTGGACGGCTGGTGCTATTTGTCAACGATCCAAGATCTGCACACAAAGAAAATCATCGGCTGGACTTTCGGCAAGCAGATGACGACAGATTTGGTTATGGATACCTTAACCAACGCGCTTTTGAATCAAGCATCAGGCAGCGGTTTGATCTTGCATTCTGATCAGGGTTCGCAATATACCAGCAAGATATACGAAGAAAAGCTGGAGTCGCTTGGTATCGCGCATTCATTCAGTCGTAAAGGCTGTCCTTACGATAATGCAGGGATCGAGTCGTTTCATGCCAGCATCAAAAAAGAAGAAGTCTATCCACAAGAATACCGCGATTACAATGAAGCGCATCGTTCGCTCTTCCAGTATATCGAAGGTTTCTACAATCGTAGCCGCATCCACAGCAGCATCGGCTATTTGACGCCAAATCAGATGGAGCAGCGGGCATTACAGGTCTCGTGATCCACTCCACTCACATTTTTTTGGCGAATTTTCAGCGGTTTAAAACCACCATCGCTTCGATCAGCGGTCAAGCGGTTTTGGCTTGACCGCTGATCGAAACGATGGGACACTCACCCGCTGGAAAGTTTCGCAAAAAATTTCTCACAAAATGTGTCCAAGATATTGACTCAAATCCATAGATCAGGTAGCTTTGGCCAAAGAAAGATTAATAAAACAGTAACACAAGATTTAAGAAATTGACTTATCACTTGTTAGATGAGGATGACGGTAATTATCGAAAGTTGCTCTCTAGCCAACATGCTCGAAGTCACAGTAAGTGTTAAAAAAGCCCAATCTACGGAGTTCAGCGTAGGTCGGGCTTTTTTATTGAAACAAATTATCGAATTTCGCGACTATAATGTATCATGATTTTCAATAATTTGAGAATAGCGGCGTTTCGGTGAAGAACTACTCTCTTCAGAGGGTTGGCTCAACCCGGCATGTTTTTGATTTATTTTTTTAAATTATGTATCGATTTTGCAAGGTACTCAATAATAAATAGTGGAGGTAATTGTGAAGTAATATCCTGTTCCCATAACTTTTCTTCTGCAACATAGTAAGGGATATTTACGCTAGATAACTTGGCAATTGTTGAATTAGCACTATTTGTAATTGAAATGATCGGTGTATCTTTGAAACTATAGCTGCTGAGATAATGAATGATCTCTTTTGTTTCGCCAGAAACAGAAAGAGCAATGACACAAGAATTTTCGAGTAGCTGTTTGGATAGATAGTTTCTAGGATTTGTAATGGGGTCTTCGATTCGTAAAGCCATCTGAAAGACGGATGAAAAGTATAAAGCACCATATTCTGCCATGATATTGGAGGAGCCCACACCTAAAAAGAGAATGAGTTCCTTATTCATAATAATAGAAATAGCGTCGTTTATTCTTTCCTGGAAGTGCTGTTCATTGACACGGGACAAGAAATTAATATGACTGGAGGTATCGATCAGAATCTTTTCCGATCGTTTTTTTTCCTCAGCTAAGAATAAACGTAATCGGATTCTGAATTCTGAAAAGCCTTGGCATTCAAATTTCGTGCAAAATCGTTGGATTGTCGCAACGCTTGTAAATGTATTTTCAGCTAATTCTCGTATCCTCATAAAGACAACTTTATCGATATGATCGACGACATAATTGTAAATCGTATAATCAAGAGGAGACAAGTCCGGTGTTTTTTCTAAAAAAAGCATAGTATTTCCCCTTCTCTAAAAAATACGGTACGTATCTTTCGTGATACACGTATTATTATAGCGTTTACATATCTGTAAGTAAAGAATAGGTATAAACATCAAACGTAGATGCTATACTGCAGCCATGAGATAGAAAATTCCATTATCAAATTAGATCGTAGAGGTGCAAAAGATGACTAGAAAGTTAAAAGTAGTAACGATTGGTGGCGGATCTGGCTACACACCTGAATTAGTCAAAGGATTTATTACTAGATATAAAGAAATGCCTATCGATGAGTTGTGGCTGGTCGATGTAGAGGAAGGAGCAGAAAAACTAGCAATTATTACAACACTTTGTCAGAAAATAATTAAACAATCCGGCTACCCAATACAATTGATGTCGACTATAAATCGAAAAGAAGCATTGAAAAATGCCGATTTTGTACTGACGCAGATTCGAGTAGGACAATTGTCCTCCAGAGTAAAAGATGAGAATATTCCATTAAAATATCGATTTGTAGGACAAGAAACAAATGGTCCAGGAGAATTATTGAATGCATTTCGGACAATTCCAGTGATGATTGATATTTGTACAGAAATGGAAGCACTATGTCCTGATGCGTGGTTGATCAACTTTGCAAACCCAGCTGGCATGCTTGCAGAAGCTGTATTGAACCATACGAATTGGAAAAAAATGATTAGTATTTGTAATGGACCATTGAATATTGAGCATGCAATTGCTGATGCACTAGGTGTTGATCGAAAACGTATTTTTGCAGAGTTTGTAGGATTGAATCATTTAGTATTTGCCAAACGAATCTTATTAGATGGAGTAGAAGTAACAGCTTCTGTTGTTGATCAGTTGGTGCGTGGAGAAGTAAAAATTGACAATCCCGGAGTATCAAACTGGAATCCGGAGTTTCTTACCGGGATTCAAGCAATTCCGATGAGTTACTTACAATACTATTGGAAAACGGATGAGGTACTGAATGCTGAACAATATGCGGCAAACAACGAAGGTTCACGGGCAGTGGTTGCTCAAAAATTAGAGAAAGAGCTTTTTTCGCTCTATGCAGATAGTGCGTTTGATGATGTGACGGAAATATTGGCCCAAAGAGGGGGCACAGGATATAGCGAGTGTGCTTGTGATTTGATTTTATCTTTACACACAGATAAAAGAGATGTTCAAACGGTAAACACTCGAAACATGAAAGCCATTGATAGCTTAGAATTATCCGATGTTGTGGAAGTCAATTGTCTAATTACGAAAGGAGGACCTATCCCACTCACAACAGGGAAATTACCTGATGCACTAAATGGGCTGATACAACAAATGAAAGCCTTTGAGAAAGTCGCCTGTGAAGCAGCTGTGACAGGTGATTATCAAAAAGCTTTAGTTGCTATGACGATTAATCCGCTTGTTTCTTCTGACACTAAAGCAAAGGAAATTCTAGATGAGATGTTAATAGCAAATGAAGAATATTTACCTCAATTTGATTTATCGCACTTGAAAATGAAAGGAAGTATCTAATGAAACAATTAGTGATGGCGATTGTCGGTTATGGGAAAAGTGCTAAAAGATACCATCTTCCATATATTAATGTAAGGGAAACTATCAAAGTGAAGTATATCTGTGATTTACATTTATCACAAGATGACATCACAGAGTTAGGTAAGAGCAACATTATAGGTGTAACAGATCTGTCTACAGTATTAGAAGATGATGAAGTGATTGTCATTACACTGTGCACACCACCAGAGACTCATTTTTCTCTTGCAAAAGAATGTTTAGAAGCAAGGAAAAATGTGATTATAGAAAAGCCGTTCTGTGAAACTTTGGCACAAGCGGAAACTTTGCTACAGTTAGCAAAAGAACAAAATGTTCATGTTATTCCCTATCAGAATAGACGATTTGATAGTGACTTTCTAACTTTGAAAAAAGTAATTGAAAGAAATTATCTTGGGACATTGATTGAACTAGAAGCTCATATCGATTATTATCGACCGAATACCAAAGAACGTAAGGGCACAATTCTTGATGGTAGTTTTTACGGATTGGGTGTACACGCTGTAGATCAGATTGTTTCCATTTTTGGCAAACCAAATCGTGTTCAGTATGATTTGAGAAGTGTTCAAAATGATGAAAGTACAGTGGATGACTACTATGATGTCCAGCTCATTTATGGGGTTTTTAAAGTGATTTTGAAATCAAGTCAAGTTGTGGCGAAATCAGGACCAAGGTTTAGATTATTAGGTACGATGGGGGCGTATGAAAAGTATGGTTCTGATCAACAAGAAAATGATCTGAAAGCAGGTGTTTTCCCTGGGGAAGGCGGTTTTGGCATGGACACAGCTAATGAATATGGCATTGTTACTTATAGAAATGCGAATGGTGATTGGATAGAAAAAGCTATCACTTCGGAAATGGGGGATTATGGTTGTTTTTATGATGGAATTATAGAAATGCTTTTCCATAATGCGCCAAGTATTGTTAGCGAGGAAGAGATTCAGATCACGATGGAAATCATGGATGGCGCTTCATTTGGTTAATCATAAATATGAACAAAAAAATAGTGTTAGGAGAGATCAAAATGGATAAGTTTATTAATGTGTTTCAAGATAAAGTCATGCCAGGTGTGCTGAAAGTTAGTGAGAATCGCTTTTTAGTTGGTATTAGAAATGGTATCGCTGTGACAATGCCTCTAACAATCATAGGGAGTGCTTTTCTAATCATTGCTAATCTTCCATTTAGTGGTTGGAATGAGTTTCTAGGTAGTTTTGGTTTGAAATTAGGGGTACCTATTGGCTTTACTTTCGGTATTTTAGGGTTAGTAGGCTGTGCAGGTATTGCGTATTATCTTTCTGAAACCTATGGAGTTGATCCAATTAATTCTGTTGTATTAGCAATGACAGCTTTCTTAATGTTACAAGCTTCTGAAGATTGGAGCATCGATGTCGCAACTTTAGGTGCTTCTGGCTTATTTACCGGAATTGTTACGGCAATTGCAACCGTCTTAATTATTCATTTTTTTATTAAAAAGAAGCTAATCATTCGAATGCCGGATGGTGTTCCACCAGCAGTCTCTAAGAGTTTTGCTAGTTTACTACCAGGTGCTGCAATCATAGGGCTAGCTTGGACCATACGAGTGCTATTGGAATTTGATGTCAATCGTTTTGTTCAATGGATGTTTTCGCCGCTAGCAACGGGGTTAAATACGTTACCAGGTATGTTGTTGTATACCTTTATGATTTTATTATTATGGTGTGCGGGAATTCACGGAAGTAATGTGATGGGAAGTATTGGTGATCCAATCTTTCTAGCATTATTTGCTGCAAATACAGAAGCCTTTTCAAGAGGAGAGCCATTACCAAATATTTTTGTAGGTGGATTTTATATCACGTTTTTATGTTATGGAGGAACTGGATCAACGTTGGGATTAGTCATCAATATGCTGATGTCTAAAAGTAAGGCTTATAAGTCATTAGGGAAAATGGCTCTGCCATCTGCAATTTTTTGTATCAATGAACCCATTATTTTTGGATTTCCTATTGTAATGAATCCGATTATGATGATTCCGTTTATACTTACACCACTGATACTATGCATTGGTACGTATATCCTAACAATCACCAATATCATAGGGCGGATTGCCTTCAATCCACCATGGACAACACCACCGTTAGTGAATGCCTACTTAGCGACAGGCGGAAATATTCCAGCTGTGATTTGGGGACTCGTTTCATTATTATTGAGTATTGCCATTTATTACCCGTTCTTCAAAATTTGTGAAAAACAGGAATTAGATAAAAATAAAACACCCATTCAAAATATACCGAAAACAGACAATAAAGCAGTAGCTGAACAGAGCTAAGAAAGTTGGTTTGTGATGAAAGAATTATTTCTTTGGGGCGGAGCAGTCGCAGCACATCAATTGGAAGGGGCTTGGAATCAAGATGGTAAAGGAGTTAGTGTTTGTGATGTATTGACAGCTGGTTCTCATAGTAAGGCTAGGGAAATTACATCAACTATTCAAGAAGATATCTATTATCCGAACCACTCTGGTATCAACCATTATTACCAATATAAAGAGGATATTGCATTATTTGCGGAATTAGGTTTTAAAACATTTCGAATGTCAATCGCTTGGTCAAGAATTTTCCCTAATGGGGATGAAAAAGAACCGAACGAAAAAGGCTTGGCCTATTATGATAACTTGTTTGATGAACTACTGAAGCATAATATTCAGCCTGTGGTCACACTTAGTCATTTTGAAATGCCCTATCATTTAGTCACTGCATACGGCGGATTTAAGAATCGTAAATTGATTGATTTATTTGTACGATATGCTAAAACTGTGATCAACCGATATCATAAAAAAGTCAACTATTGGCTAACGTTTAATGAAATCAATAATCAAATGAATACAGACTCTTTTCTATTCCCCTATACGAATTCGGGTCTTTTGTTTGGACCAGAAGATAATAGACAAGAGATGATGTACCAAGCACTACATCATGAATTAGTTGCAAGTGCCAAGATTAAAAGATTTGTGAAGGAAAAGTATCCTTTACTGCAGGTAGGTTGTATGATTGCATGGAACCCGATATATCCTTATAGCTGTCGACCAGAAGATCAATTAGCAGCTACTCAGGCGATGCATTCTCGAACAATTTGTGGCGATGTATCTGTTAGAGGCCATTACCCAAATTACGCTTTGAAAGAATGGGAAGCAAATGGTATACAAGTAAAAATGACTGATGAAGATCTTATCGATTTAAAAGAAGGAACCGTTGATTTTATCGGTATTAGTTATTATGTTTCTCATGCAGTAGACAGTACTAAGAAAGAAGATAAAACAGGTGCTGGTTTTATTGGAAGTACACCTAATCCTAACCTTAAAGTAACGGACTGGGAATGGCCTATTGATCCCGTAGGGTTAAGATATACGTTGAATACACTCTATGAACGATATGAGCGGCCAATTTTTATAGTTGAAAATGGGTTTGGTGCAGTCGATGATGAATCTAAAGTTGTTATCCAAGATAACGACCGTATTGAATATTTAGCAGCACACATTCGTGAAATGAAAAAAGCCATCGAACTTGATGGTGTAGATGTGATTGGTTATACTATCTGGGGATGCATTGATGTCGTTTCGTTTACAACAGGGGAAATGAAAAAGCGTTATGGATTAATTTACGTTGATAAAGATGATGAGGGGCGTGGAACACTGGAGCGTAGAAAGAAAAAATCATTTACTTGGTATCAACGAGTAATTGCGAGTAATGGGACAGAATTAGATAACTGGTAATCATTTGTCAAAGAGCGGAATATATTTCTGAGTAATCGTTGTATAGTCAAAATATAAGGTGCATTAGATCGCGATCTGTTACTACGGATCGTGTTTTTTTGTTTAGTGCACCAGAATATACATACTATTTAAGGAATAAAAACTATTATTAGAAAAATTGTTAGCAAAAGCAAAGACCTTGTCTTTTTAACTTTAGCACTCCCCTTAAATATGATGTAACCCATAAGTAGTGGTGAAGAAAAAGCAACATGTCCCTACTAAGAAAATACAGGAAATCACTGGTCAAATATACGTCAATTCTCCTAACTAAAACTGTAATAATAATGAACGATATTAAGATATTACGAACCTTGTTATTGCCTATATCCATCAGAAAGCTTCCAATTATGATCTACATCTTATGGTCTTCATCAAGCAGCAATCTCCTGCCTCCAAATTTTTTTAATAAGAAGGCAGCAATTCTTTGTTACCTAAGATATTGTGAATTGAGTAACATGAATGGACTATTATTTCGTCCTTCTTAAACCTCTTAAGAAAGATCCAGAAAAATAAAAACGGGTCAGAAACTTAGAAGTTTTTGATCCTTTTTTAATTTCTCATTTAATCGCTCTTTCAGCAGCTCAATTAATTAGGTCAGAAAGTATTTCATTTAGCGGTCAACAGATTATACTTAAATTAGACACTCACGTTTTATTGAAATTACTGATTTTCCCGTGTGTGCTTAGGGTGTATGATAATTAGTTTGAGAAATTAGGTGGAATTTTTGAAAATTGCATATATTCGTGTCTCATCGACAGATCAAAATGAGCAGCGGCAAATTGAAGAGATGAAAAAATTTGGAGCAGAGAAAATTTTTGCTGAGAAACAGTCGGGTGCAACATGGGACGGTGAAGTATCTCAATAACTTGATTGAGCAAGATCATCGTCCAATTAAGTGACGGAATAAATTTTATTAAAGTCTTCGGACAGCGTTAGCTACAATTAAGACATGGAAACCATTCGAGGAGTCTACAAATAAAGCCGAAATGAAGGGTCTCTTTTTGGCTTTTCCGTCTGCATAGAAATTAAACGGTTACTGGGGATAGCAGCGTAATTCGTAGTCAAAAGGGTAGTATCGCTGTCTATTTTGAAACTTTGCAACAGAACATTATTTTTTATAAATTAGTAGACTCCCTAAAGATCAGTTTCGTAGAATATTTTGAAATCGAATAAGGAATATCAGGTTCACTCAAGCGGTCCATAATGAGATGCGCAGCTTTTCTGCCCAAATAAAATTTTGGCGCGTCGATGGTGGTCAACCCCGGTAAAATTCGCTCGGAGTTCGGGATATTATCAAATCCGATCACGTTGACATCGTCCGGTATTTTGTGTCCCAGCGCCTGTAGGGCGTAGATCAATTGGATCGCTAGCCAGTCATTTCCGCACAAGAAGACATCCGGCACTTTTTTCATGGAATTGAGCAATTCTTTGATTTTCTCAAAATTCTCGAAAATCGTGTCTGTGTCCTTGAGAATCGAAGCATGGCTGTTGATTTCCAGTTCATGCTTTTTCAGCGTACTGAAAAAGGCATAATAACGCTCCATAAAGCCAAGGCCTGTATTAGGTGAATACAAATCGCCAATAAAGGCAAAATCAGAGAAGCCCTTTTGAATGAGTAATTCAGTGATCCGTTCAACATTGGAATGATTTTCCATCATAACAATGTCACACTTTCCAATCAAATAATTAGGATTTTTTGGCGCATCCACCGTGACGATCGGAAGGTGAGTCTCCAATAACTTGTCCCAAACCGGTCGGAAATTCATTTCGACCACAATGATGCCTTTCGTATTCGAACTGTAGACCGCTTCGGGCAAACGCCCTTCCTCGATATCCTCTTTCGATAATGTTGCGATCGTCAGCTGGTAATTCGTCTCGGAAAGGATCGTTTCGATCCCCGTCAAAACATTGCTCCAAAATTGAGAATCGTTTGCATGATTGATATTCAGGAACAAGATATTTCCCTGATCGATCTTGTATTCTGTTCGTTCTTCCTTCGTAAAATACCCCATGGATTCGGCTTTTCTTATAATGATCTCCGTTGT
The DNA here is from genome assembly GCF_002947535.1 of Enterococcus mundtii. GTDB lineage: Bacteria > Bacillota > Bacilli > Lactobacillales > Enterococcaceae > Enterococcus_B > Enterococcus_B mundtii_B. The sequence goes on from NZ_PUAP01000039.1 coordinate 20,581, forward strand.
TCGCTGAGATACTTGAGGATCGTTCTTGAGCGCCTTTGAAACAGTATTTCTTGAATACCCGGTTTCTTTAGCAATATCATTGATCGTACATTTCATTTTTCACCCTCCCACAGGCAGTATAACCATCACATGCACATAAAAGCAATATTTATTTGCACGAAAATGCACAAAAACGTGAAAAACACTTGTGGTTAAGCGCTACCAAAATTATTCTAAGGGTATTAAATGATCAATTAAGTTTAGGAGAGATGTTGAATGAGTTTATTTTATCGACCGGAGAATGCGTGGGTGGGGGACTTGATCCCGTATTGTGAAGAAGGAACATTTTATGCGTATTATCTGCATGATCCAAGAATCATCGAGGGAAAATATGCCGAAGAAACAACGTGGCATTTGGCGACAACCAAAGACTTTGTCCAGGTGGATTATCAAGGAGAAGCAATCAAACGGGGAACGAAGGAATCCTACAACCTCAATAATTACACAGGTTCAATCATTAAAGACGCTCAAGGTAAGTACCATGCTTTTTATACTGCTTTTAATGAGAACAAGCCTTTTGTAAATGGAAAGAGTGTCCAGCTAGTCATGAAAGCGGTCGGCGAAAGCTTGTACGAACTCGAGACAGACCCGAATTTTTTATTTCCATCTGACGGGAAGATCTATGAAGAGTTTGACTGGCGCGATCCTTTCGTTTTTTGGGTGGAGGAGGAGAAATGCTACTTCATGTTGTTGGCGTCTAGATGTCAAGGGGCGGGAGATCTGAGAGGCGGCTGCATCTCTTTGTCGAAGTCAAAGGATTTGGAGACTTGGGAATATTGCGAACCATTCTATGATCCGAAGATGTACATCACGATGGAGTGTCCAGAGGTCTTTAAGATGGGGGAGTACTGGTATTTAGTGTTTTCAACATTTTCAGACCGCTTTACGACACATTACCGTTACGCAAAAAGCTTAGAGGGTCCGTGGATCATACCAGCAGACGACGTATTTGATACACGCGCCAACTATGCGATCAAAACAGCTTCAGATGGAGAAAGAAGAATTGCCTTTGGCTGGGTCGCGACAAAAGAAGGAGAGACGGACTTTGGTCCCTGGGACTGGGGAGGAACGATGATTTTCCATGAATTGATCCAAAATCCTCAGACTGGTGAACTGAAGGCTGTGATGATTGATTCGGTTGGCGAATTCTTTGAAGAAAAATCGAAGATATCCGCACCAGTCTTTTATAATGATCATAGTAATGATAAAAACAAGGTCGCAAGTGACACGTTAGGAGCCATGCTGTTCGATAGTCCATCCGACACTTTTTCAGTGACAGTGGATTTTGAGGTTTTGAAGGCAAAAGAGTTTGGAATTGCCCTTCATGTGGATGAAGGGATGGAAACGGGCTATTTCTTACGGATGCTACCGGAACAACAGCTGATTGCGTGGGATCTCTGGCCGCGAGCTGAAAAGGGCGAGTATCAGTGGCAGATCAAAGGAGATATTCCCTATCAAGTGGAGACAAGCCGGATTCTGCCGAAAGCGTCACGCTATCGTGTCCGCGTGTTGCGAGAAGGAAGTATGTGTGTCGTCTATGTGAACGACGAAATTGCATTATCGACGAGATTATACAATCACAGCGGAAAAAAAGTAGGGGTTTACGTGGTTCAAGGGGAAGTAGTGTTGCATAAGATCGAGATAAGAGAATAGGAGTTGTTTCTTCCATGATAAGAAAAGTTGGAGTTTTGGTTAGTCTTTTAGGCGTTCTTTTTATGGTAACAGCCTGTGGAGGGGAAAAAGAAGATGCCTCCACTACGACGGTCAAATGGCTGACTTCTCGACCAGTCGGCGGGGCAATCGACGAGACCATGCGGGAAATCGCCGATCAGTACAGCAAGGAGAAAGGCGGGAAGTGGAAAATTGATTTTGAAACCACGGCGGACAGACCTTCGTATTTACAGAAATTAAAAACATTGGTTGCCGGCAACAACATGCCGGATATCATTGACACCGATCCAGACCTTTACGCAAAAGAGCTTGTCAAAGCAGGGAAGCTCATAGACATGAAAAAATTTCTTCAAAAGAACGACTACTATCAAAACTTTTACCCGACAGCATTAAAATACCAAGAATTTTCGGATGGTTCGATGTACACCCTCCCACTGGAATACCATGTCGAAATGATCTGGTACAACAAAAAATTGTTTTCTCAGCACGGAATCAGTGTTCCGAAAACCTTCGATCAATGGTTAGCGGCATGTAAAAAACTGAAAGAAGCAGGGGTGACGCCAATCTCTGTAGATGGGATCGATCGCTGGCCGGTCCAACGCTATTTGGCGATGCCCGCCTTCAGACAAACAGGAAATCAGTTTATTGAGAATCTGAGTCAAGGAAAAGAAAAAATGTCTAGTCAAACGGGTGTTGATTCAGTCAAGTTTGTAAAAGAGATCGGGCAATACTTCAATGAAGGGTTTTCTGCCACCGATTACGCGACAGCACAATCCATGTTTTTAGATGGAAAATCAGCGATGTATTATATCGGTGACTGGGAAATTGGCGCCATGCAGGAGAAATACGACGCGGGCGAAATTGATTATTTCTATATGCCGACAACGAAGGACAGTGTGACAGCAGCCAATGAATTTTGTGTAAACTCTGGAATCGGTATGGCCTTCAACGCAGAAACTTTCGATGAAAAGACGAAGGATTTCCTCCTCTATGTGCTGGACCATTATGCAGATATCTACACGAAGAAAATGCAGATGTCTCCAATTAAAACGGAGTTGCCAAAAGATGTCGATTATTCAAGTTTGTATTTGAGAATCCGAAAAGATATGGACAATACCGGGGAGCAATTTATGAAGCCATGGGATACCTATCTGGATTCTTCAACGAATACGATCGTTCAGGACAACTTGCTGCTTGTAGGATCGGGAGACATGAAAATTCAAGATTTTGTCAAAATGATCGATGATTCGATCAAAGTGAACGTCACAGATCAATAATGGAGGGGAAAATATGGGTGTTTTACGTGATAAGAAAGCATTTTTCGTTTTTCTGATGCCTGGCTTGCTGTTCTATCTGCTCTCTGTTTTTTATCCAATCACGGAGTCGCTTCGTTTAAGTTTTATTAAATGGAACGGCATCACTCCGCAACAATTTGTTGGGTTGGATAATTACAAGCGGCTTTTTCAAGACCCGGTGTTTTATAAAGCATTAATCAATAATTTAATTTATTTAGTGATTGTTGTCATTATTCAATTGTCGATTGGGTTACTATTTGCGGTACTGTTGACGTACTTGAAAAAACGGGCGAATTTAGTCAAGACGCTCTATTATGTTCCATGTATCGTTACGACAGTCGCCATCGCGCAACTCTTCAGAAGTGTTTATTCAACACAGCCAGAAGGCTTGCTGAATCAGATGTTATCGGCAGTAGGGTTAGGAGGACTGACGACTTCTTGGTTGACGAATTTGAATACGGTGCTAGGTGCCGTCTCGATTCCCGAAGGCTGGCGCTTCATCGGAATGTACATGGTCATCTTTTATGCAGCCCTCGTCTCATTAGATGAATCGGTGTATGAAGCAGCGAAAATCGATGGTGCTACAGAACTGCAAATCCTCTTCAAAATCAAGATTCCCATGATCAAAGACATTCTGCTGCTCACCTTTACGATGTGCTTGACAGGTGCTCTGAGAGGGTTTGATATTCCTTACTTGCTGACAAACGGCGGTCCAGGGAATGCAAGCGAATTAATGTCCACATATATGTACAAACAGGCCTTTACCAATAACCAGTATGGATATGGGAGCGCCTTGGCCGTCTTTATCATTATAGAAAGTGTCTTGATCATCTTTATTCTAAGAAAAATATTTGAAAATTACGATGTGAAGGCGCAGAAAAAGGCAGCGAAGCAGGCGCTGGCATTAAGTAAACGCAAAAATAACAAGGAAGGGCGTGTGGCGTAATGAAAGAGAAGGCAATAAAGTACTTGTTTATCCTTTTATTGATCGTTTTTTTGATCATACAGATCTACCCTGTGATCTGGCTGTTCATTGCAAGTTTGAAAGACTCCGTAGAACTATCGACGACGCCATTCTCATTGCCGAAAGCTGTGACATTTGAGAATTATAAAAATGTGCTGGGAGACGGTGTCATAGGCGGTTATATGTGGAACAGTTTGAAGATCACCATGATCTCGCTGGTGCTGATCCTCGTATTAAGTGCAACAATCGGCTTCGCGTTATCAAAATTTCGCTATAAACACAGCAAAAAAATCTATTCATTTTTTATGTTCGGCATCATGGTGCCTGTTCAAATCACACTGATTCCACTGTTCATTTTTTATAGCAAAATCGGGATCTTAAATACCAGTATGGCGATGGTCCTGCCGCAAGTCGGCTTTGCATTGCCGCTCTCTGTCATGATGTTTGTCAATTTTTACAGTTTTGTTCCTGATGAACTGATTGAGGCCGGGATCGTAGACGGCTGTTCACCGTATCGGGTCTTTTTACAAATCGTCGCACCGTTGGCGAGAAATACGATGATCACGATCGCTTCAATGTACAGTATTTTGATCTGGAACGACTTCATATTTGCCAATACATTTATCAGCGATTCTTCTGCAAAAACCATCACCATGGGCTTAAAGGATTACGTGGGCGCGTTTGGAAATGTGGATTGGGGCGCGACCTACGCGGCGATATCGATCGCCATTTTGCCACCAATCTTGATTTACTTCTCGCTGAATAAATGGGTGACTTCGGGCGTGACTGCTGGCGCGACGAAAGGATAGCTTATGGAGAACAAAGCAAATCAATATATCGAAACCAATAGAGCGTTGGCCGTGAGAAGCTCTCACCAGCCGATCCTCCACTTCACACCGTCATTAGGATGGATGAATGATCCAAATGGACTGATTTTCTTCAAAGGAGAATATCATCTGTTTTATCAATACCACCCCTACCAAACAAAATGGCATCAAATGTATTGGGGCCACGCGGTAAGCCACGATCTAATCACTTGGCAGGAGCTGCCGATTGCTTTGGCACCTTCTGAGGTATACGAAGATAGCACGGAAGGCGGGTGCTTTTCGGGAACAGCGATAGAACACGAAGGCACGCTTTATCTATTCTATACAGCCGTAGCGAAAAATGCGGCAGGGCAATTGGTCCAAAAGCAATGCGTCGCAATGAGCGAAGACGGCAGGCTTTTTTCAAAATACGAAAACAACCCCATCCTTCAAAACGATTCTCTCGGAAAGGAGAATCCTCATTTTAGAGATCCTAAAGTGTGGCAAAAAGATCATACTTTCTACATGCTTGTCGGTGTTAGTCAAAATAACGTTGGGAAGTTGGTTCTCTACCGATCAGAGAATCTTTTAGAGTGGACACTGATGGGGGTCGCCTTTGAAGAACCCAATGCGTGGATGCTGGAATGTCCAGATTTTTACGAATTAGATGGCAAGGACGTATTGACCTTTTCACCAGTAGGAATAAAAGGTGAATATTCGAGTTATCTGATTGGTCGCCTGGATTACGAAAAGGGGCGATTCCAAGTAGAATCGAGAGGCATTCTTGATTATGGCGTTGATTTTTATGCGCCTCAGACCTTTCTAACACCAGAGGGGGAACGGTATGTTATCGGCTGGCAAAACGGTTGGGAATGGATGTATGAGTGGAACGGATTTGGTGAATTAACAGAAAATAGCTGGTGTGGTGCGATGAGCATACCAAGAAAAGTTCTACGAAAAGGCGATCGGCTGCACGCTTTATTACCAAAGGAAATCTCGCAATTGAAAGCGGCAGAGACGGTCATTTATGATACACAAACCGATGGCTACCAAAAATCCGTTTCCACGATTCAAAAGCCTACGCTCATTGAATTGTCGCTGGAAGCAGGAGAAACACCGATAACGCTGGTGTTTAAGGATAAACGAACAGGACAGACAGACACGTTCACCATTGAGGAACACCTACTTTACCATTCTGAGGGGAATCCTTTGGGAAGAAAGGATATCACGCTGCCGCTTTCCAGCAGAAGCAAGACCCTCAAGATTCTGCTAGATCTATATGCTATAGAAGTCTTTGATGAGGACGAAGGAACGGTGTTAAGCGTAAATAGCTTTTTCGAAGGCACGCTCGCTCGCGACTTTTCCTTCAGCTGCAGCGAAAAAGGGCGGCTCAAACAGGTGGTAGTAACAGAACTGAACGGAAAACAATTGATCAAGAGATCTGTGAAGGGATAGATGAAAAATGTTTGGAAGTATCGAAGCAGGAGGAACGAAATTTGTCTGTGCAGTAGCAACGGATGACTTAGAGATCGTGAAGCGGGACAGCTTCCCCACCACGAAGCCTGAAGAAACCATGAAAGCTGTCCTCGAATTTTTCTCGCCATATAAAGAAACGCTGAAAGGAATAGGTATCGGTTCATTCGGTCCCATTGATATTCAGTATGAATCGCCAACTTATGGCTACATCACTTCTACACCAAAATTGGACTGGCAGCAGTTTGACTTTGTGGGAACAGTGAAGAAGGCTTTTCCTATACCGGTTTCTTGGACCACTGACGTGAACGCGGCCGCTTATGGAGAATCTGTTTTTGGGAATGGAAAGGGACGATCAAGCATCGTTTATTATACGATCGGAACCGGCATCGGGGGCGGCGCACTGCAATACGGCCGCTTTATCGAAGGCTTCAGCCATCCAGAAATGGGGCATATGCTGGTGAACCGACATTCAGCGGACACATACGAAGGAAATTGTCCGTTCCACAAAAATTGCTTAGAGGGCATGGCCTCTGGTCCAGCGATCGAAAAGCGAGCTGGGAAAAAGGGGCAGGATTTGAGTGAAAAAGATGTGCAATGGGAGCTGGAAGCCTATTACCTTGCGCAATGTGCCTACAATACGACACTAATGCTTTCACCTGATGTCATTATTTTTGGTGGAGGTGTCATGAAGCAACGCCAAGTGTTAGAGAAAATGAAGTCAGCCTTCAAAGAACTGTTGAAGGATTACGTGGAGGTACCAGAACTAGATCAATACCTTGTGCTTCCGAAATTAGGAGACAACGCGGGAACATACGGGTGTCTGGCATTAGCAAAAGAGCAGCAGCTGCATTCTTGATAGGAAAGAAATGGGTGAACACATATGACAGAACTAAGTTTAAAACATATTCATAAGAAATACGACAATGCAGAAACGTATTCAGTGACTGATTTTGATTTAGAGATCAAGGACAAAGAATTTATTGTATTTGTTGGTCCATCAGGTTGCGGGAAATCCACAACCTTGCGCATGATCGCCGGGTTAGAAGATATCTCGGAGGGAGATTTTACGATTGATGGTCAGCGGATGAATGATGTAGCTCCCAAAGACCGAGACATCGCCATGGTTTTTCAGAATTATGCGCTTTACCCCCATATGACCGTTTTTGATAACATGCCGTTTGGCTTAAAGCTTCGTAAATACGATAAAAGTGAAACCGCGAAACGAGTCGAAAACGCTGCCGAAATATTAGGTCTTTCAGACTATTTGTATCGAAAACCAGCGGCGCTATCCGGTGGACAAAGACAGCGTGTTGCTCTTGGAAGAGCGATTGTACGTGACGCACGAGTATTTTTGATGGATGAGCCATTGTCGAATTTGGATGTTAAGTTGAGAGTCTCGATGCGTGCCGAGATCGCCAAATTGCATCAACGGTTAGAGACGACAACGATTTACGTGACCCATGACCAGACCGAAGCAATGACCATGGCCGACCGGATCGTCATCATGAAAGACGGCGTGATCCAGCAAGTCGGTTCACCGCAAGAAGTCTATAACACGCCCGTGAATATTTTCGTGGCAGGCTTTATTGGTTCGCCAGCAATGAACTTCTTTCACGTAACATTGAAAGATGGGGTGCTGACGAATCATCATGGATTAAAGTTGCGGATACCTGATGGGAAGAATAAAGTATTAAAAGAAAAAGGCTATGAAGGAAAAGAAGTGATATTTGGGATTCGTCCAGAAGACATCCATGGCGAGCAAATTGCTCTTGATGCCGCACCTCAATCAACAGTCCGTGCTCAAGTAGTTGTTTCAGAATTATTAGGAGCAGAAACAATGCTTTATTCTGTTATCGGTGATACTGAATTCGTTGCCAAAGTGGATGCGAGAAACTTCCATGAACCGGGATCCTCTGTAGATTTGGCATTTGATTTGAATAAAGGGAATTTTTTCGATAAAGAAACAGAGTTAGTTATAAAATTACCTTAATAGGGGTACAAGGAACATAGAAACGAAAATGCACGACAGAAAAGCGAATGAATGTAGTATGAAATCTACAAATCATTCGCCTTCTTTATTATATATATGGTTGGTTGAGAGAGTCCATTTTCTTTGGCAATCTCTGTAACTGGAACTCCTTGCTTTAACATGTCTACCACCGATTTATTAACTAATCGCCTTTGCGGATCTTTTCACACTCATTTTGTACAATATAACTCAGTAGTGATAAAAACATGTCAAACATAGCTGTGTCCAGGAGTTCATTTCCAGTGTTGAAATCCAAAAACTGTGCGACCAGTATTTTTAATGCTACTTTAAAAGCAACTGTATTTTTTACGTCTTCATAATCTCTGCCTAAACGGTTCAATGATGCAACGATGACACAATCACCTTTGCGAATATAAGTTAGTATTTTTGAAACTCAGGTCGCTGGGTATCTTTACCGCAGGCTTTTTCTTGGAATAATTTCTCAATATGAAACTGAGAACAATTTCCCTGACCATTTTCCAAAGAAACGATTTTATGGACCAAATAAAAATGTTGGTTTTTCTGGCGACGATGATAGGCCAAGCGAGTAAGAGCGAAAGTGACACAATCAGATTCTGTCACATTCATTAAAATCGCTCTATCCTTAGAGGCTCTAAGAGGAAATCACTTTTCTTTTAGGGCCTTTTTTCTATAGCTTGTTTAAATGTGACTTATTATCTGTTATAATCATATTAAGTAACATTTGAGAGGGGACTAAAAATGAAGAGCGTGGAACCGATTCGTGACAAAAAAAAGATCGATGCCATGAAAGCAATTTTGGCTTCCGGCAAATATGGGCAACGAAATTTGGTGCTTTTTTCAATCGGGATCAATACAGCCTATCGAATCTCCGATTTAAGGCAGTTGAAATTAAGTGATGTGTTAGAAATTTCTCGTGGGCGGGTGATTGTCAAAGAGCGTCTGGCCATGAAGGAACAAAAAACGGCCAAACATAATTCGGTCTTCATTTCGAACAAATTACGAAAAGTGATTCTCGACTATATTCAATCCGAATTTCCTGAGCAGCTGCACGCACAAGACTTCAGCAAGTATTTGTTTCCAAGTCGAAAAGGAGCAGATACGCCTTTGACCCGACAAAGCCTTTGGCGGATCATTCATGAAGCAGGAACGGCGGTTGGGTTGAAAGAAATTGGTCCCCATTCGATGCGTAAGACCTTTGGCTATTTTTTGTACAAGCAAGGAACCAAAACAGAGATCATTCAGTCGCTGCTAAACCATTCTTCACAACGGGAGACCTTACGCTATATTGGGATCACCCAGGAAGACAAAGATACCGCAGTAAAGAGTTTGGATCTATGACAGAATAACGCCCTATATAATAGAAGGAAAAATTCAAGAGGTGAGAAAATGAACGAAGAAAAGCAGCCTACATTTCCTGATAAATACCACTTATCTCGCAAAGAATCGGTGTATTTATTGAAGAAAAACATTGTGGAACTGGTGTATAATGCGGGAAAATTTGAAGGATTGAATACAACGCTATTACAAACAGAAGAGATTATTAAGTATAATCGGGCCAATAACGTGACTGTAGATGATGTCCTGACCGTCGTTAACTTAAAAAGAGGCTTTGAAATGCTTTTAAACGACGTACAGGAGCCCCTGTTCGAGACAAGTAAGCGGATTAATCGGATCGTTGCAGCGGAAGATGCCCTTTTTCCTGGTGAAATACGAACCGGCGGAGTAGAAGTATCGACTATTCAGGGAAGGTATGTGCCACCCATGTTAACTGAAGATGAGGTGAAAAATCAATATGATAAGATACTGAATCAAGAGATATCTGATACGGAAAAAGCGTTAAGACTATTTCTATTTATATCAAAAAATCAAATATTTTGGGATGGTAATAAAAGAACAGCGTTATTAACTGCTAATCAGATTATGTTTAGCCAAGGTTTGGGATTGTTATCCGTTCCTGAAAGTGTATTTGCAAAATTTAATGAACTTCTATCTATGTATTATAATAGCAACCAATCTAGTGATGAATTAAAAATTTTATCATTTATACATGAAGGATGTATTTATGGTATTCGTTATTTATAGTAAACAATGGAATAGTTACTGAATTACAATAAGCCAATAAAAAGGAGAGTATGTAATGTCATTAATGTCAATAAATTATTTTGGATATGCTGTATATAATGTAACTGTGGAAGAATCAATAGTAAACTTGTTACGATTTGAGATATCAAAAATGGATGAGAATGCCACTACTACAATTAATATAGATCCTAAATATAATAATTTAATATCGTTTGAAGTAACTGTTGAATCTAGAAACCCTGAGGATGAATATGATAAAATCGTTGATATTATATCTGCAACCAATGCTATCATTATACATTTAGGTAGTGTAGAAGAAAGTTATTCTACTGGTGAACGATGTTACATGGGAATTCAGACTCTGACACCAGCTAATGATTTGAATGATTATATCGTAACTTGTATTGACGACTTTTTTTCTGAATACCAGTAAATTAAAGAAACGAATTTCATGTTATAGCATAACGTTTAAAATGGGTAAAAAAATTAGGCACTAATTTGTATGAACTAAGAATTATTTGAAAAGCAACAATGCCAGGTATGCTGATTTTCTTTCTTTGGATCAATCAATCATACAAGATCAACTTAAGCTAGACAAAGTAGATTCGTCTAGGTAACTCAAAAACACTTCTAGTGGCGTCTGGTAATCTAAGGATTTCCGCGGAATCTTGTTTCGCTTGTTCGCAACTGAAGAGATAAAGGCTTGGTCCACTTGATTGAAGTCCATTTCTTTCGGCAACCCGTCTTTTTGCAGCAAGCCATTGGAGTTCTCATTCAGTGCCCGCTGTGAAGGCGTTCCGGGATCGGCGAAATAGATTGTGATGTCATGTTGGTCACATAACGCTTTCCAATTAGAGAATTCTTTTCCACAATCAAACGTAATGGATTTGAATAAATGCCTGGGGATCGCTTCAAACCACTTGTTCATCGTATGCTCGATGTCACTTGCCTTCCGCCCATCGGGCTTCAAGGTGATGGAGAGGCGTTCGACCAATGTAATGACGGCACTCTTGTGGTGAACGCCCACAATGGTATCGCCTTCGATATGGCCAAATTCTTCCTTGAATGCCGGATAATCGGTCTCCCTTTCAGCGATATTCCGCTTGAAGGCCTGTTTTCCCCGACGTTCCTGATGGCCGTTTGGTTTTCTGTTTTCCTTCACGGGCAAGGTTGTTTCATCAAACATCTTTTCCTTGAAGCGACGATAAAGCGTCCGCATGGAACAAGCAATCGGCATTTCTTTCCGACCGATGATGACATCGGGCGTCCATCCCTGTACGACTTTTTCAGTTATGTAGACCTGTTGTTCCTCGGGCAGGACAACCTTGCGCCTTCCGCAACGCTGCTTGTTTTACTTGTATTGTTGGTAATATTCCAAGGCCGTATGGCCTTCTTTCAAAAAGTTGATGACATTGTAAATCGTCATTCTGGAACGTTTTAACCGGCCGGATATTGTCGTAACTGCGATGTTTTGATGGTAATAAGCTTCTATCATCACCAGTTCATCCGTGTTAAGATGGGTGTAGGTCATTCGTGATCACTCCTATGTATTCTTTGGCGGAATTACATTTTGAGTGTACCACGAATGGCTTATTTATTTGTCTAGCTTAATTTTACAATCGACGATGGAAAAAATCATATGTAATTGTTTCATATGTATCTGAATGGTTCTAAAGATAACTATGTAGAAATATAAACAAATTAACGATCTAGTTTAAGTTATGTCAAGCAACGTTAGTCTCCTCTCACGTGGTTTATTAGCAAGAATAAGTTTTTTTCTTTTTCTAAAAATGAGTATGCTAAAATAAGAGGGTATATAGCAATTTAAATAAGAGATAGGAGTGTATCTTTTTGGGTGCAGAATTAAATCAAAAATTATTTAGTGCGGCAGATAATCTCCGTAGCAAAATGGATGCGTCAGAATATAAAAATTATTTATTGGGGCTGATTTTCTATAAATATTTATCTGATCGTTTGCTGGAACAAGTGGTTCTTTTAGCAGATGAATCCTTAGAGGAATATGACACAGTAAGCAAACAAACAATGTTGTATCGTGAATTACTTTCAGATGAAGAATCAAAAGAAGATCTGATTGCCACAATCGTGGATATTTTAGGGTATGCGATCTCACCAGAGTATCTTTTCAATGTGTTAGCAGATCAAGCAAAACAAGCAATTTTTCAATTGAATGATTTAAACAAAGCCTTTGTGCAATTGTCTTCTACTTATAACCAGTTTAATGGGTTATTTGATGATGTTGATCTTCAATCAAAAAAACTAGGAACCGATGAGCAACAACGAAATGTCACGATTACCGAAGTTATCAAGAAATTAAACGACGTAGATGTTTTAGGACATGATGGAGACGTGATCGGTGATGCGTATGAATTTTTGATCAGTCAATTTGCTTCAGAAGCAGGGAAGAAAGCCGGAGAATTTTACACGCCTCATATGGTTTCTGATATGATGGCACAAATCGTGACGTTGGATCAAAAAGAACGACGATTCTTTAGTGTTTTTGATCCAACGATGGGTTCAGGTTCATTGATGTTAAATGTGCGTAACTACTTACCTCACCCAGATAACGTTAAATATCATGGGCAAGAATTAAATACAACGACATACAATCTAGCAAAAATGAATTTGATTTTACATGGGGTAGATGCTGAAGAGATGAATCTCCGCAATGGGGATACGTTGAATAAGGACTGGCCAACAGATGAACCTTACACATTTGATGCAGTAGTGATGAACCCACCTTATTCGGCTAACTGGTCAGCAGATACGACCTTTTTAGATGATTCTCGGTTTAATCGTTATGGGAAATTAGCGCCAAAATCCAAAGCAGATTTTGCGTTTCTTCTTCATGGGTTCTATCATTTGAAGGAAACAGGTACCATGGCCATCGTCTTACCACACGGAGTTTTATTCCGTGGCGCTGCAGAAGGGGTCATTCGTCAAAAATTATTAGAAGACGGCAGTATTTATGCTGTGATCGGTATGCCTGCGAACTTGTTCTTTGGTACATCGATTCCAACGACGGTGATTGTGTTGAAGAAGAATCGTCAAACTCGAGATGTATTATTCATTGACGCTAGTCGTGAATTTGTTAAAGGGAAAAATCAAAATAAACTATCGGAAGAAAACATTCAAAAAATCCTCGAAACCTACGCTGAAAGAAAAGATGTCGAGAAATACGCTCATTTGGCAACCTTTGATGAAATCAAAGAAAATGACTATAACTTAAATATCCCACGCTATGTAGATACTTTCGAAGAAGAAGAACCAATTGATATGGTTCATGTCGGAAATGACATCAAGAAGATACGACAAGAACAGCAAGTGCTAGAAAAAGAACTTTTAGAAGCTATCTCTTCCCTGCAAACAACACCTGAAAATGAAGCGTGGTTACAAGGTGCGCTGGAGGTGTTCAAACATGAGCAATGATACACAACCAGAAATTCGTTTCCCAGGATTTACGGAAGCTTGGGAACAGCGTAAGGTTTTTGAAATTTCAAAAGTTACTTATGGTGGTGGTACCCCTAAAACTAATACAAAAGAATTTTGGAACGGTAACATTCCATGGATTCAAAGTAGCGATTTAGAAATTAACAGATTATTTAATGTTTCTCCTAAAAAGAAAATTACGAATGAAGCTATTAAAAAATCTGCAGCAAAAATTATTCCTCCTAACTCAATTGCGATAGTTACACGAGTGGGGGTTGGTAAATTAGCATTAATGCCTTTTGAGTATGCTACTAGCCAAGATTTTTTATCACTTTCAGAGTTACAAATAGATTCATATTTTGGAATCTTCTCTTTATATTCTATGCTTCAAAAAGAGCTTAAGAATATACAAGGAACATCTATTAAAGGAATGACTAAGTCAGATTTATTAGAGAAAAAAGTGACTATTCCAAAAAAATATGAAGAACAACAAAAAATCGGTAACTTCTTTAAACAACTCGACGACACTATCGCTCTTCATCAACGTAAGTTAGATTTGCTGAAGGAAACGAAAAAAGGATTCTTACAAAAAATGTTCCCTAAAAACGGAGCAAAAGTGCCAGAAATTCGTTTTTCTGGATTTACGGAAGATTGGGAACAGCGGAGGTTATCTGATGTGGCTAGTATTGTCGGAGGTGGTACGCCAAGCACAAGTAATCCTGAGTATTGGGACGGTGACATTGACTGGTACGCTCCAGCTGAAATTGGTGACCAAATTTACGTTAGTAAAAGTCTGAAAACAATTACTGAATTAGGTCAACAAAAGAGCTCTGCTAAGATTTTGCCAATTGGAACTGTTCTTTTTACCTCTCGTGCAGGGATTGGAAATACTGCGATACTGGCAAAAGAAGGTACAACAAACCAAGGTTTTCAATCAATTGTTCCACACAAAAACAAACTCGATAGTTATTTCATTTTTTCAAGAACTCACGAGTTGAAACGATATGGTGAAGTAACTGGTGCAGGATCAACTTTTGCGGAAGTGTCAGGTAAGCAAATGGCAAAAATGCCAATCCTGATACCATGTATTAATGAACAAAGAAAAATTGGGGCATTCTTTGAACAACTCGACACCACCATCACCCTTCACCAACGCGAATTAGATTTACTAAAAGAAACGAAAAAAGGCTTCTTACAAAAGATGTTTGTCTAGGAGGGAAGAAGAATGAAAATTAGTCATCGTGAGGAAGCAGAAGTCGAAGAACAGTTGATTCGTGTACTTGGGGAAGGACATAATCAGTGGACGTATCGTCCGGATCTAAAATCAGAAGAAGATCTTTGGGACAATTTACGCCAAAAAATCATCTCAAATAATCAAGCAGAACTGAATGATTCTCCTTTGACCGATAAAGAGTTTGAAACGATCAAAACCGAATTATTGCTACGGACGAAAACCCCATTTGATGCTGCGAAATGGTTAAAAGGTGAAAATGGCATGGCACGAATCACGATTGAACGGGAAGATTCGCAGTTAGGCTCTATCTCATTGGTTCTTTATTCGAACCAAGATATTGGTGGGGGGATCTCTACCTATGAAGTGGTGCATCAAATTGCAAAACGTGGAAGTAACATAGAAGCACGGGATCGACGTTTTGACGTCACCTTATTAATCAATGGATTACCGATTGTCCAAATCGAGTTGAAAGAAGTAACCGCAAAAGATGGCGTCTATCAGGCGTTTAACCAAATCAAAAAGTATGCAGAAGAAGGCATGTTTCGGAACAATATCTTTTCGACCTTGCAGTTGTTTGTGGTTTCCAATGAACAAACGACCCGGTATTTTGCAAATGCCTTACCGAAAGACTTGCACCCTAAGTTTTTATTTAGTTGGCGAACGAAAGATAATAAGAAGGTAGAAAACTTATATGAGTTTTGCAAACAAGTGCTAAATATCCCGGATGCCCATCGCTTGATTGCGGATTATACGATTGTCAGTGAAGATCAAGACAATAAAACCCTCATGGTGTTACATCCTTATCAAGTACATGCGATTCAAGCCTTGTTTATTGCTGCAAATAAACATCAATCAGGGTATGTGTGGCATGCGACAGGTTCAGGAAAGACGTTGACTAGTTTTGTATCTACTAAGCTTTTAGCACGAAAATCGGGGATCGATCGAACGATCATGTTAGTGGACCGCAAAGATTTAGATAATCAAACCACCACAGAGTTTACGAAATTTGCTTCGGAATTTAATACTGGGATTTCTTCCGGGAACGCCAAAGCGAATAGCTTGATCGTGGGAACAGGAAGTGCCAAAGAGTTAAGTGAAACTCTGTTGGCAGATGCCAATGCGAATGTTGTGATTATTACAACCCGTCAAAAGCTAGATGCGGCGTTGAAATATGCAAAGAAACAAGAGGAGAAAAAAGGAACCAATCGCTTCCAAAAATTAATGGGGCAACATATCGTGTTTGTAGTAGATGAGTGTCATCGAGCGCTAAGTGCTGAAAATATGGAAGAAATCAAAAAAATGTTTCCGAAATCCACTTGGTTTGGCTTTACAGGCACACCGATTTTCCCTGAGAATCGGAAACAAGCCAAAGGACAATTGGCACGTACGACCCATGATCAGTATGGAGAGGTCTTGCACACCTATACCATCAAGAATGCGCTAGAAGATGGCTCTGTCTTAGGATTTCAAGTAGAGCATGAAAACACCGTGGAGCCGACTTCATTAGAGAATAAAATCTATCGGAAATTAAAAGAAGTAGAAACATATGCAGAGTATTCATCAGAACAGATCAATCGTATGATCGATCAAATGGAGCCTGTCAAAAAAGAAAGTTATTTGGACCCTGCTGTTTTTGAAGCAGATGAACATATCCAAAAAGTCATTCATAAAATGTTCCGTCCAGATAATGCCTATACAAAATTTGATTTTCGAAATGGCCGTCCAACGAAATCTGCAATCTTAACCACGAGTTCCATTGACATGGCTAAAAAGTATTATCGAGCCATCAAAGAGATGACGAAAGAGCCTGATTGGTTAACAAAAGAGTTTTCCGATCAGCCCATTCGTGAAGGACGAACGATGGAGGATCCTGATTTCCCAAGGATCGCTATTACCTATTCATTGGAAGAAAATAACCAAGATTCAAGTGCCCAACAAGAAGAAATGAAAAAAATTATTGAGGAATATAATCAGTATTTTGATACTGCCTGGTCATTAGCAGACATTGGGCGTTATAACGGAGATATCAATAATCGTTTGGCACGAAAAAGAGCGGAATTCAAACAATTTGGGAAACAAATCGATTTAGTGATCGTAGTGGATCGTCTATTGACAGGTTTTGATGCCCCTACGATTCAAACCCTATTTGTGGATCGTAATCTAGAGTATGCAGGATTGATCCAAGCTTTTTCACGTACGAACCGTACGTATCCAGAAAAAACCAAAGGACTAATTGTTACTTTCCGAAAGCCAGCGACAATGGAGAAGAATGTCGAGGATGCGACAAAACTGTATTCAGAAGCTAAAGAAGAATCGGGATTAATTTATCCAAGTTATCAGGAATCCAAAAAAAGATTCAAACAAGCATATGGTAAGTTAAAAGAGGTTTCATCCATGGAATCTATTGATGAACATACGCCTCTTGAAACTCGTATCGAATATGTCAAAGCATTCCAAGAATTGAATCGTGCGTATGAATCGTTAGTGACTTATGACGACTATAATGATGATATGGTGAAATCCCCAATCTTGAACAATCAAATTCAACTTTTGGAAGAACAAATTGGTGTATATGAGACCGTGAAGGGGTCATTAATGGAGGAAGAACCAGAAAAAGAGGGAGAAGATTTTTCAACGATCGAATTTTATAGTGAAAATACCACGAAGTTGTATGATATTGATTCTACTTATATTGATCAATTACTAGGAACTTATGCTGCGAATAATTCAGATGCACGAGAAGAAATTGAAAAAGCTTTGGCTAAATTGAATAAAACAGAAGGAGTCAAAGAAGTTTACCGACAAATTTTAAATGCATTTGATGTGGGGACTTTAGATAGTAATGAAGATATCTTTGTCATTAAACGTCGCTATTTTACACAAGCAAGTGATAATTTGATTCATACCTTTTCCAATGAGTGGTTTGTTTCTGAGAAAGAATTACATGCTTCTAATCTGCAATATATGCCAGGTGAAGATCCAATTCCTAATATGAAAGCAATTATCAACAGTAAGGATTACGAAGGATATAAAGCCAAACATCCAGAAGCGAAACCATTTAAATACCCACAAGAAATGAAGCGAGCATGGCGTAAAATGTTAGATGATGAGTTGATTCCACTTGAAAATGAATTGAGGTAAACGAGAAGAGTTAAGAAAATTGTACGATTCAAAGATAGTAGTAAAGTGGAAGTGTAGAAAATAGGGATAGATGTCTTTTTACTTGTTCACATTTTATAACGGAGTATTTAAGAAAGCTATTGATTAATGATTCTTCCATCTTTTTCATTCATTTACCCCACCCCGTTGTTATATGACCGTGTTTCGAGAGGAATCTTTAAAAGCATAGGCTAACTAGGGGTTCCTTTTTATTTTGTCTTTTTTGAATCCGCTTAAGTGAAATGTATCTGAAATGAAACGGAGATAAAGTGATTTTTTGCTGTAACAGCAATACTTTAGTTGTTTCAGATACCATGTAACCCAAAATAGTTTATTGAGAAAATAGGAGAGTATTTGATACTAACTAGTAGGAAAAAATGAGATAAAAAGTAAATGGAATCGTTTCGGGTAGTCTGAAATAAAAAAATATACAGGCCTGTGGCACTTTACCTACGGGACTGTATATTTTTTACTCTCAGCGGGCTTGTTTTGACTCCGTCGTATTGATTTTAAATGATATTCGATGACCAATTAATAGGTCGTTTTTGAAATTTTTGTCTCTATATTACTCAGTTTGATAATTATTGATAGATCGATTTGGGTCTATATCGGATGATCGATCTTTTTACGAATTAGGTCTTGCAGTGTCGCTATTTTCGTATCGTGTTCCGGCGTAATACGATAAACAACATCAAGTAGTTTAGTAGGTTCTGTTGCAAAGTTTT
>NZ_PUAP01000004.1 GCF_002947535.1 Enterococcus mundtii
GCTTAATTTGACAAATAATAAAATATAAAACCTGTGGACAAGATATTTACTCGAATATCTTGTCCAATGGTTGTAATAGAAGTGTTAAGTACCGACAAATAAGCGAGCAAACTCGAAAATTTCTTTGAATTTTTGGGTTTCTCGCTTTTTTTGAGGGCGAAATCTTCGAACAACATTTTATGCGAATTTAGTAGGTACAAGACGACTAGTATCCTTGTTGCTTGTTTCCATCGCTTTTTCTTGTTTTTGCCATGCCTATAGATTTGTTATAATAGATTTATCTCTGTTTCTAAAAACTATGACAAAAAGTTAAGGAAGACATTTAATGATTTTAGAAAATAAATTAGGCTTGACTAGTCAAGTTGAGTTGGCAAAAGCTGAAGAAAAAATCAGTAAGCAAAAAGCAAAAAAATTATATGATTTTGGAAGGATAGATGAATTAGAAATTGGAACGTTCAAAGGGGTGAGCGAAATCCATGACTATTTATTTTCTGAAATCGATGATTTTGCTGGGGAAATTCGCTCAGTAAATATTGCAAAGGGAAATTTTCGTTTTGCGCCGGTCATGTATTTGGAGTATTCTCTCAAACATATTGACCAAATGCCACAGGCTACTTTTGAAGAAATCATCAAAAAAAATATGTAGAGATGAACATCGCTCATCCTTTTCGTGAAGGGAACGGTAGGAGTACTAGAATTTGGTTAGATATCATTTTTGAAATCGGAGATACAGAAAGTGGTTGACTGGAATCTAATTGACAAGTCTGATTATTTATCTGCAATGGAACGTAGTCCGATCAATGACTTAGAGATCAGCTATTTGATTTCTAACGCGTTGACGGATAAGATTTCCGATCGTGAACTTTATATGAAAGGGATCGATGTGAGTTATTTTTATGAAGGTTATTCTGAATATACGATTGATGATCTATAAAAGAAGGGAAAGGTTTGTGAATAAACAAAAAACGCCTGATTTTGACTAAAATAGCAAAATCAGGCGTTTTTTTATTTACGAAACCATTTTTTTAAGCCATTCAAAGGCTTTGTTTTTTGATCAACGGGCGCATTATCGATAATCAATAACGTGATCATCACATAAGCGATCCAGCTATCTCTTGAATAGAGTGTATAGCGAGACTTCCAGTTGGTGGCGTATTTATCTTTGTATTCTCTCAACCCTTGAAAAGAATAGAAATGGGAGCCAAACTCATAGACTAAATAAGCAATTCGTTCTTGGATGAAACTTTTCCTTGAAGTCCCAACATTAGACAAGGGAGCCATACCTAAATTGAACCATTGGATATTTTCTTCCTTCATATATTCAAAGAGGTGGATGAACAAATAGTCCATGCTGCCAGAAGGAGCAGTCTCTGGATCATAGCGCATCAAATCAATCGTTCCGATCTTATCGTTCGTATAAGTCGGCATGATCGAAGCAAAAGCGACCAGTTCACCCTGTTCGTTTTTGACGACTGCAATCGGTGCTCGCTGTAAATAGTCTTCTGAGAAGAAGCCTAATGAAAAACCTTTTTCTTTGCGGCTACCTAACCAACGATCAGAGATTTTTTTAAGCTCAGAAATTTGTTGGGAAGAAAATGGCGGTTGAAGCACATCAAAGGTAAATCCTTCTCGTTCGATCCGGTTTAATATTGCACGTGTACCTTTCATTTTTTTCCCAGAAGTCGTGAAGTCGGCTAATGAAACATGACCTTCTTCCCCCATTTTGATAAAGTCGTAGCCAAATTCATGAAGGATCATAACTAGTTCTTCGCTCGTTTCATAAAAGACTGGCAAGTAGCATAAGCGATCTGTTTCTGCGATAAATGCTTCGATAGCTTCTGGAAAATCTTCTTTTTTACCGGAAGGATCGCCCATCACCACACATTTATTGTTATAACTAGCAAATTGTAACAAGACGGTTGCTTCCCCGTTTTTTTCATAGGTAAACATTCGTTTATCTTTCAAGAAAATCAGCTGACTATCTGAATTACCGCCGTAAGTTTCCAAAATCGCGGAGGCAGCTGCTTCATCTAATTCTTGTCCGACTTGCGCTTTTTTACCTTGGAGATAGTGGACGAACAAAATCATGATAAAGGCCACTGCCAAGATTGCTAGAAAACCAGACAACCAAATTTTTTCTGACGGAAACAGAAAAAATGAAATAAACCGATGATTACGATGAGGGAAAGTGGGCATATTATAAACACCGATCACGATATATAAAACGGTCAACGCCCCTATGATCAACCCATCGATCGTCAACCATTCCCACGAGTAGATAAATTGATCTCTGAACAATTCATTACGTGAAGCGATCACGATACCTAATAGCAATAGCAAGAAAATAATACCAGTGGTACTTAGATCATTCAGCCCAACATAAACTAATGAAATAAGGATCAGAAAAATGGTTGGCCAGTAGACCCGTTTGACTCTAGCTGCGATGCCTCGTCCCATGATGACAAACAAGAAGCCTAACAATATGCTTGGAAATTGCATAATAAAATGCATCTTTATGGGATTGATATGATGCAACCAACGAAATTCAGTAAATGCTTGCGGGATCGTTGCAGAAAGAACCAACATGATACCGGAAAAATACATCAAGACCACTAAGATTTTCCGGGCAATCTGAGTCGCTAATTGCTTTGGAATACCAGAGTATCGTTGGTCGATCGATACACCGACATTTTTAAAGAAGAAAATCAAGCCAATGAAAAATGGAATAAAGTAATAGAAGATCCGATAAAGCAAGATCCAGATCACGACGGTTTCTTTAGGGATGCCCAGAGCCGATAGACCAAAGATCATCATCACATCAAAACTACCGATTTCTCCAGGGATCATTGAGATGATCCCGATAACTGATGCGGCAATGAATAAAGGAATCGTTTGCCATAGATCAATAGGGATCTCCATCAAATAGCCGACTGCAAGAAAAGTTCCTAAGACACCCGTCCATTCCAATAAGGAAACAAGTAACAACTGACCTTGAGATTTAATTGAAAGACCGCCGACGTAACCTTCTTTTTTGATTGTTGTAAAAAGAAAAACGATGGGGAAATACAGACCCCCAGCAATCAACCAAATCCAATACTGTTTAAGAAACGGAGCGACAGGTGTAAAGAAGACCATGAAAAACGAAACTAAACTATACAGAGATAAACCAGCCATCAGAAATAAAAAAACTTTAGATAAAGCTTGCATGACTTGTTTGCTGTCTTTTCTTTGACCATACAGTTCGGATCGTAATCCGATGCTGACGAATCCACCAAACCCAGCAATGTTATTGATGGTATTGATCATCCAGCTTGTTTCAAATAAACATAATGGCTTTTGCTTTTGGTCTAGTAACTTGTTAAAAATCAAATCATAACCAATCATTGGTAGAATGGAGATCAACCCAATCAAAAACATCAGTCCGATCTTCCAAAGTGGGATCGTGGAAAAAGTTTGAGCTAATTGGTCCGCAGACAACAAGGTACTGATGGTCATCAATTCACGAATAATAATTACTAATACGGAAATCAAAAAAATCGTTTTGATAAGTCTCAAGTGGCTTTTGAACCACTGTATGATGTGCTTGAACAAAAAATCACCTACTATTTTTCAAATTTATTTTGTCAAGAAGTCTAAAACTTCTTGATTGAAGCGTTCTGGGTTTTGCCGAGCTAATTGATGCCCTTGTCCGGAGACGAGGACAAATGAAGCATTAGGGATCGTTTTCGCTAAATAAAGCGAATGTTTAAGTTTGATGACATCTTTTTTGCCGACGATGATCAGTGTTGGGCAAGTGATTTTTTCTAAATGTTCTGTCGTAAGACCGATATCATGAAGCAATAAATCAATGACCAACAAATGCTGACGTAATTTTGGCTGAAACAATGAGCGCAACCAAACAAAGAAATAGTGAAAAGCACTGAGTAATCGAGAGGACCAAAGGACCCCATCCAACCGTGTGTTGCCCGAGTTCAAAATCAAGCGATTGACTCTATCTGGATAATTGCTTGAAAAAACTAAAGCAAGATTGGCCCCATCACTAAATCCCAAGATATTTGCTTGAGGGATCTGTTCTAGTAGCATGACAGTCAATAAATCATCTGCCATCAAACGAAAATTCAACGTTCCCGCTTGATTTGTCGAATGTCCATGTCCACGACTATCGATAAGATAGATCGTAAAATATTTTTCTAAAAGAGGAACTTGTTCTGAAAAAAAATCACCGCTCCCGTCATTTCCATGAAGTAGCAAGAGGGGAAACCCATGCCCACTTTTTTCATAATAGATGTCAGTTCCATCTGCCATTTTTGCAAATTTCTTTTCTTTTTTCACGTTTATCACCTACTATTTTGAATTATAACGCTCTTTATCTATTTTAGAAATCGAAACTCTGTAAAATGAACGATCATTTTCGTAAGATGAAAGGGAAAATGAAACATTCATTTTTTATTAAATTAAATAAGAAAAAACAGAGAAAAAATAGCCAAGAATGAAAAGAAATAGTAAGATAAAAAAAGATGTCAAATAGCTAGGTGGGTTTGGATGAAGAAAAAAAGAAAATCAATCTTCCGTATGATCGTAGGTCTATTTGTCTTCGCGATTCTGGCAATGATTCTTTTTCTATTAGGTAGAACGTATCAATCGATCAAACGAGTGGAAAACTATCAAACAGAGATTTCGACAGCATTAGAGAAGTACCACATGCAAGAACATGAGAATCTAGTGAAGGCAATCATACTTACTGAATCAAGAGGAAATGGTGTCGATTTGATGCAAAGTTCGGAAAGTGCCTATGGACAGATGGGTGCGATCACGACACAAGCGGGAAGTATTGACCAAGGGGTGAAATACCTCTCAGAAATGATAGCTGAAGCGCAAGCGTCAGGTTGCGATCTTGCGACAGCGATCCAAGCATACAATTTTGGCAAGGATTATATTGCTTACGTCAAAGAAAGAGGCGGAAAGAATACAGTCGATTTAGCTGAAGAGTATTCCAGAGATGTGCTGAGTCCGCTTTTAGGGAATAATGATAAAAAAACCTATCGCTATTGGCGAATCCAATCATTGCTTCATAATGGTGGGTATTTATACCATAATGGTGGTAATATGTTTTATGCGGATGTGGTGAAGATGAATCAGCAGTTGCTTGAATGGTACGAAAAAATCTTTTAAGTCTGTTGATCGAACCAACTGCAAATCAAAGTAATACAAAAAATGAATACAATGAAAAGAAAGAGGGAGTGCTTGGACGAGTGGAAGAAAATCAAAAAGTAATAGAGAGAAAAGAGAACACATCAAAAGATTGGGGACTACGATTCTTCAAGGGGATGTTTATCGGCTCAGGTTTTATTTTGCCAGGAGTGAGCGGGGGAGCTTTAGCAGCAGTGTTCGGAATGTACGAACGGCTGATTTCTTTCTTAGCCCATATCACTAGAGACTTTAAAGAAAACGTCTTATTCTTTTTACCAGTTGGGTTAGGCGGAGTCACTGGCGTGTTCTTATTGTCCTTTTTAGTCAGTTTTTTACTAGGTGCCTATGAAACAACGATTTTGTGGTTTTTTGTAGGATGTATCGCCGGAACGGTGCCTGCTTTATGGAAAGAGTCAGGAAAAAAAGGCCGAAACAACACAGATCTCATTATTATGGTCGTAACATTTATTTTAGGTTATCTTTTCTTGTTATATGGTGCCCGTTTATTTGATGGTCAAGTAGAACAAAACGTCTATACTTGGCTGATGGCAGGAGGTTTGATTGGTCTTGGAATGATCGTTCCAGGATTAAGTCCATCGAATTTTTTGGTTTACATGGGACTGTATAAAGCGATGGCTGATGGCTTTAAAGAAGTTCGTTTAGAAGTGATCATTCCTATTGCAATCGGTGGAATCGTTTGTGTTCTAGGTCTTTCAAAGGTAATGGACTTTATTTTCTCAAAAGCTTATAGCAAATTATTCCATTTTATTCTAGGTATTGTTTTTGCATCCACGATCATGATCATTCCTACAAATTATAGTGGTTTGGGAATTTTAGGCATTTTGGCATGCCCAGTGCTATTCATTGCTGGTGCTGCACTAGGCTGGTGGATGAGCCGTTTAGAAGAGCAGTATAAGTAAGGGAGTCACAAGAAGAAAAGTCACTTATGTTTTTTAGTCGATTGTTCAAGTCAAGGACAAATGACGATAGAGACTATCTTCGATCACCTCCAAAAGAAGCACAATATGAGATAGAAAAATAGAAAACAGATCCGCTGTTTTTTGATTTTTCTATCTTTTTTTAAAACTAAAAAAAACGAGTTGTTTTTAATCGTAGAAACAGCTAGACTAATTGAAGTGATTATTTTTGAAAGTTGGCGTGATATGGAAATGAAAGAATTAAAGGGACTTACAGAAAATGAAGTGAGTCAAAGATCTGCCTCTGGTCAGCAGAATGATTACCAAGAGGATGCAACAAAAAGTACGAAACAAATTTTCAGCGATAATATTTTAACATTATTCAATTTTTTGAACTTAGGTATAGGAATCTGTTTATTACTAGTTGGGGCTTATTCGAACATGGCTTACTTAGCCATCATTTTTGTGAATATCACCATGGGGATCTATCAGGAAATCCATGCGCGAAACCTTGTGCGACGTTTATCGATCGTCTCACAAGCGGAAGTAACCGTCATTCGTGATGGGAAAGAGAAGATGATCCCAACGAAAGAATTAGTTTTAGGCGATCTTGTGAAAATCGGTGCGGGTGAACAGATCCCCTCAGATTTACAAGTGATCAGTGGACGGGCAGAGGCAAATGAAGCCTTACTGACTGGTGAATCAGATTTGATCGTCAAAGAGTCAGGGGCTGAATTACTTTCAGGTAGTTACCTTACTAGTGGCTCTGTGTTTGCTACAGTTATCCGTGTTGGAGCAGATAATTATGCTGTCCGCTTGACCAACGAAGCAAAAACACACAAAGAAATTCGCTCGGAACTTGTGGAATCAATCCGCAAAGTATCGAAGTTTACAAGTTTTGTGATCATTCCTTTAGGGATCATCTTATTTTTGGAAGCTTTGTTCATTCGAAATGCATCGATCCAACTATCAGTCGTTGCTTCTGCGGCAGCCTTATTGGGAATGTTACCAAAAGGATTAGTGTTATTAATCAGTATTGCTTTGACGACTGGTGTAACGAAACTAGCGAAAAAACGGATCTTGGTCCAGGATATGTACTCCATTGAAACACTGGCACATGTAGATACATTATGTCTTGATAAAACAGGGACGATCACCGAAGGGAAAATGAGCATCCAACGAGTTGAACCTTTAAATGATGCTTACGAAAAGATGATTCCTACCATTATGGGCACATATTTAGCTGAAAGTAGCGATAACAATGTCACGATGCGCGCGTTGAGAGAGTATTTCGAGATTTCTAATCGCTATGATGTCGGAGAAAAATTAGCCTTTTCATCTGACCGTAAATGGGGCGCAATGGAATTTCCTGAACTAGGTGTGGTCTATGTTGGTGCTCCTGAACGGTTAGTGCCAGAAAATCGGCTGCCAGAGAGTTTAGTTGAAGCCCAAGCAAACGGATTTCGTGTATTAATGTTAGGACTTGCTCCTAATCAAACGTTGTCTTCAGGTGATCCTCAAGGGGTAGAACCGATCGCTTTGTTTGAGATCGATGATCCTATCCGAAAGAACGCGCAAGAAACCTTAGCTTATCTGCACGAAGAAGGGGTAGACTTGAAAGTGATTTCTGGAGACAATCCTTTTACAGTCTCAAATATTGCGCGACGTGCGGGACTGCCAAACTATCAGTCTTATGTTGATCTTTCCGATTTGACGGAAGAAGCAGAAGTCAGAAAAGCTGCTCATCAATATACAGTTTTTGGGCGAGTGAGTCCGCAACAAAAGAAACTCTTAGTCAATGAACTGAAAGCAAGTGGACGAACAGTTGCTATGACTGGGGATGGCGTGAACGATGTATTGGCTTTACGTGAGGCCGACTGTAGTATCGCTATGGCAGAAGGAGACGGAGCCACACGACAAATTGCTAACCTTGTCTTGTTGGATTCTGATTTTACGACATTGCCCGAAGTATTGTTTGAAGGGCGCCGAGTCGTGAATAACGTGACGAAAGTTTCTGGCATCTTCTTTATTAAAACGATCTACTCATTTATTTTATCGATTCTATGTGCAGTGACGGCTATTGGATTTCCTTTTATCCCGATCCAGATCACATTGATCGACCTTGCCATCGAAGGGTATCCATCTTTCTTCTTATCATTTGAGAATGACAAACGAAAAGTCGATTATCGCTATCTACCAACTGCGCTAGTCAATGCGTTACCTAATGCATTACTTGTTGCTTTCAATACCGTTGCAATTTATTTGATCGGTCATAGTCAAGGTTGGGCTGCTAGTGAAACAACGACCTTGATGTATTATTTATTGATCGGTATCAGCTGTCTGGCAGTGATCAAAGCCTGCTTGCCATTCAATCCACTACGGATTTTCTTAGCAGTCACCACAGTGGTCGGTATTTATGTTGCTGCGATGCTTTTCCATCATTTATTAGAAGTCAATCTTGGATTAGGGAATACTTGGCCTTACTTTGTTGGCTTTATGCTTTTGAATGTGCTATTACGTTTAGGTTATTGGAAATTAGGCATACAAAACAAATTATTGGATAAAGTAAATGCAAATAAAACTCCTCATACTCATGTGGAAGAAAATGTCATATAATCCAGTATCTATCACTTGAAAAAGTATAGGATTATGGTACAATGAAACATGTATAATTGTGTCCTTTAAAATCGCACTGATTTTCGTTAGTGCGATTTTTTACCGGTTATTCTCCTGAAATGTCTTGTCGCTGAGTATGAGATATCAACTAATGCAGGGGGTGAGAATATGGCTCAAAGGATCCCTCAAGAGACCATTGAGACGATTCGTAATCAAACGAATATCGTTGAGGTGATTGGGCAATATGTCCAGTTGAAAAAATCCGGGAAAAACTATTTAGGTCTCTGCCCTTTTCACGAAGAACGCACACCTTCATTTTCGGTTGCGGAAGATAAGCAGATTTTCCATTGCTTTGGTTGTGGAAAAGGCGGGAATGTCTTTACGTTTCTTCAAGAATTGGAAGGTTTGTCTTTTCCAGAAGCAGTGGTCAAGGTCGCTGATTTAGAACAGATCCAGCTCGAAGATCAGTGGCGACAACAAACGCTGACTGCTCAAACTGGAGATTCAGCTACCGGTAAACTGATCGCGGCTCATGAAAAAGCAGTAGAAGTTTATCATCACATGTTGTTGCACACAAAAGTAGGTGAGCCAGCGCTAAACTATTTACTCGAACGTGGTCTGACCACCGAATTGATCGAAGAATTCAAGATCGGTTTTGCGCCAAATGAACGC
The DNA here is from genome assembly GCF_002947535.1 of Enterococcus mundtii. Lineage (GTDB taxonomy): Bacteria > Bacillota > Bacilli > Lactobacillales > Enterococcaceae > Enterococcus_B > Enterococcus_B mundtii_B. The sequence goes on from NZ_PUAP01000004.1 coordinate 9,396, forward strand.
TCATTTTTACAACAAGTGTTCCAAAATGAAGACTATTCTGAGGAAGTACTCAAACAGTCCGGCTTGTTTGTTACACATGATGATGGCCGGATGTCGGATCGTTTTTATCAACGGATCATGTTTCCTCTTCGTAATGGTCAAGGTCGGACGATCGGGTTTTCTGGTCGTTACTTGGCTGGTGAACACGATACAAAAGATCAACCAAAATATTTGAACAGTCCTGAAACGGATCTGTTCAACAAAAGACAAGTTCTATTCAACTTAGACAAAGCGCGTAGTGAGATCCGCAAGTCGGGTGAAATCTTATTATTCGAAGGGTTTATGGATGTTATCGCTGCATGGCAAGCGGGTGTGAAGACTGGGTTAGCCTCCATGGGAACAAGTCTGACGACTCAACAGATCCAGCAGATGGAAAAACTGACAAAAGAATTAGTGTTTTGTTATGATGGTGACCGTGCGGGTGTAGAAGCTACGAACCGAGGAATCGAACTATTACGTCAAAATAGTCGAATGCAACTATCCGTCGTAGCGATCCCAGAAAAGCTCGATCCAGATGAGTACTTGAGAAAGTATGGGGAAGAGGCTTTTCAAGAATTAGTTTTGCACGGACGAGAGACCATTTTTGCTTTTAAATCGCGTTATTTGAAGCAAGAAAAAAATCTAGAAAATGAAAAAGATAAAATTGAATATCTTGAAGCGGTACTAAGTGAATTGAGTAAAGTTGTTTCGCCAATCGAACAAGACATGTATCTAACGCAGTTATCAGCAGAATTCCAGCTGAGTCGAGAAACGATGCAAAAGCAAATACGTGATCTGCGCCGAAAGAATCAACCAGCTACGCAAGAACAAGCACAACCATCGACAGAGCCAGTGTCTGTAAAATCTGGAACGATCAGACAAAAACGACCATTATCTCAGGTTGAAAAAGCAGAACAAATGCTATTGTACCGTGCGTTCAAAGAACTTGCTGTGCGTAATCTACTCAAGGAACAAGGCGTTCAATTTATTCATGATACTTATGCAGAAATCTATTTTTTGTTTGATGCGTTTGTATCTCAAAATGGAGAATTCAAACTTGCGGAGTTTTTAGACTTCTTGCAAGATGAAAATTTAAGGCGGATAGTGGTCGAGATCGAATACATGCGAATGGCTGAAGAAAGTACGCCGCGTGAGATCCAAGACTTACTGAGAGTGATCAGTAAATCGGGCTTAGCTGAAGAAATCATAACAAAAAAACAGATGCAGCAAGAAGCACGACGTACAGGGAACAAACAGTTGGAATTGGAATTGACGATTGAGATCATTAATTTAACGAAACAGTTAAAACAAGCCGAATAGCTACTTAAAGGGGGCCTTCTTTTATGGCAAATGGAACAGATGTTAAAAAATATGAAGCAGCAGTGGCAGCGTTCATTAAAGAAAATAAACCAAAAGGGCAAGTGATTTATGATGATCTATCAAATAAACTTGCGACACCATTCACTTTAAATGCAGACGAGATGGATAAGTTGATCCAAAAAGTAGAGGACGCAGGTATCAGCGTCGTTGACGAAAATGGTGAACCATCGATCCATAGTCTGAAAAGTGCTGAGAAAAAAGCAGAACAAGCAAAAACAGAAGATCTTTCTGCACCGACAGGCGTTAAAATCAATGATCCTGTTCGGATGTACCTCAAAGAAATTGGCCGCGTCTCCCTTTTAACTGCAGAAGAAGAAGTAGCATTAGCATTGAAGATCGAAGAAGGTGACCAAGAAGCGAAACAACGCTTAGCTGAAGCCAACCTTCGTTTAGTTGTAAGTATTGCCAAAAGATATGTGGGTCGTGGGATGCAATTTTTAGATTTGATCCAAGAAGGAAATATGGGATTGATGAAAGCTGTTGAAAAATTTGACTACCGTAAAGGGTTCAAATTTTCTACCTACGCCACTTGGTGGATCCGTCAAGCAATCACACGTGCGATTGCTGACCAAGCCCGTACGATCCGTATTCCAGTGCATATGGTGGAAACCATCAATAAATTGATCCGTATCCAACGTCAATTATTACAAGACTTAGGAAGAGAACCAACGCCTGAAGAAATCGGTGCTGAAATGGATCTTCCTACAGAAAAAGTACGCGAAATCTTAAAGATCGCTCAAGAACCTGTCTCATTAGAAACACCGATCGGTGAAGAAGATGATTCACATTTAGGTGATTTTATCGAAGACCAAGAAGCAACTAGTCCTGCGGAACATGCAGCGTATGAATTATTGAAAGAGCAATTAGAAGATGTCTTAGATACTTTGACAGATCGTGAAGAGAATGTCTTACGTTTACGTTTTGGCTTAGACGATGGTCGTACACGTACGTTGGAAGAAGTGGGTAAAGTCTTTGGCGTGACCCGTGAACGTATTCGACAAATCGAAGCAAAAGCATTAAGAAAGCTTCGCCATCCATCACGCTCAAAACAATTGAAAGATTTCTTGGAATAATCAAGAAACGATTTTTTAACGAAAAAACAGGTTATTTTGTCTAAATGCCTATAAACCCTCAAAGTGGAGCTTTATCCAACTGTTGAGGGTTTGTTTTTTATCGAACAATCCAAAGGACTTTCAACAAACGGTCGTTTAAATAGGATAGTTCATTACGTTCGTTATTTATTTTTTGTTAAATGACTTATTTGTTTTTTTATAAAATCCTTAGGATATCCTATTGGCGTGTGGATTAGATTATGGTAGATTTAATGGTAGCGAAAACCTAGTAAAGGAGCCGATCGCTAAGTGATAAAAAAATGTCCAAAATGTGGATCAGAAAAATTCAAAGATCAACCAAAATGTCCAGAATGTGACTTTGAACCACAACAAGATGAACTGACACAATTACCCCAAACAGATGACAATCAATCGTTAAAAGAAACAGCTGAGGAAGTTTATCCAGACAGTATCGTGAATGATCCAATCGAATGGTCAGAACTAAAAGATCTACCATTGGAATCTGTCATGGAACTATTTGACTCAACTGACACGAATAATGGATCACTGGATGAACAGGCAGAGAAAAAAGAAACTACTAGTCTTAACGAAGAAAAGACAGAAGCGGACGTCGCTGCTACATCTGAGCAAATAGAAAAAGAGCAACAGAAAAAACGAGTGGCTGAATTAAAAGAAGCAGTAAACAATGAAGAAGAAAATTCTATTCTAGCTGCTTACATCAAGGCACATCGTGAAGATACGACTGAAGAACACGCAAAAGAGCTGCTTCGAATGATCGAAACGGCGGCAGCAACGGGTGAGGATTCAGTCGATATTCGCTTGTCGGAAAATACAACTGAGCAAGTTTCTCCTGAAAAATCTCAAGAGGATGCAACAAAAGAGCCACCAGTTGAAGAAACAACAGAAGAAACAATCATTGAAGATACTTTGGTCGAAGATTCTTCAACAAGTACAGAAGAACAAATAGACGTAACTACAAATATAGAAGAAATCGCCCCAGTTTTTACGGAAGAACCTATAGAATCGACTGAACCGATCGAAGAGGAAAGTTCTAAGGTTGAGAGTACGAAAGCTGATTCAAAAGATGCATCGCAACCAAAAGAAGCTCCTGAAACAATTGAACTGGTGGAAACACAGCCGGAACAGACAAAAATTGAGGAACAAGAAGCAAGCAGTGCGTCCATCAAAAAAGAAGAATTGCCAAATGAACGAGGACCAAAAAAATCCAAAAAACGACTGTACCTGACGAGTGCAGTAGTACTTTTACTTGGTGCAGGTGGTTGGATGTATTATGATCATCAGCAAAAAGTCCAAGCAGAAATCGCTGCTGAGACCCAACGTAAACAAGATAAAATGGCTGATTTACAATCAGATTTAGCTGCGTTTTATTTAGATGATGATGAACAGTTCATTCGTACAAGTATGATCAATCAAGACTTGTCAAAATTAAGGGCATCATTGAATGAGGTCAAAGATGAAAAAGGTTATGCAGATCTGGAAAAAACCTTTGAAGATATCCAATCAAAGATCAAACAGGTCCAAACGGTCAATGAATGGTTTGTTACACCCGTTATCGCCGATGATCAACTGATCGCAGAACCAAAATTGAAAGCTGACCAAGCAATCCAAAGTTTGGAAACAGAAGATACAGCATTTGGTCAATTGATCGACAAAGCGACAAATGAAGCAACCACACAGTATCAACAACTTCAAACAGCAAAAGAAAAAACTGCTGTGGTTTATGCAGATGGTCAAGTTAAGGATTCAGCAACGAGAGAGCAGTATGACACAGCAAAAGCAGAAGTGGCGAAAGTAAAAAATGCAGAATTAGTCAAAACACTTGTGACCGAATTGGACAAAGTCAATGAAACTTTGTCGAAAAAAGAAGAAGCGAAGAAAGCAGAAGAAGCGAAGAAAGCAGAAGAGGCGAAAAAAGCCGAAGAAGCGAAACAAGCGCAGGCACAAGCTGAAGCACAAGCAGAGGCAGCTGCTCAACAAACTGAGTCGACACAGACAACGCCAGCGACTAACTCTGCAAACCGTCCAATCATGGAAACGAGAGCCAGTGATGTCGCAGATGCTTCTAATCCTGCTTGGAATTGGGCACCAGGAGTTAAAGAAAGTGTGATTGCGACAAGTATTGCACGAGGATACATCGTAGAGGGTGGCTATCGATTAGAGAAAGCTCGCATCGAAAACGGTGAAGGTTACTACAACCTTTATGCGACTTCAACTAAATCGTCATTGATGAGTGGCATCGGCGAAAGCGCACTACCATTTTATATTGTCACGATCAATTGTAAAACTGGTTGGTTTGGCGGAAACGGTAGTAACTAGAGCAGTCGTAGTTAGCCATAGAATGACATAGCGTTCTATCAAACTAGTTAACTATTCCCTCAAAGCGAATCAACAATGGTCCCGAAGCAATTTTTCGGAAATATAACTTTCTATCATAACGTCAAGAATAGGCCTTAGAATCCAAAAATATGAGGATATTTTCGGGTTTTATGGCCTATTTCAGTTGAATACTTGTATCTCAACCTTTTATAGAGAATCTCTATCCATAAACATGGCGTTATGTTATGATAGCAAAGAAATGTTGGGATACAAAGGCCTTTTAGAAAAGGAGAAAAAGATGAACGAATTATTAGCAAATGTCTTTACCGCAATGGTGATTGACGAAAATGAAAAAAATTATTTTGTCCAAAAAAATGGACAAACTTTCCGTTTGAGCAAAGAGGAAGGTGAGCATACGATCGGTGAAGCAGTCGAAGGGTTTGGTTACCAGAATCAAAAACAAGAAAATCGTTTTACAACGGTGATACCAAAGAGTCGCATCGGACATTATGCCTTTGGAACAGTCACTTCTTCAAGAAAAGATCTAGGTGTCTTTGTTGATATTGGTTTACCGGACAAAGATTTTGTTGTTTCATTGGATGAGCTACCTACAATGACTGAGTTGTGGCCCAAAAAAGGGGATCAGTTGATGATCGCTTTACGAGTGGACGCAAAAGATCGCATTTGGGGAAGTCTAGCAGAAGAAAGAATCTTCAAATCACTAAGTAAGCATGGCGCAGAAGACTTGAAAAATAAAAACATCTCAGGAATCGCTTATCGCTTGAAGCTGACTGGCACGTATCTGCTGACGGATGATTTTTATATTGGTTTCATCCATCCTTCAGAACGTTACCGCGAACCACGCTTAGGTGAAAAATTAGAAGGGCGTGTAGTTGGTGCAAGACCCGATGGTGTGTTGAATATCTCTTTGAAACCACGTGCACACGAAACGATTTCTGATGATGCGCAAATGATCTTGACGATTTTAGAACGTTCGGCAGATCAACAAATCGCATTCACTGACAAATCAGATCCAGAAGAGATCATGCGTGCATTTGGGATCAGCAAAGGGGCATTTAAGCGTGCAATTGGTAATTTATTGAAACAAGGATTGATCAAACAAGAAAATGGCGTGACGAAATTAGCAAAAAAATCTAATTGAGAATAACTTGCATGTTTTTCTCGTCTAGCTTATAATAATTTTAATCTAGAACGGTTGATCAGATATCTTAATTATAATCATTATAAATTGTTGGGGTTGAGAAAAATGGGCATGAACACAATGTCAGTAATGAAAAAAACAAAACAACAGCTACATGAATCTGGGTTTAAACTGACCCCACAACGCGAAGCAACCTTGCTCGTCCTCTTAGAGAACGAAAAAGAACACTTGTCAGCAGAAGAAGTGTTCTTCTTAGTCAAAAAGAAGAACTCAGAGATCGGTTTGGCTACAGTTTATCGAACGTTGGAGATTCTAACGGATCTAAAAATCATCGACAAAGTTAGTTTCAATGATGGTGTGGCTCGATATGATCTCCGAAAAGAAGGAGCCAAGCATTTTCATCATCATCTCTTGTGCTTAGATTGTGGAACGATCGAGGAAGTCGAAGAAGATTTACTGAGTGAAGTTGAACAAGTGATCGAACAGCGCTATCACTTTTTTGTCAAAGATCATCGTTTGACCTTTCATGGTATCTGCCAAGAATGCTATAATAAGAAAAAAGAAAGAAAGACCGTCTGAATTGATAGACGGCTTTTTCTTTGAAGTGTCTACTGAAAAATAGACTACCGAAACCAAGGGCTATCTGATATGATAAAGAAGCATGAGGTGAGAATGATGGAAGAAGAAATCAATGAATATCTTCGCTATTTAAGTATCGAGCGTGGATTATCGTTCAATACTCGAAAAAGTTATGAACGAGACTTGAATCAATACTTGCGCTATCTGAAAGAACACGAGATAACCTCTTGGCAAATGATTGATCGATTTGTTGTCATCCAATACCTAGAAACGTTGCACGAAGAAAATAAGGCTTCTGCAACGATCACACGTATGATCACAAGTTTAAGAAAATTCCATCAATTTTTGCGACAAGAACGGTACACAGAACAAGATCCAATGCAACATATCGAGACACCGAAGAAAGCCCAAAAGTTACCAAGTACGTTATCTTTAAAGGAAGTAGAACGGCTGATCGAAACACCTGATACAACGAAAAGTTTAGGGATCAGAGATCGTGCGATTTTAGAAGTCATGTATGCGACCGGGATGCGAGTGAGTGAGTTAGTCGGGCTAAAGTTAGGCGACTTGCACTTATCTTTAGGGCTGGTTCAGACCTTAGGTAAAGGCGATAAAGAGCGGATCATTCCTTTAGGCGATTATGCGATCCAATGGTTAGAACGATATTTGGATGAAGTCCGTCCTTTACTAGTCAAAAATCCATCTGAAACCCACGTTTTTTTGAATCATCATGGTTCAGGTCTCTCTCGACAAGGGATATGGAAAAATCTGAAACAACTGGTCCGTGAAGCGGGGATTTTCAAAGATGTGACCCCTCATACGTTAAGACATAGTTTTGCGACACATTTACTAGAGAACGGAGCAGATTTACGTACTGTTCAGGAACTATTAGGTCATGCAGATATTTCAACGACACAGATCTATACACATATCACGAAAAAAAGAATGACAGATGTCTACAAGCAGCATTTCCCAAGGGCTTAGTTTATAGGATGGTGAGAAAATGTTAACACATTATCGTAAAGAAAACCGAAAAATCGCGATGGGACTATTGAGCTTTCATAAAAAGTTGAACGCAGAATCAAGTTTACTAAAAGAAATCGATACGTACGAATCTGCTGAAGATTATGAACTTTTTTTCTATACACCAGAAGATTCTACAAATATCCAAGGAATCATTGGTGTGCATTGGAATGAAAAAGATCAGATGACGATTCACGATATTTCGTTGAATCCTTCATATCGGGGGGAGAATATCGGGTTTCAAATGTTGAATGAATTGCAAGAAAAATACCCCGATGTGTTGATCCATCCAACGGATATCACGGAAGCTTATTTAAGTAGATGGATCAAGGAAAATAAGAAAGAGTGAATGATGTGACAGAAATCAATATCAAGTTAGATGTCTTTGAAGGTCCATTAGATTTACTCCTTCATCTGATCCAAGATATGTCGATCGATATTTACGATATACCGATCGCCACTATTACGGAACAATACATGAATTATATCCATACGATGAAGACGCTTGAATTAGCTGTAGCAGGAGAATATCTCGTCATGGCAGCAACACTGATGGCAATCAAAAGTAAAACGCTGTTGCCTATCCAAGAAGTGCACCAGGACGAAGAAGAATTTTGGGAAGAAGATCCTCGTGACGAATTAGTCAATCAGCTGTTAGAATACCGCAAATTCAAGTATGCAGCAGAGAAACTTACTGAAAAGGCAGAAGAACGTAGCTTATATTTCACAAAAGAACCCTCTGCAATCGATGAGTTGTTGGGACAAGAAAAACCATTGAAGCGTGGGCAAGTGAAAAAAATCGATTTATTCCAAGCCATGCAGAAAATTTTAGAACGAAAGAAATTTGCTCAAAAAGAGGAAAAAACGATTGCACCTGATGATGCAACGATCGAAGAACGAATGACATTCATCCAGCAGCGGATCGTCTCTCAAAAAAATGGCTGTTTGTTTGAATCTTTTTTTGAAACACCTTCTAGAAACGAAGTCGTCACAACATTTTTGGCGATCCTCGAATTGATGAAAAACGGGCAGATCGTAGCTCAGCAAGAAAAAAATTATGAATCAATCATGCTTTATCCAGCAGTAGGAGATACACAACATGACGAAATTAAGTGAACTTGAAGCAATCCTATTTATAGTAGGTGAAGAAGGAACGACAATCGAGGAATTGAGTGCCTTATTGACCTATACAAGAGAAGAAACGACTGCTTTAGTGGCAGAACTGGCAGCTAGTTATGACGCAAATGACAACACAGCGTTACATCTTTTTGAAACTGAAAAACAAATCGTGCTGACGACGAAAAAGGAGTTAGCACCGATCGTCAAAAGATATGCGCAAGGGACATCGAATACCTTGTCACAAGCAGCCATCGAAACACTAGCAATCATTGCATACAAACAACCGATCACGAGAAGTGAGATCGAGTTGATTCGTGGTGTTCAAGTTTCTGGTGCGATCCAACGCTTGACTGCACACCAATTGATCGAAGAAAAAGGGCGAGTCGATGGACCAGGCCGCCCGATCCTTTACGGGACCACGAATCATTTTTTAGATTATTTTGGTCTGAGATCGCTAAATGATCTACCCGATATTCAAGATATCGAACGTTCACTGGAAGAAGACGCACCCCTTGATTTATTTTTTGATGGCGTGCATGAAGGAGAAAACGAATAATGGAAAGATTACAAAAAGTAATTGCTCACGCAGGAATTACCTCTCGCCGTAAAGCCGAGGAATATATTTTGGCTGGTCGAGTAAAAGTAAATGGTCAAGTCGTCAAAGAACTTGGCGTGAAAGTTGGCAAACACGATACAGTGGAAGTCGACCAAGTGCCGATCTATCAAGAAGAATATGGCTACTATATACTTTATAAGCCAAAAGGGGTCATTTCTGCAGTCGCAGATGACAAGGGTCGTAAAGTAGTGACAGACCTATTGCCAATGGTCAAAGAGCGCATCTATCCAGTAGGACGATTAGACTATGATACTTCTGGCATCCTTTTATTGACGAATGATGGTGATTTTGCGCAACGATTGACGCATCCGAAGCATGAAGTCGATAAAGTATATGTTGCCAAAGTCAAAGGGATCGCCACTAAGTCAGCGCTGAATCCATTGACAAAAGGAATCAAAATTGAAGGAAAGAAAACGTCACCTGCAAAGTATGCAATTTTATCTGTTGATCCTCATACGAACCATAGTATCGTAGAATTAACGATCCATGAAGGCCGTAACCACCAAGTAAAAAACATGCTTCAAGCAGTTGGCTTACCTGTACAAAAATTAAAAAGAGAAAAATATGGTGAATTGACCTTACAAGGTTTGCGTCCTGGTGAGTATCGTGAACTGAATAAAAAAGAAATCAGTCAGTTATTGAATCAATCAAAATAAAAAACTTACTTTTTGTAAGAGTAAATACCTTGCTTTTTTGTTATGATATAAGTATAATGAAATAGTAAACAAAAATTAGATATGGTTCGTCTTCAGGGGCAGGGTGAAATTCCCGACCGGTGGTTATAGTCCACGACCTACTTTTACGAGTAGCTGAATCGGTGAAAATCCGATACCGACAGTAAAGTCTGGATAAAGAAGATAGAGCTTATTTGGCATACGTGTGTACAAATGACTCTAACTCTATTTTCCCCTGCGAAAATAGAGTTTTTTTGTTTGTGTTTACGTGGTTGAATAGTTCGCTGAAGAGGAATCCCAACAGGAGGATTTCAACATGAAGAACACCCGAGTACAAAAAATGGTTGCGGTCGCATTATTTGCTGCAATCGGATTGGTTTTGCAATTTTTCTCATTTCCAATCATGCCAACATTTAGCTTTTTGAAAATCGATTTTAGTGATATCCCAGTTTTGATCAGCATGTTTTTATTTGGCCCGTTAGCGGGGATCGTTACAGCGTTTTTACGTTCGATCTTACATTTGATCATGACCGGTTTTAGTCCAGAAAATCTAGTTGGCGACGTAGCTAGTTTCTTTTCAACAGCGGTCTTTACTTTACCGATTTTCTATATCTTCAAAAGAAACAAATACCAAAAAGGAAAAAATCAAATTTTAGGCGTGATCAGTGGAACACTTGCACTAACTGTTTTCATGAGTATTGCGAACTATTTTGTGATCACACCTCTTTATTTAACATTTTTAGGCCTAAACGCAACACAAATGTTAGGTATGCCACTGGCAAATTACATTCTGATCGGTATCGTACCATTTAACTTGATCAAAGGCTTTATCGTTAGTGTAGCATTCCTTGTCTTACACGCGAAACTGCTACCATGGTTGAGCAGAAAACAACACCAATTAGAAAAACGGCATAGCGTTGTAAAATAAAATAAACGACTCTTTTAAAAAGAGTGCGATATAGTTTAATATTGAAAATAAAAGACTTGAAAGTGGTAATCACTACTTTCAAGTCTTTTTATACTTTTTAGTTATTTATATAGAGTCTAATCAAGCTAATTTAAACGATAAAAGGTGATCAATTGAATGTATTTTCTTAAATCACACCTATTTTTTAAAGTTTTTCTTAATATTTTGTTATGAAAAAAAATTCAATAACTGACATTGTGTAAGCGTTTTATAAATCGTGTCTGAGTATTTTTTGGCTTTTTGTATAAAAATGTATTTTATACGTTTTTGCGTGAAATTCTTCTCCTTTTGTTTGTTAGATGGACCTGATATAATAGACGACGGAAACGCTACAATTAGTATGAATAAAGCATTTCAACTAAATAATCAAAGGAGGGACAATAAACGAGGGTTTTGAATAAAACTTCTCGAATCTACTAGTTATTATTTTTGTTCTTATCATCTTTTTGATAAAATACCGATGTGTCAAAGATTTTTGAAACGAGAAAGGAAGAAGAAAATGGAACAAACAACGAAGAAGAAATTTCAAATGCCTTCAGCGTACTCGGTCTTATTCATTATTATTGCCCTTATCGCTGTACTCACATGGTTCATCCCGGCAGGACATTACAGTGTGGATGAAGCAGGTAATATTATTGCAGGGTCTTACGAAAGAGTCCAACAAAACCCACAAGGACTTTGGGATATATTTATGGCGCCAGTCAACGGAATGTTGGGTGTACCAGCGGGTGAGTTAACGAAAGAAACACCTGCGGCAATCCCAATTTCATTCTTTATCTTGATTGTTGGTGGTTTCTTAGGGATCATCAATAAAACCGGCGCATTAGATGCTGGGATCGCAACTGTTGTGAAACGCTTCAAAGGAAAAGAAAAAATGCTGATCCCTGTATTGATGCTTTTATTCGCTTTAGGTGGATCAACTTATGGAATGGCAGAAGAAACGATTCCATTCTATGCCTTATTGATCCCTGTCATGATGGCAGTTGGCTTTGATACAGTCACAGCAGTAGCCATCGTATTGGTCGGCTCTCAAGTGGGTTGTTTGGCATCAACAGTTAACCCATTTGCAACAGGAGTTGCCTCACAAGCCGTTGGTATTTCAATGGGTGAAGGAATCGGTCTACGTTTCTTTATGTTCGTTGTCTTACTAGCAATCTCTATTGTTTATGTTTATCGTTATGCGTCGAAAATCGAAAAAGATCCAACCAAATCTTTAGTATATAACCAACGCGAAGAAGACATGAAACATTTTGATATCGAAGCAATCAATCGTCAAGAAATGATCACGAAGAAACAAAAACATGTCAATGTATTGTTCTTCCTTACTTTTGGTATCATGATCATTAGTTTGATTCCTTGGACAACATTGAATGAAAACTTCACTATTTTTGAATCATTGACAAACTGGTTGACTGGTCTACCAGTAGTTGGAACTGTTTTAGGTAAAAACATGTTGCCTCTAGGTGATTGGTATTTCCCTGAAATCACAATGTTATTCTTAGTAATGTCAATCGTTGTGGCAATCACTTTTGGTATGAAAGAATCTGATTTTGTCAAAGAATTCTTAGCAGGTGCTTCAGACTTGATCGGTGTAGCAATCGTTGTTGCTGTTGCTCGTGGTATCCAAGTAGTAATGAACAATGGTTTGATCACAGATACGATCTTACACTGGGGAGAACAAGGATTAAGCTCATTGTCATCAAGTGTCTTCTTGATCCTTACATTTATCTTCTACATCCCTATGTCATTCTTGATCCCATCAACTTCAGGCTTAGCAGCTGCTACAATGGGAATCATGGGACCAATGGGAGAATTTGCTGGTGTTGGTAAAGATCTAGTAATCACTGCTTACCAATCAGCATCTGGTTTAGTGAACTTGATCACGCCAACTTCTGCTATCGTAATGGGTGCAATCGCCATTGCCCGCTTTGATATTTCCGTTTGGTGGAAATTCACTGGGAAGTTGATTGCCATCTTATTCGTTGCCATCTGTGTGATCTTAGGTGTAGCAGCAATGTTCTAACCCTAGACAAATGACAGACAAAGTTCTATGATAAATGAAGAAGCAATAGTTATTGATTGAATGAAGACACATTGATCCTTTATTCATCATGCACGATGTATCACTTGTATGTAAGAGATCGTCGGTAGAAACAAGGTCTTTGAAAAAATGAGTTACCCTGTTGATGGAATGGTGACTGATGTGTTCAGCTCCAAGAAATAAGCGACAAAACCCGAAACTAGGTTTTTGGGTTTTGTCGCTTATTTCCGAAGGAGTTGGCCTTTGCACAGAGAGTTTTGCAGATACATTAGTGTGTTAGCGACATCAAACAGTTGAACCTGTGGATCAAAGTTATAGTTTCTGCCACAATCTTTTTTTAAATAATGAGGAGGCAAAGTTGATGAAACAATTTGTAACAGAACAACATCATGAACAAGCATTAGAATCATTAAGTGAGTTGATCAGAATTCCTTCTGTATTGGATGAATCTGATTCTGGTGAGGGACATCCTTTTGGGAAAAAAGTTGTAGAAGCTTTAGATAAAGTGTTAGAAATCAGTGAAGGATTAGGATTCAAAACATTTAAAGACCCTGAAGGCTACTACGGTTATGCAGAAGTTGGCTCAGGAGATGAGTTATTTGGGATCTTATGCCATATGGACGTTGTTCCTGGCGGCGATGAAAAAAACTGGGAATCTAAACCTTTTGATCCAACGATCAAAGATGGTTGGTTAGTTGGCCGTGGCTCCCAAGATGATAAAGGTCCGTCAATTGCTGCAATGTATGCAGTCAAAGCATTGATGGATGCCGGGGTAGAATTTAATACGCGTATTCGTTTTATCTTCGGAACGGACGAAGAAAATCTTTGGCGTTGTTTAGATAAATACAATGAAAAAGAAGAAGGAATCACACAAGGCTTTGCACCAGATGCAGAATTTCCTTTGATCTATGCAGAAAAAGGCTTGCTACAAGCTTACTTGACAGGTCCTGGCACAAATGAATTCTCTGTAAATGCTGGTGGGGCGTTAAACGTAGTGCCGGATTCAGCACCATATTCAGGCGAAAAATTGGCAGAAGTCAAAGCAGCGTTAACGAAACACAACTTCGATTTTGACGATCAAGGTGACTCGATCACAGTGCTAGGAAAAAGTATCCACGCAAAAGATGCCGCAGAAGGTGTCAATGCCATTTCTCGTTTAGCGATTGCTTTATCAGAAGTCTTTGATTTTGCGCCAATCGCGTTTTTAGGACAATTAGTCCAAGAAAATGCAACCGGTGAAAATGTAGTCGGAAAGACTGTTGACGAACAATCTGGTGAGTTGACGATGAACTTCGCTAGTCTAGAAATCACACCTGAACAAACAAAAATCGGGGTGGACATGCGTATTCCTGTAACTTTCAAAAAAGACGAGCTTGTCGAAAAATTGACAGAAAAAATCAAAGCATACGATTTATCGTATGAAGAATTTGATTTCTTGGATTCATTATACGTTCCTTTGGAGAGCGAATTGATCCAAAACTTATTAGGAACGTACCGTGATATCACAGGGGATATGACTGAGCCATTTGTTTCTGGTGGAGCAACCTTTGCGCGTACGATGAACCAATGTGTCGCTTTCGGTGCAATGTTCCCTGATACACCAGACTTCATGCACCAAGCCAATGAACGATGGGAATTGAGCAGCATGTACAAAGCGATGGAAATCTATGCAGAAGCGGTTTATCGCTTGTGTGGGAAGTAAAACATAGTTAGTCAAGAAACGAATAAGAGTCATAAAAAATATCCGCCACTATTTTGAGAAACTTTGTCAGAATAGGGGTGGATTTCTTTACCATCTAAACATCCATAATTAAGCAACAAGAGTAATAGCTATTTCTCATACTCAGAAATTTTTTGGAATGTAGATACTATGATAATATGTATCTACATAAAATATATTATAAACAGAAAGGAAAAAATAATGGACAAAATTCGTAAATATAAAATCAGAAAATCTGGAAATAGTGATGTAACAACAATACCAAATGAAGTAAAAGAATATATTGGAGTTAAAACTGGAGAGTCTATTAGTTACATGTTTGATACAGATGGGGCAGTTAGGATAGTAAAAGCACAAGAGGAAATTGATATTGATACTATTGTCGACTCTGTGATGAATCAATATGATCAAGCATTGAAAGATTTGGTCGACCTATGATATATTTGACTTCAAAACACATCATAAAGATAAATGCTAAAGTAATTTTAGCATATTCTCAAGGTGAAACAATCGGTATAAAAGATGCAACTGCACTAGATATGGCAATAAATCGACCTGCACAGTCAGTTTTTGGCAGAGATTTTTATCCTACGATATTTGATAAAGCATCTATACTTACAATCAATTTAGCTACAAAGCATCCTTTTCATAATGGTAACAAACGTACAGCATTTGTATCGATGATTACATTTTTGCAAGCGAATGGATATACAACAACTTTTACCCAGCAAGAGGCAGTTAAATTCATTTTAGATATTACTACTAGTAAAAAAGAATTTGATGAATTAAAACGAACTGTCTCGACTTACCTAACTCGGTCAGGAAAAGTTAATCCAAAGTAGTTTCCACATCGATTTTTCAGTTGATTGATCGTTTTCTAGAGTAAATGAGGCGAGTTCATGCACAACAGTGAATACATAAATTGAGTTTAATATAACAATGTAGGAAACCACCCCTATTTTGAGAAACTTTGTCAAAATAGGGGTGGATTTTCATTGTCACTTGTTCCTCTTTTCAAAGATAACCAATAATAACATCTTACATAAAATCATTTGCAATTTTACCGTATTTTATTTAGTGTTATAGAAGTATCAAATGAAAGATGACGGAAGGTGATGTTTTTGAAAATATTCAAAAGAGTCCTGATAGGATTAGTGATCGTGCTTGGATTGGGTGCTGTTGGGGGTTATTTTTATTGGCAACAAAGTGTGTATGAACCATCAACTCAAGCAGAGCAATCATTTAAGCAAGGAGTAGATAAAGACGATTATTTATTATTCGAATCGCAAAAATCGACGGAACATCCAATGGTGATTTTTTATCCTGGTGCGCTCGTTGAACCAGAAAGTTATAGTATATGGGCAGAGCAACTAGCAGAAAATGGCTATACGGTAGCCATTGCTAAGATGCCTTTTGAACTAGCGATCCTGAGTGGCAACAAAGCAGATAAAATCAGAGAGGACTTCAAAGATCAAGATTTTGTGATTGGAGGACATTCTTTAGGTGGGGTAATGGCAAGTCGTTATGCGAATGCGAACATGGATGATGAACGATTAAAAGGTGTTTACTTCATGGCAAGTTATCCAGATGAAAAAGGCACGTTGTCAAAAACTGATTTACCGGTCATCAGTATTACCGGAAGTGAAGACGAAGTGATGAACCAAGAAGCAGCTGATGAAGCAAAAGCTTATTTACCTGAACAAACAGAATTTGTTTCCATTGCTGGGGGAAACCATGGCGGATTCGGTAGTTATGGTCATCAAAAAGGTGATGGTGAAGCAACAATCAGTAATAAAGACCAACAAACAGCAATCGTTACGACTATGATGAATTGGCTGAACCAAATCAAGTAAGAGCGTCACTTTTCGAAACGACGAAAAGGAATGATCAGCTAGTGATAGAACATGTTACAAGCTGATAGACGGATCTAGACGACGCAAAGTAAGCTCATAGAAAAATAAGGCATCGTCCACAAAAATTTCAAGCAGCATTTTCGTGGATGACGCCTTATTACTTGAGGATAAATACGATTACCTCATCTATTTTTGGTGTGATCGAAATAACAAGTAGGTCATCGGACAGTCTCGCTAAAAGTTTGTTGTAAGAAAGCGATCAATTTTCTCTTTCCAATAAGATTGCTCGAACCGGACATTTTTGATAAGCTTTGGTTACATTAGCTTCTTCTAAAGGCTGAACGAATTGTTGATGTGCTTCTGGCTCTTGTGCAAATAGGACGATTCCTTCTTCATCATAATCAAAGATATCAGGCGCCTCGATTTGACAGAGACCACATGCGATACAACGTTCAGGAACTAATTTACATAATAATGACATATTCACCATCCTAACGTAAGGGGATTACTATGACTGAGTTTATTTTATCTTTATTTTCTTCAAGTGACAAGTTACGAGCAAGCTCACTCTATCAATTATTAAGTGGGAAGCGTACTTCCTCGGTACTACTTTTTGGCTTTTTTCAGCGCTTATTAGTTGTTCATGGCTGTTTTCCTTTACTTGAACAAGCAACGTTTGATAAACAGATCCAACAGATGATAGATGAGGGATTATTAAAGTGGGAAGAGCAAGAGTTGCAATTGATGGAAAAAGGGAAAATGGGAAGAAAGAAAGAATCCCTCACCGGACTACACTACGATAAGTATGGACGTACAGCTACTACTAGTTGGCGTTTGCTGAAATTCTCTGTACAAGTCGTCTCTCATTTATCCGCAAATGAAACAGCTTATTTACCAGTAGAGACGGGACCTTTTTATTCTTATCAGGTTAAAAAATGGTTGAAAGAAGCAACGTGTACCAAAACGGAGCTGGTGGCTCAAATATCAAAGGAACTTTCTACTATTTTTGCTCTGATGCCAGACGAACAAGCGAACTTCTTAGCAAACCAATTTTCTGGTAAAAACCAAACAGGTTTACTCGCGTACCAGCTGACTACCCTTGAAGATGGCGTAGCACAGCAACTATTCCAAGATCGATGTATCCATCGCTTATTAGCGATTATCGAACAGCATGCAGATTTCTTGTTATACGATTTGCTGGCACCATTGCTTAGACAAAATTATAATCAAAGCATGTTGACGACAAGAGCACTGATTTTATCTGGGGATTCAGTGGAGCAGGTGATGATGAAACGAGGACTGAAGAAAGGGACGATCAATGATCATTTGATCGAGTGGGCCATTTTTTTTGATGATTTTCCTTTTGAACGTCTGATCCATTCGGAGACAAGAAGATCTTTAGCTTCTTTGGATCGATCGCTTCTCACGCTAAGATATAAAGACCTTGTAGGACAAGCGGTCGATTACGGAGAATTCCGACTGGCACAAATCGAGACATTTAAAGGAGGGGATAATAATGGAATTGCTTGATCCATTAAAACAGTACTTTGGGTTTCCCTCTTTTCGCCAAGGGCAGGAAGAGATTATTTCTACGTTATTGAATCAAAAAGATGTTTTAGCGATCCTGCCAACTGGTAATGGCAAAAGTTTATGTTATCAGTTGACTGGCTATTTGCAAGATGGGATGGTACTGATCGTTTCTCCTTTACTCTCTTTGATGGAGGATCAAGTAGGGCAATTGCAAAAACGAGGAGAGAAAAGGGTGGTTGCCTATAATAGCCTACTTTCCAAAAGTGAAAAACAGTACGTGTTAACACATTTATCCAAATATAAATTTGTTTTTGTCAGTCCCGAGATGTTGCATCAACCAGAAGTACTTCAAGCGCTGAAGCAACAAAATATTTCGTTATATGTAGTCGACGAAGCCCATTGTGTCTCACAATGGGGCATTGATTTTCGACCTGAATATCAATCTCTCGGAAGAGTTGCAAAAGAGTTAGGTTCACCAACTACCTTAGCCTTGACTGCAACAGCCACACAACCAGTACAAGAAGAGATCGAAAATATTCTCTTTCGCACAAAACCTGTTCTCGTCAATCATTCAGTAAATCGAGAAAATATCTCGTTATTTGTTTTTCATACAGATGAAAAAGAGCAGCAATTACGAGAGTTGATGGCACAAGCTGATGGTGCGATGATCATTTATTGTGCGACTAAAAAAGAAGTCGAACGTCTTTATCAATTGTTCCGCAAAGACTATGCTGTGGGGTATTATCACGGAGGGCTAGATGCTTCACAACGCCGGCAACTCCAACAACAATTCAGTCAAAATCAATTGCAATTTTTGATTGCGACGAATGCATTTGGTATGGGGATCGATAAAGCAGACATCCGATATGTCATCCATTATGATCTACCGGATAGTCTGGAAAACTATATGCAAGAAATTGGTCGAGCAGGCAGAGACCAGCAACCCAGTAGCGCCGTGTTGCTTTACCAACCAGGAGACGAAAGAATCCATTACTTTTTCCAACAATTGTCTAAAGAACAACGCCAGATTTTCGAGGAACATGTGTCAACTGGACAGTCAGAGGCGACTCATTTTGATGAGATCCAACAAAAATGGCTTATGGTAGTAAACGAAATGCAAAGTCCTGATACGTGGCTTCGACAATTAAAAAAACAAGAGCAAGTGAAAATCAAGCAACTACAACAGATGCTTGATTATATCCATGAAACGACCTGTAGACGAGAACGACTGATGGCTTATTTCGGTGAAACTCTCAAAGAGAAACCTAAAGACTGCTGTGATCGAGATGGCGCGTCATTATTTCTAACTGAAACAGGACAAATAAGTCCAACCGTAGAAGCAAAAGACTGGCAAACGATTTTACTAAATTTATTTTAAAAAAATGGTGCGAGGTATTTTTTTCGTACAATCAAGATTATCCTATGGTATAATAACTAGGAAAGAATTTAGGAGGTCAATAAGGTGAGTAGAAAAGATAGACATCAATCATCAGAAAATAACGAAACACAAGAACCATGGGAACAACCAATTTACGATACAGAGGATGAAGCATCTTCAAGAAGTACGCAAAGACAGCAAAAGAAAGGGAATACCCTGTTCTTATCGCTATTTTTGATTTTGTTAGTTTTATGTATTGCAATCCCAGCAGGAGCTTACTTCTGGATCAGAAACGGATCAAGTAACAGTGCTACCGCTGCATCTTCTTCCTCTACGACTTCATCGATCGTAGAAAGTTCGACTGTAGAATCAACTGTAGAATCGACGACAGTTTCTAGTGAACCGACTGCTGATACACAATCAGTTGCTGGAGAAACAACACCAACAAGTGCTGTGACACCAGAAACGACACCAACTTCAACAGTGACGGAACCAGAACAAACGACACCAACTACTGTTGCACCAGAAGAAACAACTCCTACTTCAACACCAGAAGCAGGTGCAGGTGTTTCAGGTTCAACAACAGTTGTTCAAGCTGGTGAAGGTCCTAGACAAGTAGCAGAACGCGCAGGCATTACAGTCGACCAATTGTTCCAATTGAACGGAATCGATCCAAACAACTACATGTTATATCCAGGACAAGAACTTAGAGTCCAATAATTGGAGTTAAAAAGATAATACTGAAGAGTTGTTTTTCCTCAGAGTATCTTCATAAAATGTAATTAAATAAGGAGCAGTGGCTTGAGCCACAGCCCCTTTTTTTTGAGAAAAGGGAGTTATGAAAAATGACACGAATTAGTATCGCAATTGATGGTCCTGCCTCTTCAGGTAAAAGTACGGTAGCTAAAATCATCGCAAATGAATTGAACTATATCTATACAGATACGGGAGCGATGTATCGTGCAGTCACTTACTTGGCCATCAAACATCACATTGCTTTTTCAGCTGAAACAGAATTAGTCGATTTGATCAACCAGAATCCTATTTCATTTGAGCAAATGGCGGATGGTCAACATGTCTTTGTAGCTGGACAAGACGTTACTTCAGATATTCGACAACCAGACGTTACACGAGCGGTCTCTGAAGTTGCTGCGCATTCAAAAGTACGCGAAGCTCTTGTTGCGATCCAGAAAAAAATCGGTGAAGATGGTGGTGTCGTGATGGATGGACGAGATATCGGTACCGCTGTTTTACCAAAAGCCGAAGTGAAAATTTTCTTAGTAGCCAGCGTGTCTGAACGAGCACAAAGACGACACAAAGAAAACCTCGAGAAAAATATTCCGACAGACTTAGAAGAATTGACAAAAGAAATACAAGCCCGTGATGAATATGATTCTACTAGAAAAGTTTCGCCCCTGAAGCAAGCAGAAGATGCGATACGGATCGATACGACCGGTAAATCGATTCAAGAAGTTGTCCAAGAGATCAAAGAAGTGATTCAACAAAAAGGATATTCTCTTGACTAAATAGAAAAAAAGCGAAGAATCCGACCATTTTAAGGGAAAACAAACGAAATCGCTTTATTTTTTTTTAATAATCAATTAAACTATAGGCAGTACCGTAGTTAACGGCAGAATGTTGGTTAGGAGGACAAGTGTTATGACAGAATTTGAACAAAATCAGACAGATAACAACCAATCTATGGAAGATGCAATGAATAGCGTTCAAGAAGTGAGCGTTGGCGATGTCGTCAAAGGAGAAGTTTTAGTCATTGAAGACAAACAAGCCATCGTTGGAATCGAAGGAACGGGTGTTGAAGGCGTAGTTCCTGCAAAAGAATTATCTACTTTACCAGTTGAAGATATCAACGAAGTGGTAAAGGTTGGCGATACGTTAGATCTAGTCGTGATCAGCACGATCGGTAAAGACAAAGAAAACGGAAGTTACCTTTTATCAAAACGACGCTTAGATGCGAAAAAAGTTTGGGAGGATATCGAAAAAGATTTCCAAGCTGGCAACATCATCGAAGCACCAGTGACAAATGTAGTTAAAGGTGGTTTAGTTGTCGACGTCGGTGTTCGTGGGTTTGTTCCGGCATCAATGGTAGAAGATCATTTTGTCGCTGATTTTTCTGAATACAAAGGAAAAACGATGACATTCAAAATCGTTGAAATCGAACCATCAGAAAATCGCTTGATCCTTTCACACAAAGCAGTCGTTGAAACAGAAAAAGAAGCACAGAAAAAAGAATTATTATCAACTATCCAAGAAAATGACGTGATCGAAGGACGCGTTGCTCGTATCACAGATTTTGGTGCGTTTGTTGATTTAGGCGGTATCGATGGATTAGTACACGTTTCTGAGATCTCTCACGGACATGTCGCTAAACCAGGTGATGTTTTAGCTGTCGGGGATGAAGTGAAAGTAAAAGTTCTTTCAATCAATCCAGAACAAGGTCGTATTTCATTATCGATCAAAGACACGCTGCCTGGACCTTGGTCAGACATCGAAACAAAAGCTCCAGTAGGCGCTGTGCTTGAAGGTAAAGTGAAACGACTAACTAGCTTTGGTGCATTTGTTGAAGTGTTCCCAACAGTTGAAGGACTTGTTCACATTTCACAAATCTCACACAAACATATCGCGACACCACATGAAGTGTTACATGAGGGCGATGATATCCAAGTGAAAGTTTTAGAAGTCAATCCAGAAGAGCATCGGATTGCATTAAGTATCAAAGCATTAGAAGAAAAACCTGCTTCTGATAAAGAACCAAAAGAAGTTGAGTCGTATGAATTACCTGAAGAAAACACAGGATTTACGATGGGCGACATCTTAGGCGAAGCTTTAAAAGGGGAAGTAGAAGAAACAGCAACAGATGATTCTGAAAAATAAATGAATGATCGTTCCCAAAACGCGAATTTACAGTGTCAAGGGAAGTTGTACATGTGTAAAACAAGTGGTCTGGGGATTACGCCCCAGACCATTTTCTATTGTAATAGGCAGTGATCCAGAAAAATACTGGAATGTTCACCGATCTAAGCTTGAAAGTTCGTGAAGTATTCGGTACACTAAGTGAGATTGGAAACATGTGAGGAGGAAAAAATATGGCAAATCCAACAATTGCAATCGTTGGTCGCCCAAACGTCGGTAAGTCGACGATTTTTAACCGTATCGCCGGTGAGCGTATTTCGATTGTCGAAGATACTCCAGGAGTTACTCGTGATCGTATTTATGCTAAAGGGGAATGGTTAGGTCGTGATTTCAGTATCATTGATACTGGTGGGATCGACTTAGGCGATGAACCATTTATGGATCAAATCAAGCACCAAGCAGAAATCGCAATCGATGAAGCAGATGTGATCGTCTGTGTGGTGAGTGGCCGCGAAGGCATCACTGATGCAGATGAAGTCGTAGCAAAAATTTTATATCGCAGCAATAAACCGGTGATCTTAGCCGTTAATAAAGTCGACAATCCTGAAATGAGAAATGATATCTATGAATTTTATGCACTAGGTCTAGGTGATCCATATCCAGTATCTGGAAGTCATGGATTAGGGATCGGGGATATCTTAGATGAAGCAGTGAAATTCTTTGATGAAGAGGCGGAAGAAGAAGAGGATGATACCATCAAATTCAGTTTGATCGGTCGCCCGAATGTAGGGAAATCTTCCTTGATCAATGCGATCCTAGGTGAAGACCGAGTGATCGTTTCGGACATCGAAGGAACGACGCGTGATGCTATCGATACGCACTTCGTCTCAGAAGACGGTCAAAAATTCATGATGATCGATACAGCTGGTATGCGAAAACGTGGAAAAGTTTATGAAACTACAGAAAAATATAGCGTGATGCGTGCAATGCGTGCGATTGACCGTTCAGACATCGTTTTAATGGTCTTGAACGCAGAAGAAGGCATACGTGAACAAGACAAGCGAGTCGCCGGCTATGCCCATGAAGCGGGCCGTGGCGTGATCATCGTTGTCAATAAATGGGACCTAGTCAAAAAAGAAACGAACACGATGCGTGACTTCGAGCAAGAGATCCGTGAAGAATTCCGTTACTTAGACTATGCACCGATTCTATTTGTTTCAGCAGTGACTAAGCAACGACTAGAACGTTTGCCTGAAATGATCGAAGAAGTCAGCATGAACCAAAACTTACGTGTTTCTTCAGCAGTCTTGAATGATGTGATCATGGATGCTGTAGCGATCAACCCGACGCCGACGGATAAAGGTAAGCGATTAAAGATTTTCTATGCAACACAAGTGGCTGTCAAACCGCCGACCTTTGTTGTTTTTGTCAATGAAGAAGAATTGATGCATTTTTCTTATGAACGCTTTTTGGAAAATCAAATCAGAAAAGCATTTACGTTTGAAGGAACTTCGATCCGAATCATTCCACGTCGAAGAAAATAGGCATTTTACCATAGTGTACCGTTTTTTTCAAAAAAAATAAGCATATTTTTGTATTACGTTTTTATGACTAAAAAAAGCGGTTAAATAATGCCAAAAACCTTGCTATTAAGCGGTTCATATGATATCGTGATAACAGAATATTGAAACTTAATCAATATTTCTTATAAACTTCTGGACCACTCAGAAAGTTTTTAAACTAAAATGATGTTCCTATCATATCTCTTGTTGGAGGAGGTGAATCTATCCATGGCAAATAAAGCAGAATTAATCGAAAAAGTTGCTTCAGCTACAGATTTAACTAAAAAAGACGCAACTGCAGCAGTTGACGCTGTATTTTCAACTATTCAAGATGCTTTAGCTAACGGCGAAAAAGTTCAATTAATCGGTTTTGGTAACTTTGAAGTACGCGAACGCGCGGCTCGTAAAGGACGTAACCCACAAACTGGTGAAGAAATCGAAATCCCAGCTAGCAAAGTACCTGCATTTAAACCAGGTAAAGCATTGAAAGACGCTGTTAAATAAGACAGTTGACAAAAGCGCTTGTGGCTAAGGCTACAGGCGCTTTATTTTTATCTGATTGGATAAAAAAAAGGGCAAAAGAGGGACAAAAAGTAGCAAAAAAGTAGCAATCAAAGGTTTCAACATACATATTGAACGCCTATACATATCAAAAAAATGAAATGAATTTGGTCGTAAGGTGCTATCCATTACTTTACTCAGTTTCCTTATTCTTTTTTTATTTTACTTACTAATGGTAAAATAAAAGAAAAGGGGAGGGCAACATGGAGTTATCCTATCGCTACCAACAAGAAGACACAACGATCTTTTATGGTGAGACGTTTGTTAGTCAGTTAAAAAAAGAAGCCATCGATCAATCGATCCTATTTTTGACGAACCAACGTTATTATGATCTATACGCTGAGAAAATGACACAGTCATTCACGAACAAGTTAGCTATCGATTGGTACATTTGTGGAAATATACAGTCTAATAAGTTATCTGAATTGCATAGCCTCTTGTCATTTGCTAGACGCTACCCCGAAAATCAACCACTTTTAGTGATTGGTTTTGGCAATGAAGGGATCATGGACTTGGCGGGTTTTTTTCAAAAACACACGTATCTTCAGACCACACTTTGGTTGATCCCCGTTTCGATCCGTTCCATGGCACGAGCACTAAATCCACTATGCGAGATTTTACATGAGCCTAACCAAGTGGCTCTTCAAACGACGAACCTTCCAGAACGGATCATTTACGATCGAACAATCAGTGAAAAACAAACGGAAGGGAAACAAATCGACTTTTTGATTTTAATTTGTTGCGGATTAGTCTGTGATCATCCGTTTCTTCAGAATCTTTATAAAAATTATCCTACTCGCGAAAAACTATTCAATCGTCCTTTTGCCGGTATGCTAGAAGAAATCATTTATTTTTATCAAGAAGACGCTGAACAAGTGGCAAATTATGGTAAACTATTTGAGCAAGCTTTTTATCTGACTGAAAATAGTCATTTGCTTTCCGCCAGTATGAAAAAATTTCTAGGTATCTTGATGCAACTTATATGGAATTCAGAAATCAAGCCGCTTTCTTTCCAATTGAAGAATTTCTTTATCTGGTTGCAACATCTAGGCTATCCGATTACCTGGCCGGAGGAGCTATCCAAAATGGATTATCTTGAAAATGTGCTAGTTTTAGCAGAAAAGAGCAAAAAAATTCTCGTTTTGGAAAAAATTGGTATAATAGGTGGATATCAATTGCCAAATGAGCAAGAACTATTGAAAACAATGGCGACCTATGAACGGATCGTCCAAGAGATTAGAGGGATTTAGATGATAACGAATAGTGAAAAAATGCTACAAGCATTAGCAGACGAAAATTTGACAGAAGCAAATGAATATTTGGCAAAGGCGCTCCAAGAAGATCCAGCTGATGTCTTACAGGAATTAGGAGAAGAATTATTAGCCATCGGTTTTTTAGAAGAAGCAAAGGCAATTTTTGAGCATCTGCTAACTGTATCGCCTGAAAATGATGAATGGAATATTCCGTTGGCAGAGATTGCCATTGAAGACAATGAGATCGATCAGGCATTTGACTATTTAGAAAAAATCCAACAAGATAGTGAATACTATCCGCAAGCGTTACTAGCAATCGCCGACTTGTATCAAGTAATCGGTATTCCTGAAGTAAGTGAAGCTAAATTGAAAGAAGCCGCAAAATTATTACCTGAAGAACCATTGATCCAATTTGCATTAGCTGAATTGTATTTTTCAGTTGACCGCTTTAATGAAGCTTCCGCCCTTTACGAAATGTTGTTAGCGAATGGTATAGAAGAAATTTCTAGTATTTCCATGCAAGAACGCTTAGGACAATCGTTGAGTATGCAAGGGGATTTTGAAGCAGCAATCCCACCACTAGAAGCTGCTTTAGCTGAAGAACGGACAGATGATCGTTTGTTCCAATTAGCGTTCACGAATCTACAATTACATGAGAACGAAAAAGCTATCAATTATTTGCAAGAATTACGGGAATTGAATCCACAGTATCAATCCTTATATCTGTATCTAGGACAGGCGCTTCAAGAAGAAGAGATGATCGAAGAAGCACAACAAGTCTTAGAAGATGGTATCAAAGAGAACCCATTCCAAGTGGAACTTTATCACTTGGCTTCTGAAAATGCGTTCCGTTTACATGATAAGGAAAAAGCAGAGAAGCTACTACTTGACGCATTGAACGTTGGTGATAAGCAAGATGAAACGTTGCTGACGTTAAGTAATCTTTACTTGGATCAAGAACGCTATGAAGAGGTTGTTCAGACAGTCAACCAAATGGAAGAAGTTGCTAATCCATATGCAGAATGGAACCTCGCTCATGCCTATAATCAATTAGAAGATTTTGCGGTAGCAGCAGTCCATTATGAACAAGCAGCCAATGAATTAGATCATGAACCAGATTTCTTGAAAGAATATGCTTTATTCTTACGTGAAGAGGGTCAATTAGCGAAAACACGGGAATTATTGGAACGATATTTAACTTATGAACCAGGAGATATGGAGGTATTGTCGCTATTAGATGATTTAACAGAGAGGTGATGAAAATGTTGATTGATGTTAAAGAAAAGAAGAATTTCTTAACTTGGATGGTTAACCATGTCTCTTTCAGTCGCAGAGAAGTATTTTGGATTTTGAACTATCTGGCAAATCATGAAGCAATCTTACACAATGTACGTTTTGTTGAAGGTGCAAACTTAACAAGACGTGGTTTACAGATCACCGATCTTTCATATGAAGGTGAGCCGATGAAGCTATTTTTAGATGGAAAGGAATTTACTGATACTGATCAGATTTTCCATGAAATCCGTTTGAATTGGAAAAATCCACTCTATGTCGAATGCCTTTTTGAAAATGCGTGGCAAACGAAAGAATATTTAGCAATCATCGAAGATAACCCGTTAGCCTCATGGGAAGATGCAATCAGTGAAGAATCAACAGAATTAGTCGAGCATTATTTCCAAGAAAAAGAGCAAGCAGCAAAGCTAAGCATGCTTTACCAACAAATCGATCAGGCACTAGAGGAAGGCAATAAAGATGCGTTTCTTGAACTATCAGATGAAGTGAACCGCATGATCCTTCAAGCGCCGCAGAAGAGTAAGAGCTGAGTCATTAGAAAAATAACTGATAGTAGTGGGTAAGGTATTCGTTGAATACTTTATCCACTATTTTATAGTTTTATTATCTGTTGAATATATGGTATAAAGATTTACTTTAGGAAATCAATAAATCGAAAAATTAATAAAAGCCCCCTATGAAAATCGCTTCCTTAATTACTTTCGTGTATACTATCGGTAGATTCGTTCATACGTACAAATAATCTTGATTAGATGCTGAGAAATTGTATAGAATCTAGTCAAAGTAAACAATATTTAAAATTAAGGGAGTATCAGCCATGGATTATTTATCATTTTTCTTTTGGTTTATTGAGAATGGATCTTGGGTAGCAGGGATCTCAATCTTAAGTGAAAGAAAATTAGGATGGAAGTTAACAGGTATAATGACCATCAGCTTTATCCCAATGTTCTTTTTGAGAGTATTATCTCCAATGACTAAAACTAATGGAATTGGTACTATTATGTCACTATTACTTTTTGTTATTTTTATTTTACTTGTATTTTATAAAACAAAAAAAATAGTCACAAGTATTTTTATTTGTTCAATACCTATGATTTTACAAATGAGTTTTATTTTTGTTGCTAATTTATTATTATGGCTATTATATGATGTAAATAGTATTCAAGAATCTTCTCAGATATTAATAATTACAATCGTAGAAGTTTGCTTATCAGCTTTAGCTTCAATAGGAGGCTGTTTAATTGTTAAAAACCTAATGAAAAGATATTTAATCAATGAGTTATTAGAAGGAAAGTACGGTCCTCTATTTATTTTATTTCCAATGTTAGGTGTCATCATATTTTCAATGAATTTCTATTTTGTAAAAAGTACGAATTTCTTAGGTGACAGTAGTATCAGAGGAAACATCATCCTATTTACAATTTTTAGCATCGTTCTATTACTCGTTGTGTTCATTCTTTTTAGAGTGATTTTCAATAACTTGAAAATTGAAAATGAACGAAAACAGAACCAGCAACTCAGTATATACATGAAAGAGTTGGAAAAACAAAATGATGAAATTCGAAAGATACGACATGATTATCTCAATATCATGACAACGATGTCTGGATATTTAGAACAAGAAGATGTAAAAGGATTGCAAGTCTACTTTTCTGATAAAATCAGACCATTGGGAGAAAAAATCGAAAAAAATGATGCACAACTAGGACGTTTGACTTATATAAGAATCCCAGAAATCAAAGCTATTTTAGCAACCAAACTATTGCAAGCACAAAAATCAGAGATTCGTTTGATCGTTGATATAGTTGATCCAGTTGAAAATTTTCATATGGATACACTGAAATTAAGTCGTGCACTTGGTATTATCTTGGATAATGCCATTGAAGCAGCGAGAGAATCCGAGATACCTCAATTGGACATATCTTTTGTAGAAAAAAAGAATGAGCATTTTATTCTCGTTAAAAACACGTATCGAGAGACTCCCCCTATACATTTGATCTTTAAACAAGGCTTTTCTACAAAAGGGGAAAATCGAGGGTTGGGATTAAGTAATCTTAGAGAAATCTTCTCTGATTGTGAGAATGTGAGTCTTAATACGTATGTGGACGATGAAAAACATTTTTTCTTTCAAGAAATTTCGATTAACTACTAAAGAGGAGCAACCCATGATAGAAATTTTTATTTGTGAAGATGAAAAAGATCAGAGAAGAAAATTAACAAATTTCATCCATGACTATATAAATGCTGAAGGATACGATATGAGGATTTCCTTAGCAACAGCCAATCCACAGGAGATTTTAGCCTATGTAGAAAAACATCAGCCCAGTGGCCTATACTTTATTGATATTGATTTGAATACGACAATCAATGGCTTACAGATGGCTTCAAAAATCAGAGAAAAAGACAAGGATTCGTTTATCGTATTCGTCACTACACATGTTGAATTGATGCAGTATACATTCAAACACAAATTAGAAGCATTAGATTTTATCAACAAAGGTGAATTTAAAGAAATGAGAAAACAAATAGTTGAAAATATAGACTATGTCCACTCGTACCAAAAGTCAGTCAATGAAGCATTGACGTTCAAAATCGAAATGAACAACCGAACGATCACAGAAAAACTAGACAATATCATGTTTTTTGAAACATCAGGTAATAAGCATCGCGTAATCATGCATGCGCAAAATCGACAAATCGAGTTTTACGGTAGCCTAAATGAAATTGAAAAACAAGTAGATGTATTTTATCGCTGTCATCGCTCTTTTCTTGTCAATAAAAACAATATTAAAGAAATCGATAAAACCAATCGTGAGCTTATCATGAAAAACGGGGAAGTCTGTTTAGTCTCATCTAGAGTAATCAATAAATTGTAATACGAATAACAAATCAATTACTTAGTCAAGCACTTAGGAATTCCTGAGTGCTTTTTTTTATTAATTGGGTTTCTAGTTTTTGTGCTTTGGGAAATAACATATTTTATAAAAAAAATTCTACTATAAGATAGTACAGTATATGAAGATGAAGACAGATTCTATCTGTTGAAAGTAACCAGTAAAGTGAGGGAAGAAGATGACAAATTTTATTAGCAGAATTTGGGTATTATTTATGATATGTGTGTTTTATACAACTTTTTCTGCGTTTATTTTAGTTTCAACTTTAATTTCTTTGATAAGTAGTTTTTTCTAGTTCTAGATAGCGTGGATCAATACTAGAAAAAGTCGATTTTTTAAATCATATAGTTTCATAAAAACAAAAAGCAGAGGGGAGCATAATGTAAGAACAGAATAGAAATATTCTTATTCTACGTTGTGAAGAAAATACATGGATCAATTAACATTTGAAAATTACATAAATTACTATACTGGAGTTTTAAATAAATACAAGGCAAACTGTCCGATACTGTGCCAATATGCCGAGGAGAGGTTGGAAGAATTGAATCGAATAATGAATCTGCCAGTAAATGATACATTACAATCTGCTTTTTTTAAAGCAATCACTTTAGATGTAAAGATACAATTGACAGATATATGGTTAAGTGGAGAGCGATTCGGACATACAGATACGGAAATCATTCATCTGATCGAAAAAGAATATGTATCTTTTAATCTGGAAATATGCGGATATGAGAGAAAAGGAGTGCCACCATACTCACTGATTTTTATGAGTGAAACATCGGTTAAGAAATTTTAAGGATACGCAACAATGGGTTTAGTTTAAATGACTTATGAAATAAAAAAGGATGTATTATATGAAAAAATTATTAATCATTTGTAGTGTGCTGTTTCTTCTCTTTGTAGGCTGTCTGATTTTATCTTTTCTATTATTTAGCAATAATCAAGAGGTTGCGATAGCAGAAATCCAGAAGATGGATATTCTAATAAATCAAGAAAATAATCGGTTTACAGCAATTAAGGAAGTAGTCACGAACACTAAATAAATGGTGGCTGTTGTAATCTATTTATTAGGGGCTGTCTTGGTGGGGTTAATGATCTATAAACAAAAAAATAAAGGTTAAAGTGTTGTTCAAAAGCTATTGTTTGGATGACAACGGAATTTTATGAATAAAGTGGAAGATACGTTTAGGATGTCCTGAGCGCATCTTTTTTTTTATTTAGGAAGACTTCTTCGTTGTTTGTGTAGGTAAGAGAGGATAAATAAAAAAAGGTGTTAAGATTTCAAATGTGAAACGAGCAATGGGGGAGTAATAAAGAATGAAAATCAAAAGATTACAAAATATAGTATTCCTAATTCTAATGTTTGTTGGGGTATTTTGTTTAAGTTGTATCATTGTTTCCCAACTAGATTTTTACCGGGCGATTACTGAAATTTTAAGGATAAAAGGATCAGACGAGAGTAATTATGGAATACTGTTTCACTATTTCGATATGTGGAAAATTATTTGGCTGTTTGCGACAACATATATCACAAGTTTTGGCACTGTCTATGTGATCAGTTATTTGTTGATCATAAGCTACAATAAATGGCAACGTATAAAGTAAAACATTATGTGTAGGTGAACTTTCGGAGAGGAGACCGATGAATGATGGATAAGAAGAGAAAAAACACATATGAGGTTGCGATTATTGGGTTCGTACTCATGAATCTTTTACTTTCTAACTTTACACCGATCGTAGTGTCTCTGGAAGAAAATCTCACACAATCTACATTGGATTCCTCAGAAGAAAGTACTACGGATTCCTCAGAATCCTTAGATGAAAGTATGCAGCCATCTGAAGAAGAGGAGAACTATGAAGAAGATTCTACTGAAAAAGTAGAAGAAGAACCTCCGACGATTTCGACGACAGAAACAAGTGAACTTAGTAGTACACAAGAAGTATTTACACAAACGACGCAAATCGCAAGCGGAACTATTGGTACTTCCACTTGGCAACTTGATGACTCTGGTGAAGTATCTGTAGGAGATGGTGATTGGACAAATTGGACACCTGGAGCTACATCGCCATGGATTAGTTATGCTAGTCAAATCAAGAGTATTAATTTTTCGGGACAAATAGTGGCAGGCAAGTATATATCAAATTTATTTAGAGATTTAAGCGAATGTATGACGATATCAAACTTAGGTAATTTGAATACTATCAATACGATTTCTATGTCTAATATGTTTTACGGTGCTAGAAAATTAAGCAATCTTAGTTTAAAAGATTTAGAAACTGAGAATCTACAGTCTATGTCTAGTATGTTTAGAGATACCGGCAGTTTAGTAGAGATTGATTTAAGTATGTTACAGCTTACAAATGTAACAGATATGACAAGCATGTTCCAGGATGAAGATAAAAATGGTTCGAGTAAATTGGAAAAAGTGACATTTGGCATATTAAATACAAAAAGTTCTGTGAAGATGAATAGTATGTTTAGAAATGCTAGAAAGCTAAAAAAAGTAAATTTAAGTTCTTCAATCATAGGCATAGGAAAAGAAAAGAAGGTTTCTGTCGCAAATATACATCATATGTTTAAAAATAATAATTCGTTAACTTCTGTGAATCTTAGTGGTTTAGACACTAGTAAAGTAACTGATATGAGTGAGCTGTTCTATGGGACTAACTCATTAAAAAAAATAATTACCAGTAGAGAAGAAATAGAAGACATAGATCTTGAAGGTTTAAATACTAGCAATGTAACAGACATGAACGGTATGTTTTATGGGATGAGTGCAGTGAGAAGTTTAGATTTGAGTAATTTTATTACAAATAAAGTGACAAATATGAACAGTATGTTTTATGGGATGAGTACATTGAAAAGTTTGGATTTAAGCAAATTTGATACTGGTGAAGTAATAAATATGAACGGTATGTTCTATGGAATGAGTGCAATGAAAACTTTGGATTTAAGTAATTTTAATACTAGTAAAGTGACAAATATGAACTATATGTTTTGTGGAATGAGTTCATTAACAGAAATAAATTTAAGCAGTTTTTACATTGATACAATGATGACTATGGAAAATATGTTTTTCGATACTAATATTCAAATATTAAGGCTTAGTAAACATTTTTCCTTTAAAAAAACCGCACAATTACCCTCGATACAACAAACTAATGAATATACGGGTTATTGGCAAAATATCGGTAGCGGAACAGTTGACCGCCCTACAGGTACACACGTGCTAACATCAGACCAATTAATGGATAAATATAATGAAGAAATCAGTGACACATATGTGTGGCAAAAACCAACTACATCAGATTGGATCAATGTGACATTTCCTCTTAAAGTATCGTATGGTACTTCTGATAAAAAAGAAGATGGATATCACATTACCTCCGATGATTTTCAGATCACGAACCATTCTGAGTTGCCTGTGAAAGTATCTGCAAGTCGTTGGGACACGGATAGTGATAGTGATAAAAAGGTAGAAGAAATACAGTCTTTAAATATTGCAACTTCGCAAGGCGTGTCTATTGGTCTAGTACAAGATGGCGGAGATGTTTTGAGTAATATGAGTTCTATGTTAGTTTTATCCTCGCCTAATCCACAAGAAGGTGATTGGTCAGATGAGGATGATATAGGTACTTTCCGTTTTACAGGTAGGCTTAGTAATTTATTCGACGCTACGGAAACGAAAAAAACTAATGGCCAGCTTACACTTGAATTTGAAGTTTTAAATCCAGGAGGACCAGATGCGAAACCGCTAGAAGAATAACTTATGTCACTAGGAATCAATTTGAAAAGAGGAGAACCATGATTCATTCACAAAATGCGAATAATAAAAACAAAGTACGAAAAACACTCGACAAGTTGTTGTTACTGCTACTTTTTCTAACAATTGCTGGAGGGCTATATTGGTATTTATCTATTAAGCCTACAACTATTGTAAGTGGGATTTTTCCAAGTGCAAAAGCAGCTCAAAAGATTACCCCTGATGAAATGAAAGACTACGCCCAAAAAGAGGTTGATAAAAGTAATGTAACAATCAATGTTCATCCCAAAGTGAGTGTACAGGAGAATGGAACGAGTGCGACCATGTGGGTGCAAAACATTCCAATCAATATGACTGGACAACAAGCAATACTACAAGATAAGGAAACTGGCGAAGTTCTTGCTGAATCTGGTTTGATTGAACCTGGTGAAGAAGTAAGAACGATCGAACTTACTAAAAAAATGACCAGTGGAACTTATAACGGTGTGATTTTAATTGAGTTTTATGATCTAGAAAAAAAAGAGCAAATCGGAGAAACTTCTGTAAATGTTCAGATCAATGTGGAATAATTTTCTCTTCATAGAAAATTAAATAAATATATATATATTAATACAGGCAAGCAAAGGAGAATAGTAATGAAAAAAGTAAATTTAGTCGCAAGTTTAATGGTAGGAGCATGTTTAACAACAAGTTTGATCAATAGTTTCGAAGTAATGGCAGCTTCAAATGAAAACAATATCAATAATAATGGCGATGGCGATAATAAAACGGATGGGAAAATTGCCGTAGAAGGTACTCTTGGTCCAGATAATACAAATCCAGATATTGAGGAGCCTGGTGAAAAAGATGATTTAATCAATGTTACTATCCCAATAAAAATAGCTTATTGGACTGTAGAAGACACAGAGGACGTGACTAATAATCACAACTCAATTGTGTCAAGCGAGCATACAATAACTAATAACTCATCCAACCCAGTAAAGATTGATGTGTCAAATTTTGAGTTTGAATCTGACCCAGAGTCTCAAAGCAGGCCAGAGAAAAATTTTGCTAGTTTAGGAATTATGGCAACGTACGAAAAAGGAAAAGAAGTAAATGAAGATGAAGGGGAAGAAGAAGGAAATGAGCAAGTTAAAGCTGATATTAACTTGGTGTCTGCTGGCGTTTTACAAAATGTGAAGGGTAAAGCATTTATGGTTTTAGCATACCGTGATGCTTCTGCGAATAGTCAATGGTATCAAGGTTCACATATCGGTACTTTTAGTTTTAATGGAGAGGTTTCTCAATCTGAAGAAATTGAAGAAAAAATATTTAATCGTGCATCTATACCGACTGTTATAAAGAGTGATTTGCAATTGTCGTTCACAGCATTGGAAAAAAATGGTCAAGAATATTAAATATGAAAAAAATTGTATATGTTTTGTTAACTATTGTGATTATCTTTCAACTAGGAATTACAAAGGTTCAGGCAGAGATACAGTCAGAAATACAAGTCATTGGACGAATAGGTAGTAAGGAAGAAAGTCTAAGTAAACAAAATGATGAAAATGAACTAAAAGAGACATTGATTATTAATAGTGGTAAAGCTAATAGTAAATATTTGCCTAAAACAGGCAGTGATAGTAGTTTCTTTTTAATATTGATTGGTGCCATCTTTTCGTGGCTTGTATTATTAAATAGAATTAAGAATGATACTCACTCATACAACAAAGTATGACAATATTTCTTCTAAAATTGTTGTATCGATCTTTAAAAAATAATCCTATCTTCCACCAAAGAAAATCCAGCTTACGAGACAATGTTTAAGTTGGATTTTCGATTGATTAAAAAGGGTACAAGAGGTCATTTAGTGACTCTTTAAGAAAACGGCTGATAGAATTCTAGGTGAATAGTTCAAAAATGAAATAGAATCCCATAAATGGAGCATGACATTATGAAGGAAAATATACATAGATTTAAAAAAATAAAAACTTTTCATTTTAAGCACTGGATCAATTACTTGGTTATATCTACACTTTTTATATACACAGTGGTGTCTTGGCTTTTGAATGTCTATGGCGCAAATTTTTCGTATTTTCTGGTAATGAAGGTGAATTTAAGAAAATATTTTTCGGGGAAGCGTATAGGGGATACAAATAATACTGAGAAACTTATATCCGTTTTTTGATCATCAAGGAACTTATTTTTATCATAGTAACAGGGTTATCGATTTAATAAAGTAAATGAACAACTATTACGGAGGACAAAATGAAAAAATTATTTGGTAGTCTATTTATACTTGGATTTTTGATGTTGATTAGTGGATGTGGGAATCCTGGAACAGCGAAGGATCTCAAAGTAAATGATGAAGTGACAGTAACAATCAGAGATCTTCAAGCGAATGATTGGGTGGTGGAAGGGTTAGATGATAAAGCAGATTATAAGCTGATCGCTTCTTTTTCGGATCATGTGATTACTTTTAATATTGATACATCTACGGGTAGGTGGAAAGAGATAGAGAAAGATTTAGCAAAATCAATGGCAGAAGAACTGACATTCGAATTTGAATATAGCTTAAAAGGAAATAAACTAATTAGAAAAATTGATGATAGTGGTGAAAAAGTGGAATATAAAGTAGCAAAAGAAGATGACAAGATTCTGTTAGTACCAGTTAAAGAAAGTGAGAATAAGATTACGCTTTCCTACAAGGAGAAAGAGACAGACTCTCCTAAAAACTGTTTCTCATTAAGTGGAAATCAAATCTAACAATATCTGGATAAATAAAAGCTTGTAAATTTACTTTTTGGGGAGTAAATTTACAAGCTTTAAGTACCTTGCTTAATTAATAATTTTAAAGGTAAGCTTGTCGAATAACATATATTCGGTTTTAGGAAGCACAAAATAACTAATCGCCTAGGTACTTCTGAATGTACTGAGGATATCTCTAAGTAGACAGTTGCAACTCCTTGATCACGAAGTACGCAGAACTACGTTATTCTATATACGTAGAGAGCTTCAGTATCAGGTTGCTTGATTCAAAATCATTCTGTTATTTTTTTAAATCGCTTCGTTTGTGGTTTGAGATACGTAAAGCCTTCTCCTTCCACTTCATGGACATTTAGAATTGAAAGAAAGGCATGTTCGTCAATTTCATGAATGATCCGTTTTACTTCGTTCAGTTCCCTTGCACTTACCACCATATAGATCATTTTTTTGTCCACACCAGAAAAGCCGCCTTCTCCGTGCAAGAATGTGACGCCACGTTGTAAGCCAGTCATCAATAAAGGCGCGATTTCCTCACTTTTATTTGAGACCACCAGAATTCCTTTGGCGGAGTAGCCGCCATCAAGGATAAAATCGATGACACGACTGAAAACATAGGAAGCGATCAAGGTGTACATCATCCGTTTCAAATCGATATAAGTTAATGAAGCAAGTAAAACCATGACATCAAAAGCTAAAAGGGAGCGTCCCATAGATATCCCATGATTTTTTTCAAGGATTCGAGCGATGATGTCACTTCCTCCTGTAGTACCACCCATACGATAAACGATCCCACTGCCGACACCGGCAATCAGTCCTGCAAGTAAAGAGACGATCAACAAATCATGTTCTAAGTTGACTTGTAAGGGAATTCTTTGCCAAATCCATAAGAAGACAGAGAGCGAGACAGTACCTAAGATAGTATAGGCGAGGGCGCGTTTTCCTAAGATTTTTCCGCCTAGCAAGATCAACGGAATATTGATCAATAAATTAGAATAAGCCGGGTCGACATGAAAAAGAGCATGCAAAATTAGGGTAATACCTGAAACTCCACCCTCAGCTAGATGATTTGCGATATTCAAATAGACTAGCCCAAAAGCGTAAATACTTGTTCCTAAAATAATAAGAAAAATTTCTTTCATTGTTTTCAATGATGTCATCGAATCCCCACTTTCTACTATTGATATGATTCATTAAGCAACAAGCGGAAAACCCTAGACATAAACCTAGGGATTAGGAAACTGAGCCTTCTTTTTTTATATTTATAGACCGAGTTGGCTTGATGCTAATAATTTATTAAGTATACCTAACATAATGTAGCATGTATTCTTTGTTTTCACAATTGCACTTCTTGCGGTTTTGCTGTAAAGTTTTTTAGGAAGAGATGATTGGAGGGTTCTTGATGAAAGAAGAGCGTTCGCTAAAAAGTATGCAAGAAGAGGTCGATGCGTACATCCAGCAATTTAAGGTTGGCTATTTTTCGCCATTGGCGCAAATGGCACGTTTGACCGAAGAAATGGGTGAGTTGGCACGAGAGGTCAATCATTCGTATGGGGAAAAAAGTAAAAAAGCAACAGAACCTAGTAATTCAGTGGCAGAAGAGTTGGGTGATGTCTTGTTTGTGACAATGATCATGGCAAACTCGTTAGGGATTGATCTGACAACAGTATTTGAAAAAAATATGGAGAAGTTCAATCAAAGAGACCATCATCGTTTTGCTCGAAAAGATGAGGAACAGCCAGAGGATAGAAGGAGTAAAAATGAGACTAAGTGAATTACCGATCGAATATAAAAAAGCAATCCCAGTATTAAAAAAAATCGAGGCAGCTGGATTTGAGGCGTACTTTGTTGGTGGTAGCGTACGGGATACGTTACTCGGACAAAAAATTCACGACGTAGATATTGCTACTAGTGCGTTTCCAGAAGAAATCAAGCAGTTGTTTCCAAAAACGATCGATATCGGGATCGAACATGGAACGGTTCTCGTCTTACATGAAGAGGAGCAATATGAAATCACGACGTTTCGTACGGAATCGACTTACCAAGATTATCGACGTCCTGACAGTGTTTCATTTGTTCGTACATTAGAGGAGGATCTAAAACGCAGAGACTTCACGATCAATGCTTTTGCTTTGAAAGAAGATGGTGAGATCATTGATTTATTCGACGGGTTGGCTGATTTGGAAAATCAGGTCTTACGAGCAGTTGGACGACCTTTTGAGCGATTTCATGAAGATGCTTTACGAATGATGCGTGGGATCCGTTTTGTGAGTCAGCTAGGGTTCAAATTGGAAGAAGAAACGGCCAAGGCGATCGAAGACAACCATGCGTTATTGGACAAAATCTCTGTTGAGCGAATGAATGTTGAATTTATCAAAATGCTTTTAGGGGATTTTCGTAAAAACGGCTTGATGGCATTTGTCGAAACAAAATGTTATATCTATTGTCCGCAATTAAAAGAAGATGGTGAAGCATTATTACGATTTGCTGATTTACCGTCTGTGCCATTAAAAAAAGAAAGTCAAGCTTGGGCATTATTACTCAACCAACTCGGCAGATCAGAGCAAGAGGTGGCGCCTTTCTTAAAAGCATGGAAATGTTCCAACCAAATGATTCGAGAAGTCCAACGTTTGGTTAAAGGATTGGCGAAGCGACAAGAACGCCGGTTAACACCTTTAGAGATCTATCATCTTGGAAAAGACGCCTCGCTGGATGTGGAAGAATTGATGATCTACTTTAAGCAAAACCCCGATATGACAAGTGTGCTAGATATCTATGATGCACTTCCTATCAAGACAATGGGTGAGTTGGCGATTGATGGCAAGGTATTATTAGCTACAAGTGAGAAAAAACCAGGTAAATGGGTCAGTGAAGCATTAGCACTCGCGGAGTCAGCGGTAGTAAATGGCTTGGTAGAGAATGAACAAACTGCATTATTAACCTATCTGAATGAACAACAAAGCTAGACAACTGAATCGAAACAGTGGGTGAACAAGATTTGTGTGCATATCATTTATTTGCTCACGTCGATAAAATGAGGGGCAAGAGAGTTATCTATAGGAGCGTCTGTCTTTTTTACAAGACGTTTTTCATGTCCCTTTTCTCCTTTGGATGAGGATTGTTATCAAAAAAAGCTGACAGAAAAGCAAACATGAGAGATGACCGCTTTTGTTGTTTTATGCTAAACTAGTAATGAAACAGAATATAATGCGTCAAAAAAGGAGATTTTTTTAATGAGCAAAGAAATGACAGCGCTAAAATTTTATTTCCGTAACGGCGAAACATGGACGATCAATCGTCGTCATATCGGCGACCTTTGGATCAAACAAATCACTACAAGTTTTGGTCGTATCAATGGGAGCGAATTTATCGAGATCCATCCATGTGCCGGTTTTAAAATCGAGATCTTCCATGAGGGAGATTCAGTAGCTACTCATGATATCAATCTAGGTGGTTTAGAGATGGGTATGTTCAATCGTGCATTGAAATATGAAGATATCGAACGTATGGAAATCTTGTATCGCAACGGTACACCTGATCTTGTATATTTCCCTTACTTGGACAAAGGAACAGAGGGATTAGATAATCAATACCAATCAACAAAAATCAGTGAAAAAACTGGTAACTTATACATTGTGATCAACCCAGAACAACGTGTTGACGATGTTTATGGCGAATACTTCGAATAGGATCGAAGGACATTGTACAAAGTAGTTTTTTTAGAAATAAAACAGGGAAGTCTGTGGCATAAATCATAGGATCTCCCCTGAATTGAAAAGGAGCACATACAAAACTGTTGAACAGATTTTGTATGTGTTTTTCTTTGCCATTATTTATATAATTACAGTTGATATTTTAAAGTGATTGGACTAGAATGAGTCTCTGGGATTGAAACAAATACTTCACTGCAAAAGTAAAAAGGTTTTAGTTGCATTCTTAAAACTTTTTGCTATAATTGGTGCAGTTTGAATATAGGAGATCTTGAAAATGAGAGAGAGTTTTGAAGAACAAAAGAAACGACTGGTTGAACACTATGGTACTTTTTCAATGGAAGATCGTCGTCAAATCTTATGTAAGTTGCGTAAAAGAAATATCTTGATGTATCGTCAATTGGGACGCTTGAAACACGAATTGCTCCGTTTAGAATCAAAACGTGTGCAATGTGAGTTGGATGGTCGAGTGACCCAAGCGGAAGTTGTTGAAAACAAAATTTTAAAGAAAAAAGAGCAGTATCTGAAAGTTCTTGCACAAAATAAAAAATAAAGGGGATCAAGCATGGAATTTGCAGAGTTAGTGATTGTTTTTGCAGTCACGATCACGCTATCCAACATAGCAAGTCGTATCTTGCCGATGATCCCTGCACCACTGATCCAAATATTTCTTGGCGTGGTTTTAGGATTGACCGAATGGGGTGAATCCATCAATTTTGAACCTGAATTATTTTTAGTGATGATCATTGCCCCCTTGCTTTTTAGAGAAGGAGAAAAAGCGGATATCGCCTCGATCTTGAAAAATTTCGATACGATATTGTTTCTCGCTTTTGGTGGGGTGATCTTGACTTTGATTGGCGTCGGAGCAACGTTGTCGTTTCTATTGCCAAGTGTTCCTTTAGCCGCTTGTTTTGCTTTTGGTGCAGCTTTAGGTCCGACAGATGCGGTGGCAGTCAGTTCGCTGTCCAATCGTGTGAACATTCCCAAAAAAG
Organism: Enterococcus mundtii; assembly: GCF_002947535.1. Taxonomy (GTDB): domain Bacteria; phylum Bacillota; class Bacilli; order Lactobacillales; family Enterococcaceae; genus Enterococcus_B; species Enterococcus_B mundtii_B. Next base: position 50,511 of record NZ_PUAP01000004.1, read on the forward strand.
CTATGCATATTTTGGAAGGTGAAGGGTTACTGAATGATGCATCTGGCGTTACAGCCTTCCAATTTGCCTTAGCCGCTTTGATCACTGGGACGTTTTCTGCGGTAAACGCAGGCGTGACATTGATTTTATCAAGTATTGGCGGGGCAGTCGTCGGCTTTTTACTTGTCTGGATGAAAAGAAAAATCATTGGTCTGATTGAGAAAGCATCTGCACGTGACGTGACAGGCTACTTGTTGATTGAATTGTTGTTACCTTTCTTAGCATATGTTTTAGCCGAAGTATTTCATGTTTCAGGAATTATTGCAGCAGTGGTTGCAGGGGTATTACAAGCCTCAGGATTTAAAAAAATCTCAGTCTTTGATGCGGAGTTGTCAACTTTGTCGAATAGTACATGGACAACGATTGCCTTCACATTGAATGCACTGGTATTTATATTTTTAGGAATCGAACTGACACAAGTGTTTACACCTGTTTGGGGTGATGGCTTGTATTCGAATAGTTTGTTGCTAATGATCATCTTATTGATTTCGATCATGCTGTTCGTCATTCGCTTCGTTTCAATCAGCTTGTTTTATATATTCAAGGGCGGTTTCCAAAGTCTCAAGAAACAACTGAATGAAGTGTTGATCTTAACATTTGGAGGAGTAAAGGGAACTGTCAGTTTAGCAACTATTTTTATTTTGCCATTTACAATCAACCAAATGGCATTCAATCAGCGTTCATTACTCTTGTTTTTGACTGCGGGGGTTATCTTAGTCACATTGATTATCGGGATCATTGTCTTGCCGATGTTGACCGAAACAGAAGAAGCAGCAACGACTGATCTAAAAGCCTTGATGATCTTGGAAGAAGTGATTGAAACATTACGCTTAGAAAAAGAAGCGGAAGAACCAGGATCAAAAGCATATTTAGCGATAGAAGCAGTGATTGAGACCTATCAAGACAGAATCAGTGAACTCTACTTATCTGATTTGAGTGGAGATGAAAAGCAAGAAGTCCAAGAGATCCAAGCGTTGATTCTATCGATTGAACGGGATGGCTTGGATGAAAGATATCGTTCTGGGAAGCTATCTTCTAATGGTTATCGTTTTTATTCAAGATTCCTTGCTAACTTTGAACAGTCGATCACAAGTCAAATTTTATCGTTCATTGGTTTTTGGTTCATTGTAGTACGTCGATTGATGCGGATCATTCTCCATCCAAAAATGTTTTGGCAAAGACGGCAAAGTGATCGCCAAACCATGATTTCTGAGAAAGATATCCAAGAAATTCGAGAGACGTACCAAAAAAATACGCAATTGATCATCGAAAGTTTGGAGAATCTAACGGACGTGTATGATGAATCAATGATTGGCTTTTTCATTGAACAACGAAAAGCTCAAGGAATTCGGATGATGAGTGGTAATCTGATTTCCTCTTGGATGATCCAACAAGATCGTTTGTTTACGAAAAAAATGCTAAGAGGTTATTATTTAGAAAGAAAAGTCATCGATGAATATGAAGTAGCAGAAGAGATCACGACTTTTTCTGCGAATCAATACAGAAGAAATATCAACCTGTTGGAGTCTTATACGATGAATCAGCCAACAGATCGTTTTTCATTCCGGTTTGCTTTCCAAGCGAAGGCGAAAAAATTTCAATTAAAGCAAAACCATGAGAGGAAGTTGTGATAAAGCACAGCTCCTCTTTTTTTGATGAGGTGAGGACAGAAGTGTTTTAACTTAACAACTAAGTTCCAGATAGAAAGTCATTTTTTGAATACCGTGTATCCACTTTTATGAAGTGAGAGAAGACGTATCGTAAACTCTATACCAAAAAATAGAATAATCGAAAAAAAAACTATCTGTTAAACAATTGTTTTATGTTACAATATCCAAGATAAGGGGGAGTACTGTTGAAAGAGCTAAAAATAACTGACCTCAAAAAAACATATGGAGAAAAAGAATTGTTTGATCAGATTTCCTTTTTGATCCATGAACATGATCGCATTGGGTTGATCGGTACTAACGGAACTGGTAAAACAAGTCTTTTGAATATCATTGCTGGACTTGACAGTGGAGATGGCGATCAACAGACGGTTTTTTATCCAAATGATTACCGTATCGGTTATTTGTCACAAACCGATTCTTTTTCAGAAGAAGATACGGTTTTACAAGCTGTTTTTCAAGGGAACAGTCCGTTGATCCAGACTGTACGACTCTACGAGGAAGCTTTGATTTCCTTGGCTGAAAATGGCGATGATGAAGCAGTCCAAAAACAGTATGCGTTGGCAGAAGAGCGAATGAATAAAGAGGATGCTTGGACAACGGATACAAATGCCAAGATCATTTTACAAAAATTAGGGATCAACCAACTAGAAAAGAAAATCGGTGAGCTTTCTGGTGGGCAAAAAAAACGTGTGAGCTTAGCGCAAGTTTTGATCGATGAACCGGATCTTTTATTACTTGATGAGCCGACGAACCACTTAGATTATGCAGCGATCGAATGGTTGGAATCTTATTTGAAACAATATCGGGGTGCCTTATTGATGGTGACCCATGATCGTTATTTCTTAGATCGTGTCACGAATCGGATCTTTGAACTTGCCTTTGGGAATCTTTATGAATATAAAGGCAATTATGAAGCCTATCTTATTGAAAAAGCCGAGCGAGATCGTGTCGAAGTCGAACAAGAAGAAAAGCGCAAACGTTTGTATAAGCAAGAACTTTCTTGGATGCGAGCGGGAGTACAAGCTCGTGGGACGAAACAGCAGGCACGTATCAATCGCTTTGAAGATTTGAAAGAAAACTTATATCAAGTCAATCATGATACGGATATCGAACTAAATATCGCGACCCAACGCTTAGGTAAAAAAGTGATCGAGATCAAGGATGGTTCGTATTCGATTGAAGGAAAACCATTGCTCCAACACTTGGATCTATTGATCCAATCAAGAGAGCGACTAGGAATCACCGGAGAGAACGGTGCTGGGAAGTCGACATTGTTGAATATCTTAGCAGGGAAATTATCTTTAGATAGTGGTGTCTATACGATTGGTGAAACCGTTCGGTTAGCTTACTATACACAGGAAAATGAAAAAATGTCTCCGGACAAACGAATGATTGCTTACCTGCAAGAAGCAGCAGAAGAAGTCCAAACTGCGGATGGGACACAAATTGGTGTCGCTGAACTTTTGGAGCGGTTCTTGTTTCCTCGGTTTATGCACGGAACATTGATCCGTAAACTATCCGGAGGAGAAAAGCGTCGGTTATATCTACTCAAATTATTGATCCAACAACCTAATGTTCTATTGTTAGATGAACCAACGAATGACTTAGATATCGCTACTTTAACGATCTTGGAAGATTATTTTCGCACATTCCCAGGGGCGGTGATCACTGTTTCTCATGACCGTTATTTCTTGGATAAGGTAGTTGACAAACTATTGGTTTTTCTAGGGGATGGCAAACAAGAGCTTTATTATGGTGATATGTCTAGCTATTTGGTCAAACGCAAAGAAGACCAACAAGCGCAACCAGACAAAGTCAAAACGAAGATCGAAGAAAAAAAATCTGAGTCAAAGAAAAAACTCTCATACATGGAACAAAAAGAATGGGCAACAATCGAAGATGATATTGCAGAACTAGAAAATCGTTTGGATGAATTGCAAGAAGAGATGAACCATCAAGGGGATGATTTCACACGATTGCAAGAATTACAAAAAGAAGTAACCGCAACTGAGGAACTGCTAGAAGAAAAAATGTCACGTTGGGAATATCTAAGTGAATGGGCAGATAATTAGGAGGGATAAGATGGAGCAAGCATATCTTGATTTAGGGAAAAAGTTGTTATCTGAAGGACATGTAAAAGGTGATCGTACGGGAACAGGTACATTTAGCTTATTTGGTTATCAAATGCGGTTTGACCTTCAAAAGGGCTTTCCATTATTGACGACAAAACGTGTTCCTTTTGGTTTGATCAAAAGCGAACTGTTATGGTTTTTAAAAGGAGATACGAATATCCGTTATCTTTTACAAAATAATAACCATATTTGGGATGAGTGGGCATTTGAACGATATATCAAGAGTGAGGACTATCAAGGACCTGATATGACAGATTTTGGACATCGTAGCTTGACTGATCCAGAATTCAATAAAGTCTATCAAGAAGAAAGTAAAAAATTCTGTGAAAAAATAGTAGCCGACGAAGAATTTGCAGAAAAACATGGAGATCTTGGTCATATCTATGGGTACCAATGGCGCCATTGGGAAACCAAAGAAGGTGGCTTCATCGACCAAATCAAAGAAGTGATCGAAGCAATCAAACAGACACCTGATTCAAGACGCCTGATCGTTTCAGCTTGGAATCCAGAAGATGTACCAAGTATGGCTTTGCCTCCTTGTCACACAATGTTCCAATTCTATGTGAATGACAATAAACTAAGTTGTCAGCTGTACCAACGAAGTGCCGACGTATTTTTAGGTGTACCATTCAATATTGCTAGCTACGCTTTACTGACACATCTTATTGCACATGAGACTGGATTAGAAGTTGGCGAATTTATCCATACTTTAGGCGATGCACATCTTTACTCAAATCACGTAGAGCAAATGAAAGAACAATTGTCTCGTGATGTACGTCCATTTCCGACGTTAGTGTTGAATACAGAAAAAGAGTCTGTGTTTGATTTTGAAATGGATGATATCAAAGTTGAAGGATATGAGCCGCATCCTTCAATAAAGGCACCTATCGCGGTCTAAGAAAGGATGAGAAAATGTTCGCTGCAATCTGGGCACAAGATGAAAATGGCCTGATCGGAAAAGAAGATAAACTTCCTTGGCATTTGCCGAATGATTTGAAATTTTTTAAGCAAATGACCGAAGCGAATGTATTGATCATGGGACGAAAAACATTCATGGGGATGGGCGGTAAGCCACTCCCTAATCGTCAAACGATTGTTTTGACAAGAGACCGTGAGTTTACAGCCGAGGGCGTACTAGTGATGCATGATGTCAACGAAGTATTAGCTTATGAGAAAGAAACAGATGGGATTTTATTCGTTGCTGGAGGATCAGCAATCTATGAAGAGTTCTTACCTTACTGCACGATTTTGTATCGTACAGTGATTCATCATTCTTTCGAAGGAGATACGTATTTTCCTGCTGTTGACTGGGAAGCATGGTCATTGATCAATATCAGTCCGGGAGAAATAGACGAAAAAAATAGTTATGCGCATCAGTTTGAGACATATAAACGTAAAGAAGAACACGCAACAGAAGAAATATAAATGCTTGTTTCAGATATAGATCCAAAGCAGAAGAAACCTCAAAGGATTTTTTGATCATCCAGGTTTCTTCTGCTTATTTTGTCGTTCCACAAAAAAGAAGAGGAATAAATAAAAATTGACTAGTATCATTTTGTTATAAGGTTGTGACATTAATTCTCTCATGCCACCTGAAACCGAGCAAATGGTGTTTTTTTAAGTTGACCTTCAATATTAAGCTAAAAATGGTGAAATATGAAAAACTACTTTTTAATTTTCTATCTTACTACTCAAGTCAAAACGCTTCTGGCACAACCTAAATAAACGGTATTCCAACAGCAACCTTTCAAAAATAAGCATGAAATCCCAAAATATGAAGAATCATTTCGTTTTTTTCACGCTTATTCTCGGAGCTGACAACTTCTATCACAACCTCAACGAATTTGATGAAAAAACAGAAGTTCTTTGGTATACTGAAAGAGGACCAGCCTGAAAATGCTAGGCACTTTGTGAAAGAAAGAGTGTGAAATAATGACAAACGTAAAAATAGTAACAGATTCTTCTTGTACAATGGAAAAAGCAGTACGAGATCACTTGAATATTCATGTTATGCCATTATCAATTATGATCGATGGCGTTGTGTATCCTGATGACGATCAACTAGGTGGAGAAAAGTTCATGGAAATGATGGCCAAATCGAAATCATTACCTAAAACAAGCCAACCGCCGATCGGTGAATTCATTTCAACGTACGACGAATTAGGTCAAGATGGTAGTGAAGTGATTTCCATCCATATGACAAAAGGATTAAGTGGAACGGTTGAAGCCGCAAGACAAGCAAGCAACTTAACAAAAACAAATGTGACAGTCATTGATAGTGATACGACTGACCAAGGCTTATCTTTCCAAGTGATCCGTGCGGCTGAGATGGCCAAAGAAGGTAAATCAGCAGACGAGATCCTTGCTGAGATCGAGAAGATCAAAAATAATACAAAACTTTATATCGGTATCTCCACCTTGGATAACTTGGTAAAAGGTGGAAGAATCAGTCGTGCGACTGGTTTATTATCAAGTATGTTGAACATTCGTGTGGTGATGAATTTTGCTCATTCAGAACTGATCCCTGTGACAAAAGGTCGTGGGAAAAAGACTTTCGACAAGTGGTTCGATAGCTTGAAAAAAGAACTAAAGGCTCTGCCGAACGTTCGCCAAATTGGTATTTCTCATGCAGGTGCGACAGACCTTGCTCGAGAATTTGAAGAAGGCTTGAAACAATTGTTTCCCGATATGGATATCCCAGTATTGCATACAAATCCAGTGATTGCTACCCATACAGGGAAGAATGCTTTTGCAATCATGTATTATGTGGATTGATAAATGTAAAATAAGTAATCAAAAGGCAGATCATTTGAAGACAAAAAAATGTGTTTTTTGATCTGTCTTTTCGTTAAGCGTTACTAGCGTAAGGAAGTGAGGAGGAGAAGACATGTTGAGATGCCCCACTTCCTTTAGCAGATGAGAAACAGCCTCTTTCTTTTTTCAGAAAAGGGCTATTTTTTTAATCGAATTTTTGGTAATATAAGAAACAATCATGGTCTAGAGGTGAAACAATGAAACGAATAAAACAACAATGGTTGATTGTTTTGATCCCTTTGTTCACCGCAGTTTTTCTCTTTGTCGGACTCTCCTTGAGTGTACCCAAAGCACAGCCTTTGTTAAAACCGGCAGCATCGGTTACTTCTGAAAGCAATCAAAAAGAAAAGTTACACTATGTAGCAATTGGCGATTCTTTGACTGAAGGAGTAGGCGACCAGACGAAACAAGGTGGTTTTGTTCCGTTAGTCGCAAATGATATAAAAGACAGATATGGTTTAACAGCCATTGAAATTGAAAACTACGGTGTAAATGGCGAACGAAGTGATCAAATCTTAAAAAGATTGAAAAAAAATGAAGAAATCCAAAGCAATATCAAAACCGCAGACATTATTACCTTGACTGTCGGTGGGAATGATTTAATGAAAGTGATCCAAAATAATCTTTTTGGTATCAGTATTCGCTCATTCAATAAACCAATCAAAAATTATCAAGAAAACGTCCAAGCAATCATTGAAGAGATACGAGGGTTGAATAAACAGGTACCGATCTATATTTTAGGGATCTATAATCCATTTTATTTGAACTTTCCTGAAATCACGGATATGCAAACGATCGTGGATAACTGGAATGAAGGAACACAGCAAGTAGTTAATGAATCAGAAAATAGCTATTTTATCCCGATCAATGATCTACTTTATCAAGGATTGAATCAAGAGGTCGGAATCACCGAAGCTTCTGAACAGTCCACTTCTAGTGATAGTTCGAACGGGACAAGAAATAATGTGTTATATGAAGAAGATCATTTTCATCCTAATAACTTAGGCTATCAATTGATGGCTAATGCCGTGAGAGATCAATTGATCGAAACGCATGAAAAATGGCTGGTCAAGGAGGGAAACAAGGATGAATAAACGAAATTCATTAGCAAAAAATCCAAAGAAGCATAACTACTGGAAATACGCATTTCTGATTTTATTAGGTCTTATCATTGGTTCAACGATTTTCTTAGGCACGCGGATATTCGCCAATCGTGAACCTGATTTGCCGGAAGTACCAGCTATCACAGAAAGGCAAGGCGATCCGGTATTGACGATCAATACTCAAAAAGAAAAGGTTAACCAACTGATCAGCTTTTTCTTGACAGATTTTCAAGAAGGACAAGATATCAAGTATAAATTTTATTTAGAAAACGAAGCATTGCTTAATGGGACATTTGAAGTGTTAGGATTTCCCATCGACTTTTACTTGTATTTTGATCCTTATGTGATGGAAAATGGCAATGTTCAATTAAAAGCAAAAAGTTTATCCATCGGTACATTGAACTTACCGATCAGAGATGTGATGAATATGATCAAACGAAATTACAAACTACCTGAATGGATCGAGATCAATACGGACGACTTAACGATCATGTTACGCTTGGATCAATTCCGTATGCAAAATGGGATGTATATCAAAGCGGATAAAATCGACTTAGTCAATGACGATATCCGATTTAGTTTGTATTTACCAAAAGATTCCTCAACGACGGAAGAAACGACCGAATCAAGTACCAATTAAGCAACATTTCGATATTAAGGGAGGAATCAAGCATGGAACGAGCAATATTTGCAGGCGGATGTTTTTGGTGTATGATCCAGCCTTTTGATACATTACCAGGCATCCATACGATCATGTCCGGTTACACTGGTGGGCATGTACCAAATCCAACGTACGAACAAGTGAAAGCCAAAACAACAGGACATACTGAAGCAGTAGAAATCTTGTATGATCCTGAATTGATTTCATACGAAGCATTACTTGAGCTTTATTGGCAACAAACGGATCCTACAGATGCTTTTGGTCAATTTGAAGATCGAGGCGATAATTATCGACCTGTGATTTTTTATACTACAGAAGAACAATGTCAAAAAGCTGAAAAAAGCAAACAGCAACTTGCTGCAAGTGGTCGCTTTATTGATCCAATCGTTACGACGATTGAGCCGGCGAAGACCTTTTATTTAGCAGAAGATGAGCATCAAGATTACTACAAAAAAAATCCTGAAAACTTTGAGCGTAATCATGCGCGACGTGCGGCATTTATTGCTGCCAATTGGGAGGGGAATGAATGAATCGCAGTTTCTACCACTATCTGATGACTCTTCGTGGAGGGAAACCTTCAGATGCACTGTCAACTTTTGCAACTGAAGCTGGAAAAGATATCCAGTTTCCAAAACATAGTACAAGTTATGAAGAAATCTCTGATTATTTAGAAATGAATGTTGATTATTTGCCCTCTATGGATATCTTTGATACTGCTTGGGATCATTATTTAGAGAACAATCATCTCACCTGATCATTTGATCGTGCAGAGACAACGACTGAAAAAGAGACGAGACAAGTACTGCTTTAGAAAAATTTTTGAATAGTCCGATTTGATCGAGTGATTTTTGACTATTCAATTATTTCTAAAACAGTGTACGTTTGTCCGTCTTTTTTTGCACCTGTTTACAGATGACTATTGAACCATTCGCTTTTTCTGTGTTTATTCTATATAATGAGAATAATAGGTTAAGATTTTACGAGGGATGGATTGATGGGCTTTGACAAAGAAGCAGCGTTATATTGACCGTTTTTGGTTATTTATTAAATTTTTACTTTGTTCCATAGTGATTGCATTTATTTTGCGTGGGTTTATACTGATTCCAGTACCAGTGGAAGGAAACTCGATGGAGAATGTCCTCAAACAAGGGGATATGGTCGTTATGGAAAAATTTTCAGAAATCAGACGATTTGATGTGGTCGTTTTCCAGCTTTCAGATGGAACGATCTATATCAAAAGAGTCATTGGTCTACCGGGAGAAACCGTTAGTTATGAAAAGGACCAACTAAAAATCAACGGCCAGCCAGTCGAAGAACCTTATTTAAGTAAAAATATCCGTTCGGACCATGAAAATGCACCTTATACCACCGATTTTACTTTGGAAGAATTGACAGGGTATGCAGAATTGCCTGAAGATAGCTACTTTGTTTTAGGGGATAATCGCCGTGTTTCAAAAGATAGTCGTTCATTTGGGACAATAGCTAGAAATGAAATATTAGGAAAAGCGAGATTCGTGTATTACCCATTGAGTGAGATCAAATGGATCAGATAAAATAAAAGAAGAAGACTTTCCAATAATAACATGCTGGAAAGTCTTCTTTTTTTGATTACATTTTCATCCACATTGGTTCCAATGTATTTCCATCAGGATCCTGTACTTCAAGGGAGAACATTTCTTCTTCTGGCATACCCATATCGACTGTATGGTAGCTACCGCCGTTTTCTTTTGCGATCTCACCAAAACGTTTGACCTCGGCAGCATTTGTTAAACTAAAAGCGATGAGTGCGCCACTTGTTGTTTTTGTGTCTGCGATTTCTTTATCTTTCAAGAATTTTTTGTAAAAGTCATGTGTTAAGAGCATGATCCAAAATGTGTCATCCCAAACCATGGCACTTGCTTCCTCAGTTGAAAACTCTTTATTTTGTTTGAACCCTAATTTTGTATAGAATTCGACAGACCGACCAACATCTTGCACAGGGAAATTGACAAAAACCATTGTGTTCATCTTGCTACAGCCCCTTTCAATTTTCCTCTATCATGCGCTCATTGGTAAGCGTTGTCAAAGTATTTAGCTTGGGGAAGAATTTCTTATTTTATTGGACGTATCCGCTAAAAGTATAATCAACAGTACTATAAAACTCATAATAAAATCTTGAACTTTGATCTGTCATACTAAGAGTACTAGAAATCGTAGAGTTCGCTGGAACGAAATGTGTTTTTAAGACGGCATGATTGGCAGAATTTCTCATTCGAATTTCTAAGGTTCCGCGACCTTGATTGTGGAAGTAATAATTATACGTATTTCTTCCTAATATATTGTAGTTAGAATATAAATAATATTTGCCACTATAAGTGCCAGACATTGAACAACGTCCTGACGAAGCTACGTTCCAGTTTGCCGTTGGCACATTGGCTCCTCTGACCAGGGAAGGGGTCAAGTTGATTAAACTAGATTCTGGTTGTGCGGCTTCAACACTTAACTGACCTGCATCTACTGACTGTTGTGGAGTGGACAAACCAAATAATAAGAAAATAGTAGAGAACATAAATATTTTTTTCATAAGTACTCCTTTTTTGTTATTTTTTAGTGAACGTTCACCTCTTGATAATAAGTGTTTTGTTTCACATTTTCAATAGCAAGAATCCTTGTTTTACAAGGTGTCACAGATTGTGACATCAAATAATCAGAAATATATCGATTCGTTTCAATAATTCGCTTTTAAGTTCTTTTATGAAATGGTTATAATGAGAGATAGAATAAGGAGGCGATGTTGTGGATTTTGGTAAAATATTAAAAGAAAAAAGGCATCAAGCAGGAATTACACAGGAAGAATTGGCAAAGAGATTAAATGTTAGTCGTTCAGCTATTTCTAATTGGGAAATCGGTAGAAATTACCCAGACATACATACACTAGTGGAAATATCGACAAGCTTAGGTGTGTCTTTAGACGAACTATTGGAAAATTCGACTATGACTGACACGATGATTGATACTACTAAAGAAATTGAGGTGAATCAGAAAAAAAAGCGAGGGAAATTGTTTTTTGTAGTAGCACTTTGTTCAATTGTGTTAGTCATGTCGCTTTTATTTTTTTCATTTTCTAAGCAGCCGAGGATTGTCTTGAATGCAGTTGAAAACGCCCATTCAGAAGATGTAGCGCTCTTTAATAAAGAAGACATCAAAGATATTACTCTCAAAGACAAGAAAATGACTGTTCTTTTTACTATGCCTAAAGACAGTGAATATGTTGGCTACTATGTTGACGGAAGTGATCAAAAAGGACTTGTAAATCTTGATATATATAAGACTTCTAATTCTGATGTAAACCAGCGGAAATTGGTACATGATGGACTGATTGAAGTAGATTTAGATATGTTTTCAAAAGTGAATACAATCAGTGTGAATTATAAAAAATAAAGCGTACTGCAAGAAGTAAATAAAAAATAGCTGTATGAGGAGAAATGAAGGAATTCTATCAGTAAAAGGTCAGTATTGAAAAATAAAAATCTTCTAAAAAACTTTTAGAAATCAGGTGGATCTTCTTGTCAACGAGCTGTGTACTTCGAGTCGGATCAAGTTAGAAAGTAGGCTTCATGAAACGAATCGTTCAGTCGATTCTTTTGCGAAGCTTACTTTTTTTGTTTACTAAAGTTATTTTTCTATTGGTTTCTTTCTATCATGCGCTGATTACTCGTTTAACTATTTCAAAAACTGATTCATGACGTACGTCAAAAATCGACTAGGAATCAGAAACATGAAGTATTCCTCTTGTGGGTAAAACCTATAAAATATTTTCACATGGTTACGGTATTCGATATTCCATCCTCAGCAAATATTTTTGTCCATTTTACAACATATTCAGGCTTGTACTAAGCATTCCATCAGTCAGTTCCTTGATTTCAACTTCTGTAGGACGGCTTTCTTGAATAAATTTTCCACAAATTTAGCATGAATTTCTTCCTTTAGGATCTCGCATCATAGGTAGTTACATTTTCTGAGATGAGTATGAATAGAAGAATTGAATCAATAGTAAATTTTTTTGGGGGTCGTAAACATTCTCTTTGTTTGACTTTCATAAAGGAGAAACTGCTAGTTAAGTGAATGTTTATCTTCCCAATTATGGAACATGAGGTGGGATCAATATGGTAAACTGAGAAAAAGAGTCGAAAGCGAGGCGCTAGATGATCGAAAAGAAACCAAAAGGAAGAGACGGTGTAGTGATCCAAGAAGAGCAAGTGATCCGTCCTAAAAAAGTCTGGTCGGAGGATGTTCAAAAATTTTTAAGTTACCTAAGAGACAAGGGCGTAACTTATGTGCCAGAACCATTAGGCTATGATGGGGAGGGAAATGAAGTGGTATCTTATCTCGTAGGTGAGGTCTATGATTACCCATTACCACCTCAATTATTGACGGATAGTGCCATTTGTTCCGCTGGTCGCTTGCTAAGAGATTTCCACGACCAAAATCGAGCATATCTTACTTCATTAAGTGGCGCAGAACCATGGATGCTCCAGTCCTTCGGTGAGCGTGAGGTAATGTGTCACAATGATTTTGCGCCATATAATGTGACAACGGAAAATGGTATAGCCATTGGCATCATTGATTTTGACACGATCACACCGGGATCAAGGATCTGGGATGTAAGTTATGCAGCATACCGCTGGGTACCTTTAGAGATGAATCAAGGAGAGCCAATCACGGATGAAACGTGTCATCGTTTGAAAAAATTTATAGAAGCATACAGACTAGATGAGTCCGAGTATCCAAATTTGATTCCTACGATGATCGAGCGACTTTCTTATATGATGGACTTCATCACTAAAGCAGCGAGTCGCGGGGAAGCGAATTTTCAAAAAAATATTCAAGAAGGCCATCTAAAAAAATATGAGCAAGATATTCAATGGTTGCTCGATAATGAGAAAAAAATTCTTAGAAAGTTGCAAAATGAAAAAACTTAAGAATAAGCCGTTTGATTTTTAGTTTTTTTCTTGTATACTCCTAGAAGTGTAGTTCATTCAAGTACTGTATAAGTAAAGAGCAACTTTTTTAGATTTTAAGTTTTAGAGGAGGAAACACCAATGACTATTCAATGGTTCCCAGGACATATGGCGAAGGCCAGACGTGAAGTTTCAGAAAAGATGAAATATGTTGATATCGTCTTTGAGTTAGTTGATGCACGACTACCTTTATCTTCACGTAATCCAATGTTAGATCAGATCATCCAACAAAAACCAAGACTTGTTTTATTGAATAAAGCTGATCTAGCTGATCCGCAACAAACAAAATTATGGCAACAATACTTTAGAAAACAAGGGCATCAAGCCTTAGCGATCACTGCTCAAGAAAGTAAAGGAATCAAAGCGTTGATTCCGGCGGCAAAAGAAGCATTGAAAGAAAAGCGAGAAAGAGATGCAGCTCGTGGTATCAAACCTCGTGCAATCCGTGCGATGGTCCTAGGGATTCCCAATGTAGGAAAATCGACACTGATGAATCGTTTAGTTGGCAAAAAGATTGCACAGACAGGGAATAAGCCTGGGGTCACCAAAGGACAACAATGGCTTCGTTTGGGAAGTGAATTAGAATTATTAGATACGCCCGGTATTTTATGGCCTAAGTTTGAAGATGAAGAAATCGGTAAAAAACTAGCTTTGACTGGTGCGATCAAAGATCAATTGGTACACCTTGATGATCTAGCAATTTACGGCTTAGATTTCTTTGCCCGTTACTACCCTAACAAAATCAGCGAACGCTATGGATTATCAATAGAAGAAGAGCAACAAGTTGCACCTGAATTATTGATGACGATCACGGAACGAAGAGGGTATCGACAAGATTATGACCGTGGAAGCGAGCTCGTCGTTTTTGATATCCGACAAGGGAAACTAGGACGCTATACTTTGGATCGTTGTGAAGAAATGGAAGAAACTGCTCATGAGTGAATCCATCCAAAGTATCAAAGAAAAGCTGAAACAAATCACAACGATCGATGATCCGTTACTTGCACAACTAAGATTAGACACAAGAAAAGGTGTCCAACAAGCATTAGGGTCTTTTGAAAAACGTATAGCAAAAGAAGCTTTGCTGCGTGAAAAATATGAAACGATGTCCTTCTATGAAAATGAAGGATACGCTCAAGGCCATGAACTGATTGCAGGGATCGATGAGGTAGGTAGGGGTCCACTAGCTGGCCCTGTTGTGTCCGCAGCTGTTGTCTTGCTTAAAGGTGTAGAAATTTACGGATTGAATGATTCCAAGCAATTATCTGAAAAAAAACGCGAAGAGCTGTATGAACAGATTCAAGAAAAAGCCCTCTCCATCGGTATTGGGGTGATCGATGAACAGACGATCGATCGTGTCAATATTTACGAAGCAAGTAAATTAGCGATGTGTGAAGCTGTAGAACAATTGACCCCTCAACCAACGTATTTATTGATCGATGCGATGACTTTAGATTTACCAATCGCACAAAATAAGCTGATCAAGGGTGATGCTCGTTCGATCTCGATCGCTGCAGCAAGTATCATTGCAAAAGTCTATCGTGATCGTTTGATGAAAGAATACGAGTTACAATATCCTGGTTATGGTTTTGCGAAGAATGCGGGCTATGGTACAAAAGAACATCTCTTAGGGTTAGCACAACATGGCATCACGCCCATCCACCGTAAAAGCTTTGCACCAGTCAAACAATATTTATCATAAGCGATGCGCCTCTTTTCACGTATCTTATAAAAAAAGATTAGAAAAGGTGGCGCTTTATGATTATACGAAATGAATTTATTACAAAATTAGCACTGGTCAAAGGACTAAGTGGGCAACAAAAATGGCGTGTGATCCGTCATCTATTGATTGAAAAGAAGGAATGGTTGTCGGTTGCTGAAATGCTGACAGTTTCTTCCTTCAATCGTTCTAAAACGAAATTTTATGAAAGTTGGACCCAGATCAATAATACTTGGAAAAAGAAAGTAGGAGAGAATCCATACATAACTTTTCTTGATCCAATCTACCCAGCGCAGTTGCTTCATTTGGCAAATCCTCCCATACTGCTTTTCTATCGAGGAGATCCTTCATTGTTGGAACAGAAAATGATTGGTGTCGTTGGTGGCAGACAAACATCTGGCTACGCCAAAAAAATCGTTGAGCGAGTTGTCAGTCCTGTGATCGACCAACACTATGTAGTTGTTAGTGGGTGTGCGAAAGGCATAGATGCATATGCGCATCAATTAGCGATGGACCGATCAGGCAGAACGATCGCAGTGATCGGTACGGGGATCAATCATAGTTATCCTAAAGAAAATCAGCAGTTACAACAAGAGATTGCTCGAGATCATCTTTTAATGAGTGAGTTTTTACCAGATGATGGGCCACAAAAATTTCATTTTCCTATGAGAAATCGTCTGATTGCTGCTTTATCAGGTGGGATCTGTGTCATTGAGGCAAAAGCAAAAAGCGGTTCATTGATCACAGCAGAGCAAGGCTTAGAGATTGGACGTCCGATTTTTTCTGTCCCTGGGAATATTTTGACAGGTCAATCTACTGGTTGTCACCAATTGATCCAAGATGGAGCGATATGTACCTTTTCAGGACAAGATATCCTGAATGAATTGGAATCATAACGATTGATTTATTATTGCTTTCCTTGACAAAAGATTTCTGAATGGATATGATAAGCTACGATTTGTAAAAGTCCTTGTAACATATATATAGTAGGAACCCGAAAATGGAAAGGAGTCCATTCAGGAATGGCATATAAATATTTAGTGATCGTAGAATCACCTGCAAAAGCCAAGACGATTGAAAAATATCTTGGCCGTAATTATAAAGTAATGGCTAGTGTAGGACATATTCGTGACTTACCTAAAAGTAAGATGGGGATCGATTTTGAAAATAATTATGAACCGCATTATATCTCGATTCGAGGAAAAGGCGATGTCATCAAAAGTCTAAAAGCAGCGGCAAAAAAAGCGCAAAAAGTTTACCTCGCAAGTGACCCGGATAGAGAAGGGGAAGCAATTGCTTGGCATTTGGCTTATTTATTAGGTTTGGATCTAAACGATAAAAATCGTGTTGTTTTCAATGAAATCACCAAGGATGCAGTCAAAGCGGCATTTAAAGAGCCACGTACGATCGATGTGGATCTGGTCGATGCGCAACAAGCACGTCGAACGCTTGACCGTATCGTTGGTTATTCGATTAGTCCGATCTTATGGCGTAAAGTAAAAAAAGGCTTGAGTGCTGGTCGAGTCCAATCGATCGCATTGAAAATCATTATTGAACGCGAAAAAGAGATCCGTGATTTTACACCGGAAGAGTATTGGAGTATTGACGGAAACTTTAAGAAAGAACGTAAGAAGTTCAAAGCAAACTTTTGGGGCGTCGATGGTAAAAAGAAAAAATTGTCTGATGCCGAAACTGTCAAAGAAGTGACTGACCGCATCACTGGCAAAGAATTTGCCGTGACAAAAGTTGAAAAGAAAGAACGTAAGCGAAATCCAGCAAATCCATTTACTACAAGTAGTTTGCAACAAGAAGCGGCTCGTAAATTGAATTTCAGAACACGTAAAACCATGATGGTGGCACAACAGTTGTATGAAGGAATCTCACTTGGCAAACAAGGCACGATCGGATTGATCACGTATATGCGTACCGATTCTACGCGGATCGCCGATACTGCTAAAGCGGAAGTAGCAACGTTCATCGAAGAAACTTACGGAAAAGAATTCTCCAGTCATTCGGAACGTAAAGCAACAAATTCTAAAGGCGCACAAGATGCCCATGAA
This sequence comes from Enterococcus mundtii, assembly GCF_002947535.1. GTDB lineage: Bacteria > Bacillota > Bacilli > Lactobacillales > Enterococcaceae > Enterococcus_B > Enterococcus_B mundtii_B. The sequence goes on from NZ_PUAP01000004.1 coordinate 67,710, forward strand.
GCGGTGCGCCCAACAAGTGCATTACGGACACCAGATGAGTTGAAACAATATTTGGATAAAGATCAATTGAAATTGTATACGTTGATCTGGTCTCGATTTGTTGCTAGTCAAATGACACCAGCTGTATTGGATACGATGAAGGTGACGTTGGAACAAAATGACGTAAGATTTATTGCAAATGGTTCTAAAATCAAGTTCAAAGGATTTATGCAAGTGTATGTTGAAGGGCGCGACGATGGAAAAGAAGACAAAGAAAACATTTTGCCGGAGTTAGTAGAAGGCGATACAGTACAGTCTGTCGATATCGAACCGAAACAACATTTCACGCAACCACCTGCACGTTATAGTGAAGCGACATTGATCCGTGCGTTGGAGGAAAATGGGGTAGGTCGTCCATCGACTTATGCACCAACGTTAGACACGATCCAACGACGTTACTATGTGAAGTTGACACAAAAACGTTTTGAACCGACCGAACTAGGTGAGATCGTCAATTCGTTGATCTGTGAATTCTTCCCGCAAATCGTGGATATCCATTTTACTGCCGAAATGGAAGATGATTTAGACAAAGTCGAAGAAGGTAAAGAAGAATGGATCGAAGTCGTCGATCGTTTCTATAAGCCATTTGAAAAAGAATTATCGAATGCCGAAGAAAAAATTGAGAAAATCCAGATCAAAGATGAGCCAGCTGGGTTTGATTGTGATTTGTGTGGGCATCCCATGGTGATAAAATTAGGGAAGTATGGTAAATTCTATGCATGTAGTAATTTCCCAGATTGCCGAAACACAAAACCGATCGTCAAAGAAATCGGCGTCACTTGTCCTGTTTGTCATGAAGGACAAGTCATCGAACGTAAATCGAAGAAAAATCGCCTTTTCTATGGCTGTTCTCGTTTCCCTGAGTGTGAATTTACCTCATGGGATAAACCAATCGGTAGAAACTGTCCGAAATGTGACCACTATCTAGTGGAGAAAAAAGTCAAAGGTGGCAAACAAGTTGTTTGTACCAATGGGGACTACGAAGAAGATATTCAAAAATAAAGAAATGAGAAGAGGTTTTTAGTTGAAAAACGTCAATGTTGTAGGTGCAGGTTTAGCTGGAAGTGAGGCAGCATGGCAAATCGCTCAAGCAGGTGTACCTGTAAAGTTATATGAAATGAGACCAGTCAAAAAAACAGAAGCCCATCATACAGATAATTTTGCTGAATTAGTCTGTTCAAATTCTCTAAGAGGGAATAGCCTTGCGAACGCAGTTGGCTTATTGAAAGAAGAAATGCGTCGCTTAGATTCAGTGATCATCCATTCAGCAGATGAAACAGCTGTGCCTGCGGGTGGTGCGTTAGCAGTTGACCGTGATTCATTTTCTGAAACGATCACTCGCAAGGTCAAAGAGCATCCTTTAGTTACAGTAGTGAATGAAGAAATCACTGAAATACCAGAAGGAATCACAGTGATTGCTACGGGACCTTTGACTTCTCATCCTTTAGCAGAAAGCATCAAAGCATTCAATGGCTCAGACGGCTTCTATTTCTACGATGCTGCTGCACCGATCGTCGACAAATCTACGATCGATATGGACAAGGTGTATTTGAAATCACGTTACGACAAAGGCGAAGCGGCTTACTTGAACTGTCCGATGACGGAAGAAGAATTTAAAGCTTTCCATGATGCTTTAGTAAATGCTGAAGTCGCTGAATTGAAATCCTTTGAAAAAGAAAAATATTTTGAAGGTTGTATGCCGATCGAAGTGATGGCGCAACGTGGCTTTAAGACAATGTTGTTTGGTCCAATGAAACCAGTCGGTCTTGAAGATCCAAAAACAGGGAAAAGACCTTATGCAGTCATCCAATTAAGACAAGACAATGCAGCCGCTTCTCTTTACAATATCGTTGGCTTCCAAACGCATTTGAAATGGGGCGAACAAAAGCGCGTATTCCGCATGATCCCAGGATTAGAAAATGCAGAATTTGTCCGCTATGGTGTGATGCATCGCAACAGTTTCATGAATTCACCAGAGCTGTTGAAACCGACTTATCAATCGACTAGACGTGAAGATCTATTTTTTGCAGGACAAATGACGGGTGTAGAAGGGTATGTTGAAAGTGCGGCAAGTGGCTTACTTGCAGGGATCAACGCTGCTCGCTTGGCTAAAGAACTGGAACCTGTGACGTTGCCGCAAGAAACAGCAATGGGAAGTATGGCCTACTACATCACGCATGCGGAAGGCAAACATTTCCAACCAATGAATGCAAACTACGGATTATTCCCAGAATTACCTGAACGAATCCGTGATAAGAAATCTCGTTATGAAGCAATTGCACAACGTGCCTTAGCAGCGAATGAAAAAGTGAAGCAAGAATTATTGAATAAAGAATTTGCTTCTCGTTAAATGGATGTTATGTAATAAGTCGAAGTCTCTCTGGATGGTGTCAGCCATTTTCGAGTACTTCGGCTTATTTCTCGGTCGTTGACTGAACGCACGCCAATTTATATAATAACTATGGTTTTTTTAACGCTCATTTAGGTCAGCTTATCCCTTAATTGTCAAGCAAACAAATTGAATTGTGAACAAACTTAGAAATATTAGTTAAATTCTGACAATTTGTTTGTTTTTTCTCTAGGGCTATGCTAAATTTATTTTGGGATCAAAAGGTAGGTGTAAAAAGAATGAAGCCAACTTTACAAGAAGATTTTTTGCGTTATTTAATCATAGAGCGTGGGTATTCGGAAAAAACCAAATCTGCCTATGAAGAAGATATCAATGATTTTCAACGATTTTTGGTAGAATCAGGTGAATCTGACCTATTGAAAGTCAGCTATTTGGACGTAAGAGTCTATTTGAGTTATCTATCGGATAAAACATACAGTCGGAATTCAGTAAGTCGAAAAATCGCTAGTTTACGTTCGTTTTATCAATATCTTTTGCGAGAAGAAAAAATTGCTGAAAATCCATTTTCTTATGTTCACTTAAAGAAAAAAAATGTCAAACTTCCTCGCTTTTTTTATGAGAATGAGATGCAAAGCTTATTTGAAAGTGTGACTGGAGATAGTCCATTAGAGCTAAGAGATCGGGCATTATTAGAAGTACTTTATGGATCAGGTATCCGTTTGAGTGAATGTAGCCAATTGACGATGTCTGCCATCGACTTTGGCTCAGAGGTGATGTTGATCCATGGAAAAGGAAACAAAGAACGCTATGCGCCGTTGGGTTCATTTGCGCAAGATGCTTTGCAAGAGTATTTTGCCAAAGGGCGCAGCGTCTTAATGACGAAATACCATAAGTCACATGACCATGTCTTCGTGAATCATCACGGAGAACCGATCACACCTACTGGTATCGAATACGTATTAAACCAAATCATCAAAAAGAGTAGTTTGGATAGTGATATCCATCCTCACATGTTGCGTCATACTTTTGCGACACACTTATTGAATAATGGTGCTGACATGCGTACAGTGCAAGAACTTTTAGGTCATGCAAATCTATCAACGACCCAAATCTATGCGCATGTCACAAAAGAAAGCTTACAAAAAAATTATCGCTCTTTTCATCCACGAGCGTGATCACATTATTAGGAGGAAATATCTATGGTAGAATCACAGTTTCATTCAACAACCATTTGTGCAGTTGAAAAAAACGGTAAATTCGCAATGGCAGGTGATGGCCAAGTAACGATGGGCGAATCTGTCGTGATGAAAGGCAGTGCGAGAAAAGTACGTCGCATATACAATGATGAAGTGGTCGTCGGCTTTGCTGGGAGTGTCGCTGACGCGTTTACTTTGGAAGAAAAATTTGAAGGTAAACTAAATGAATACAACGGAAATCTCCAACGTGCAGCCGTTGAATTAGCTCAAGAATGGCGTACACAACAGTCGATGCAAAAACTAGAAGCGATGTTGATCGTGATGAATGACAAAGAAATGTTACTCGTTTCTGGTACAGGTGAAGTAATCACACCAGATGATGGGATCTTAGCCATCGGTTCTGGTGGGAACTTTGCACTAGCTGCCGCACGAGCAATGAAAAACTATGCACAAAACGACATGAGTGCAAAAGAGATTGCTGAAAATGCGTTGAACATTGCCGCAGACATCTGCGTCTTTACTAATCACAACATTATTGTGGAAGAATTATAGAGGTGAATGACATGTATGAATTAAAACAAACACCAAAACAAATCGTCAGTGAGTTAGATCAATATATCATTGGCCAACAAACAGCAAAAAAATCAGTGGCTGTTGCCCTTAGAAATCGTTATCGACGTCTTCAATTAGATGAAAAAATGCAACAAGATATCACACCTAAAAATATGTTGATGATCGGACCAACTGGGGTCGGTAAAACAGAGATCGCTCGTCGTTTGGCAAAAATCGTCAACGCACCTTTTGTTAAGGTTGAAGCAACGAAGTTTACTGAGGTGGGTTACGTAGGACGTGACGTGGAATCAATGGTTCGTGACCTTGTCGAAAATGCGATCCAGATCGTTGAAAAAGATCAGTATAATCGCGTTCGCCCACAAGCTAAGAAAAATGCGGAAAAACAATTAGTGAAGATCCTTGTACCAGGTATCAAAAAAGAGCAAAAACAATCAGGCAACCAGTTTGAACAAATGATGAATATGTTCAATGCTTCGCAACAACCCGCAGAAACACAGGAAGAAGTAACGGAAGAGATTCGAGTAAATCGTCGCACAGTATTAGAGCAATTGCAAAAAGGCTTGCTTGACAACCGAGAAGTGACGATCGAAGTACAAGATCAAAAGAAACCGGCACCGATGATGAACAATGGACTGGAACAAATGGGCATCGATTTGAATGAAACTCTAGGCGCATTGACGCCAAAGAAAAAAATCGAACGTACAGTGACCGTCAAAGAAGCCTTAGAATTATTGATCAAAGAAGAATCAGCAAAATTAGTCAATGATGCGGATATCCATAGTGAAGCGATCAAATTGGCGGAATCAAGCGGGATCATTTTCATTGATGAAATCGATAAAATCACTTCAAAATCGCAACAATCTGGCGAAGTATCAAGAGAAGGTGTCCAAAGAGATATCTTGCCGATCGTTGAAGGTTCACAAGTCAATACAAAATACGGTACATTACAAACAGATCACATTTTATTTATCGCCTCAGGAGCGTTCCATTTATCAAAACCAAGCGATTTGATTCCTGAATTACAAGGACGTTTCCCAATCCGTGTCGAGTTAGATGACTTGACAGCTGAGGACTTTGTCAAGATCTTGACTGAACCTAACAATGCGTTAGTCAAACAATACATTGCATTGATCGGTACTGAAAATGTGACAGTCACGTTTACTAAAGAAGCAATCGAACGCATTGCCCAAATTGCTTATGATGTGAATCGTGATACCGATAATATCGGTGCACGACGTTTACACACGATTTTAGAGAAATTGTTGGAAGACTTGTTATTCGAAGCACCAGAAATGCAAATGGGAGAAATTACCATTACTGAAGCCTATGTCAATGATAAATTAGGATCAATTGCGGCAAATGAAGATTTAAGTCGCTATATATTATAAAATCGGAGGAAAACAATGACGGATTTGTTGACGAACACTCGAAAGATAAACAAATTATTGCAACAAAAAAATACGTTTGATATGCAGGCGGATTTACCTTACGATAAAATGGCGGTCACTTTAGGTGCTGTTTTAGACAGCAATACGTATATCATTGGCAGTGAAGGGGTTTTACTTGGTTATAATGAGCGGCACGATGTGAACAATGATCGTGTGAAAACAATGTTTGTGCAAAAACAATTTCCTGATGCCTACACAGAAACAGTGGATATGATCACGAAAACAGAATCAAATATCCCAATCACTAGTGATATGACAGCATTTCCATTTGAAAGTCGCGAAAAATATCCTTTTGGGTTGACGACAGTTGTGCCGATCTTTGGTGCAGGAGAACGCTTAGGAACGATCATTTTAGCAAGAATGGAACAAGCCTTTAATGATGAAGACCTTGTTTTAGCAGAATACGGCGCGACCGTAGTAGGGATGCAGATCCTTTATCAAAAATCACGAGATATCGAAGCGGATGTTCGTAGCACGACAGCTGTCCAAATGGCGATCAATACATTGTCATATAGCGAATTAAAAGCAGTTCAAGCCATTTTTGATGCTTTAGAAGGTAACGAAGGGCGGTTAACTGCCTCAAACATTGCGGACAAGATCGGTATCACTCGTTCGGTCATCGTAAATGCTTTACGTAAACTTGAATCAGCTGGTATCATTGAATCTCGCTCTTTGGGGATGAAAGGCACGTATTTAAAAGTATTGAATGCTCGTTTTAAAGATGAGCTAACGAAGCATAGTTATTAAAAGGAAGTTTTTTCAGATGCTTGCTCTTTCAAATTGCGAGTATCTGAAAAAAGATGGAGGATGACGATGACTGTTATTATTCAAAATGATCAGCTGATTGCTGAAATTTCCGAACATGGAGCAGAATTGATCAGTTTGAAATCGAAAGAACATGATCTAGAATATATTTGGCAAGGCGACCCTAAGTACTGGGGAAGACATGCGCCCGTTCTTTTTCCTATTGTTGGGCGTTTGAAAAACGATCAATATACGTACCAAGGAAAAACATATTCAATGGGGCAACACGGTTTTGCTCGCGACATGGATTTTGAAGTGGCGGAGCACGAACAAGAACGTGCGAAGTTTGTCCTGAAAAGTACTCCTGAAACAAAAGAGAATTACCCATTCGATTTTGAATTGGTACTTGTTTATGAATTAGGGGGAGACGGGATCACTGTTCATTATCAAGTTGAAAACATCGGAGAAGAAGAGATGTATTTCTCGATTGGCGGTCATCCAGCATTCAATGTGCCATTAGAAGAAGGTTTGACTTTTGAAGATTTTTATTTGGCTTTTTCTCCGAGAAAATCACGTTTGCGTCTACCACTAGCTGGACCATTCATCGATATGGAGCAAAAAACGATTGGACAAACGAATACCAACCTTGCGTTGTTTCGTGATTTGTTTGACCAGGATGCGTTGGTATTTGAAACGAGAGGTTTGAATGCTTACAGTATCCGTAGTGAAAAATCTAGTCATAGTGTCACTCTCAGCTACAAAGATATGCCTTACGTTGGGATATGGTCACCGTATCCAAAAGAAGCACCATTTGTTTGTATCGAACCTTGGTTTGGGATCGCAGATACTGTTTCTAGTAATGGGCAGTTGAACGAAAAAGCAGGAATCAATCAATTAGGTGCTCACGAATTATTCAAGACAAAATATTCGATCACTGTTAAGTAAACACTAGTAGATTTACTGCATTATCTTGATTTAGTTCAATCAAACAAAGAATGCCTTCTGAACAAATGAGCGACTTGCTGAGCAATCGATCAGTCATTTGTTTAGAAGGCATTGTTTTTCTATCATTCATCGAAAAGATTATTTCTTTTTACTACTATTTAAACCGAATGGAATCCGGCTTTCTGTTTTATTTTTGATTCGTTTGATATTGTCTTTATGACGGTAAAAAATAAAGGCGGAGACACCACAAGCAATCAGTGTCAACAGTAAATTTGGTTCTGGCAAGATCGCTGGCGCAATATATGGTAAGAAGATGGTGGATAATGTGATCAAGACCGCACTGATCATGCTCGTTAAGCTTACCATGCTCGTGCAGTATAAACTGATCACGAAAATTGCTGATGAATAAAGAAAGAACAGTGGATTAAAACCTAACAACATACCGGCACTTGTCGCCACTGCTTTGCCGCCTTTGAACTTAGCAAAGATCGGAAATGTATGTCCTAAGATCGCACAGACACCAAACCACAATGGATTGACAGAAGTGACATGGAAAATGACAGGCAAGGCGGTTGCTAATGTTCCTTTTAAGATGTCCATGAATAACACGACTGTTCCAGCAGTTTTACCTAAAACACGGAATGTATTGGTTGTACCCATGTTCCCACTACCATGTTCGCGGATGTCTTTTTTAAAAAAGATTTTACCAACCCATACTCCAGATGGAATGGAACCCAAAAGATATGCTACAATAAACAATAAGATTATTTTCATTTTTTAACCTCTTTCAAGTTGAAACTAATGTATATTTTAGCATGAAAGAATGCTTCAAACAATCGAAAAAATCGAGCGAATGAAAGGAGCTATCCTCATGTCATTTAAAAATCCAGAACAAGCGAATATTTTTCGCTATCTCCAAGAAGCAAAAACGATCGCGGTCGTTGGTTTAAGTAATAAACCCGAACGGACAAGTTATCAGATCGCACAATTACTACAAGAACACGGCTATCGTATCATCCCAGTCAATCCCGTATTAGCAGGGGAAGAAGTGTTGGGCGAAACTGTTGTCGCACAGCTGACAGATATCAATGAACCCATCGATATCGTGGATATTTTCCGCCGTAGTGAGTTTTTACCAGAAGTAGCGGTAGATTTCCTGAAAACTGATGCGAAGGTCTTCTGGGCACAGCTAGGCATTGAAAATGAAGAAGCGGCTGAAATGCTCCAAGCAGCTGGAAGAAATGATGTCGTCATGGATCGCTGCATCAAAATCGAACTAGCAAAGATGGAACAATAAAAAAATACCAGAAGCGCAGATCCTGATACTCAGTGACGCTTCTTGTGGAGACTGTTTTGTTAGATTGTGAAAAGACCTGTTATCCATTAAAAAAAGAGTAAGTGATCGTCGCCACAGACATGCTGAGAGAAAAGAATGAAAAAAGCGGGAGAGTTGGTTGTTTCTTGTAATTCTGACCTTCCCTCTTTTTTTTTGAGGACTTTTCTAGTATGATAAGCGTGGTGCGGTTATATCGCAAGTATTATTGAAGGAGCGTTTGCCTTGGCAAAAAAAATTAAAAATGAATACAATGATGCCTCGATCCAAGTTCTTGAAGGATTAGAAGCAGTAAGAAAACGACCAGGTATGTATATCGGGTCGACTGATAGCCGAGGCTTGCATCATTTAGTCTATGAAATCGTTGATAATGCCGTAGATGAAGCTTTATCAGGCTACGGAAATGAAATCGCTGTGACGATCCACGAGGACAACAGCGTGACTGTTACTGATAGTGGACGTGGCATGCCTGTTGGGATGCACGCTTCAGGAATCCCAACGGTCGAAGTTATTTTCACTGTGTTACATGCCGGCGGTAAATTTGGCCAAGGAGGATATAAAACTTCTGGCGGACTTCATGGTGTAGGTGCCAGTGTCGTCAATGCTTTATCTAAATGGCTGACAGTGACGATCGTGCGAGATGGTATCGAATACCAACAAACATTCAAACAAGGTGGTAAACCAGACGGAACATTGAAAAAAATCGGTAAAACGAAGAAAGCCAATGGCACGTCTGTCCATTTCTTACCAGATGATAGTATTTTCTCAACGACGAAATTTTCCTATGATACGTTATCTGAACGTTTAAGAGAGTCTGCATTTCTGTTAAAAGGTGTGAAAATCACTTTGACAGATCTAAGAGGCGACGAAACAGTTCAAGAGGTCTTCCATTACGAAGAGGGAATCAAAGAATTTGTTGCCTATCTGAATGAAGAAAAAGATACGTTGACACCAGTAGTCTATTTCTCTGGTGAAAAAGAAGGAATCGAAGTAGAAGTGGCCTATCAGTATAATGATGGCTATTCTGAAAATGTGCTATCGTTTGTCAATAATGTGCGAACAAAAGATGGTGGTACGCATGAAGTCGGCATGAAAACAGCAATGACCAAAGCCTACAATGAATATGCCCGCAAAGTAGGTTTGTTGAAAGAACGAGATAAAAACCTAGAAGGCAGCGACTTCCGTGAAGGATTAGCAACGGTCTTATCCATTCGTGTGCCGGAACATCTGCTACAATTTGAAGGTCAAACGAAAGAAAAATTAGGCACACCGATTGCCCGCTCAGTCGTTGATAATGTCATGAGTGAACAAATGGGCTTTTACTTGCAAGAAAACAGTGAGATGAGCCAAATGCTGATCCGTAAAGCAATCAAAGCGAGAGAAGCACGTGAAGCCGCTCGTAAAGCCAGAGAAGAAAGCCGTAACGGAAAGAAACGTAAAAAGGGTGAATCTTTGCTTTCTGGAAAATTGACACCTGCGCAATCGAGAAACCCTAAGAAAAATGAATTGTATCTTGTCGAAGGAGATTCAGCCGGTGGATCAGCCAAACAAGGTAGAGATCGGAAATTCCAAGCGATATTGCCACTTCGAGGTAAAGTTATCAATACCGAAAAAGCAAAAATGCAAGATATCTTAAAAAATGAAGAAATCAATACGATGATCTATACGATCGGTGCCGGCGTCGGCCCTGAATTTTCACTTGAAGATTGCAACTACGACAAGATCATCATCATGACCGATGCGGATACCGATGGTGCCCATATCCAGGTCTTATTGTTGACATTTTTCTATCGCTATATGAAACCATTGATCGAAGCAGGAAAAGTTTACATTGCTTTACCGCCGCTATATAAAGTATCTAAAGGTCAAGGGAAAAAACAAGTAGTCGAGTACGCTTGGACCGATGACGAACTAGCTGCAGTCATCAAGACTGTTGGAAAAGGGTATATGTTGCAACGTTACAAAGGTCTTGGAGAGATGAATGCGGAGCAGTTATGGGAAACGACGATGGACCCGACCTCTCGGACGCTGATCCGAGTGAGAATCGATGATGCTGCCCAAGCAGAGCGACGTGTGACCACCTTGATGGGGGATAAAGTCGAACCACGTCGTAAATGGATCGAAAACCATGTCCAATTCAGCTTAGAAGAAGAGCGCAGCATTCTAGACAAAAAAGAAGAAACTGAGACTTCTGCCTCTGTCTCTAATGACCTATTAGAGGAAGAGCGCGCAGAAGAAAATAAAAATGAACAATCAGTTGATGTAGAATAGGAGGTCACCTAATGGAAGAACGTCAAGAAATCCAAGAATTAACGTTAGAAGAAGTGATGGGTGACCGCTTCGGACGTTACTCGAAATATATTATTCAAGAACGTGCTTTGCCGGATATCCGTGATGGTCTGAAACCCGTTCAACGTCGTATTTTATTTGCGATGAACAAAGATGGCAATACGTTTGATAAAGGATTCCGTAAATCAGCTAAATCCGTCGGGAATATCATGGGTAATTATCATCCCCATGGCGATAGCAGTATCTATGACGCAATGGTTCGTATGAGTCAAGATTGGAAACTACGAGAAGTACTCGTAGAAATGCACGGAAACAACGGAAGTATGGATGGAGACCCACCAGCGGCGATGCGTTATACAGAAGCGCGCTTATCGAAATTGAGTGGTGAGATGCTTGCTGATATCGAAAAAAATACGGTCGACCTTGTGTGGAACTTTGATGATACTGAAAAAGAGCCGACTGTATTACCAGCGAGATACCCCAATCTATTAGTCAATGGATCAACCGGTATCTCTGCGGGCTATGCGACTGAGATACCAACGCACAATCTAGCGGAAGTCATTGATGGAACGGTCTATATGATCGACCATCCACAAGCCAGTTTAGACAAATTGATGGAATTCATTCCTGGTCCTGATTTTCCAACTGGGGGCATTTTACAAGGAAAAGATGAAATCAAGAAAGCCTATGAAACTGGTCGTGGGAAAGTGATCTTACGCTCGAAAACGGCGATTGAATCTATTAAAGGAAACAAGCAACAAATCGTGATCACTGAGATTCCTTACGAAGTGAACAAAGCGACTCTTGTCAAAAAAATGGATGAGATACGTTTGAACAAGAAAATCGATGGGATCGCAGAAGTTCGTGACGAAAGTGATCGTACGGGACTACAGATCGTTGTGGAGTTGAAAAAAGACGCTAACGCTCAAGGGATCTTGAATTATTTATTCAAGAATACCGAATTACAGATCAACTACAACTTCAATATGGTGGCAATCGATCATATGACGCCTCACCAAGTAGGTTTGAAGGATATTTTAAGTAGTTACATCGAGCACCGCAAACAAGTGATCACTAAACGTAGTCAGTTTGACTTGGAAAAAGCCCAAAGAAGGCAACATATCGTTGAAGGTTTGATGAAGGCTCTATCGATTTTAGATGAAGTCATTGCAACGATCCGTGAAAGTAAAGATAAAAAAGATGCGAAACACAATCTAGTCCAAATGTTCCAATTTACAGAAGAACAAGCGGAAGCAATCGTTACCTTGCAGCTTTATCGTTTGACGAATACAGACATTACTGAACTACGTCGTGAATCGCAAGAATTGATTGCTCTGATCACTGAATTAAATAAAATCCTTTCAAACGATAAAGAGTTGTTTTCTGTCATGAAAAAAGAACTCCGTGAAGTCAAGAAGAAATATGCTTCCTCTCGTTTGACGATGATCGAAGATGAAATCGAAGAAATCAAAATCGATACACAAGTATTGGTAGCGCAAGAGGATGTCATTGTCAGTGTGACACGTGAAGGCTATGTGAAACGAACAAGTCTCCGTTCATACAGCGCATCAAAACCAGAAGAAATCGGCATGCGTGAAGGTGATTACCTTTTATATGCTGGGGAACTGAATACCTTGGATCATCTATTATTGGTCACTAATAAAGCCAATGTGATCTATCGCCCAGTCCATGAACTGCCAGATTTGAAATGGAAAGATGCCGGTGAGCATATCTCACAAACGATATTGAATCTAGCTGTTGATGAATCGATTTTAGCGGTATTCCCATATCAGAAGATCGATTCAGAAAAAACATTTGTATTTATCAGTAAAAATGGCTTGATCAAACAGACGCGGATGACAGATTTTGAACCATGGCGTACGTATAAGAGTCGCCCATTGAGCGGCATGAAACTTAAAGCCAGTGAAGATGAATTAGTGGCTGTTTATCTAGAAAAAGAACAGACAGATCGTGATGTTTTCCTTGTTACGAATCAAGGAATGGGCCTACGCTATCCACTGACTGAAGTACCAGTCGTCGGCACGAAAGCCGCAGGCGTCAAATCCATCAACTTGAAAGAAGAAGATTTTGTCGTTAATGGTTTACTTGTTTTGGCAGAAGGGGATACGCCTATCGTTATCGTCAGTCAACGTGGGGCAGTAAAACGAATGCTGGCACAAGAAATCAGTCAGACTTCTCGTGCCAAGCGAGGTGTGACTGTATTGCGAGAATTGAAGAAACAACCACATCGAGTGGTCTATATGTCAGAAGGTCACGCTAAAACGATGACATTGATCAACCAAAAAGGACAAGAATTACCAATCGACCCGACGGATTATCCAATCGGTGATCGTACGTCCAACGGTTCATTTGTTTTAGATGAGAAAAAAGGCGGAGAAGTACAGATGGTGGTTGATTCTCCGACAATGGATATCCAGGAATAACTGTTATAGTTTTTTATGAAATAGCCGGCAACTGTATTATTACAGTTGCCAGCTATTTTTGTTTATTAAAAGAAAATTAATACTTGCACAAATGAAATATGAATAGATTCACAATACATAAATGCTAATATATCAACTTTAATAACGGTTATTATTTTATATTCGCCTTATTTGTTAACAAAAAAACAAGAAAACCCTTGCATTGGAGGTGACATGTGTTATACTTATCACGTAAAAACTGTTACATAAAACAGAAACGGGAGGTCCATACGATGGAACAATGGAATGGATTTAAAGGAACCAAATGGAAAGAAGGCGTGGATACACGTGACTTTATCCAAAATAACTATACAGAATACCGCGGTGATGACAGCTTTTTAGAAAAACCGACTGAAGCGACAGAAAACTTGTGGGAAAAATTACAAAAACTGAATGATATCCAATTCGAACGTAACGGTGTTTACGACATGGATACAGATGTCGTATCAACGATCACTTCTCACGAAGCAGGATACCTAGACAAAGACTTGGAACAAATCGTCGGTCTACAAACTGAAACACCATTGAAACAAGCATTCATGCCATTCGGCGGCATCAACATGGCGAATCATGCGTTGACAAGTAATGGCTATGAGCCAAAAGATGAGTTAACACATATTTTCACAGACTGGAGAAAAACACATAACCAAGGTGTATTCGATGCTTATACAGCTGAAATGCGTGCTGCACGTAAAAACAAAATCATCACTGGACTTCCTGACGCTTACGGACGTGGCCGCATCATCGGTGACTACCGTCGTATCGCATTGTACGGAATCGACTATTTAATGGCTCAAAAGAAAAAAGACCATGACAATACAGGCTACCATACGATGAGTGAAGACGTGATCCGTCTTCGTGAAGAAATTTCAGAACAATATCGTGCTTTAGCTCAAATGAAAGAAATGGCTGCTAAATATGGTTATGATATTTCAAAACCAGCGGCAAACGCAAAAGAAGCGGTTCAATGGTTATACTTTGGTTATCTAGCAGCAATCAAATCTCAAAATGGTGCAGCGATGTCTATCGGACGTATCTCAGCATTCTTAGATATTTATATCCAACGTGATTTAGACAATGGTGTGATCACTGAAAGAGAAGCGCAAGAATTGATCGACCATTTAGTAATGAAACTACGTATGGTTAAATTTGCACGTACGCCTGAATACAACCAATTATTCTCTGGCTTCCCGATCTGGGCAACTTTATCAATTGCTGGTATGGGCTTAGACGGACGTTCATTAGTCACAAAAAATGATTTCCGTATGTTACACACATTGACGAATATGGGACCTTCACCAGAACCAAACTTAACTGTCTTATATTCAGAAAACTTACCAGAAGGCTTCAGAACTTATGCAAGTAAAATTGCGATCGAAAGTTCTTCGATCCAATTTGAAAATGATAACTTGCTTCGTGAGCAATGGGGATCAGACGACTGTGCGATCGCATGTTGTGTATCTGGAACTGTAGTTGGTAAAGATATGCAATTCTTCGGTGCTCGTGCAAACTTAGCGAAAGCTTTGTTATACGCGATCAACGGTGGTGTTGACGAAATGACAGGCGCACAAGTAGGTCCTGAATATCGTCCGATCACAAGCGACACATTAGACTTTGAAGAAGTAAAACACAACTTCATGAACATCATGGACTGGTTAGCTGAGCTTTATGTCAATACGCTAAACATCATCCACTATATGCACGACAAATATTCTTATGAAGCAGCACAATTAGCTGTCATGGATACTGACTTGAAACGTACATTTGCGACAGGTATCGCTGGTATCTCTCACGCAGCAGATAGCTTGTCTGCTATCAAATATGCACAAGTTAAACCGATCCGTAATGAAAAAGGGATCACAGTTGACTTTGAAGTTACTGGAGATTTCCCTAAATATGGTAATGACGACGACCGCGCCGATGAAATCGCGGAATGGGTATTAGAATACTTCATGGGTCAAATCAAACGCCATAAAACATACCGTAACTCAACTCCGACAACTTCATTGTTGACGATCACATCAAATGTGGTTTACGGTAAAAATACAGGGAATACACCTGACGGACGTGAAGCTGGTAAACCATTAGCGCCTGGTGCAAACCCAAGTTATCAAGCAGAACAAAATGGGTTACTTGCAAGCTTGAACTCTACAGCGAAATTCAACTATGCACATGCTCGCGATGGTATCTCTAATACTCAAACAATCAATCCTTCTGGTTTAGGGAAAGATGAAGAAACAAGAATCGACAACTTGCGTAACGTCTTAGATGGCTACTTCTCTAGAGGTGCGTACCACTTGAACGTGAACGTATTCAGTAATGACTTATTACGTGATGCAATGGAAAACCCAATGAAATATCCAAACTTAACGATCCGTGTTTCTGGATATGCGGTTAAATTCCGTGACTTGACAAGAGAACAACAATTAGACGTATTAATGAGAACGTCACACGACAGAATGTAAGACACTCAATGCAGTGTAAAAAGGAAAGGCAAAAGTTCCGCATGAGCTTTTGTCTTCCTTTTTTACAACTAGCTTGTGAGCAAAGCATCTCTCTAATACTTGTGGTCAGCCGATAGACCTCATCATTACCGATTAGTGAGAAGTTGCAACATTGTCCGTGGCTCATGACGAAAGAAACTAAAGAAAAGAAGTGATTAAGATGGAAGAACAAACAAAAGGCTATGTCCATTCAATTGAAACATTTGGATCTGTAGATGGACCAGGCGTTCGCTTTGTCGTCTTCATGCAAGGTTGTCGAATGCGTTGCGAATTTTGCCATAACCCAGACACTTGGAATATTGGTGGAGGAAAAGAATATACCGCAGAAGCAATTTTAGACCAAGCAGAACGTTACCGTTCTTATTGGGGAAAACAAGGAGGGATCACGATCAGTGGTGGTGAACCTTTATTGCAGATCGACTTCCTGATCGAGTTATTCCAAAAGGCGAAAAAACGCGGGATCCATACAACAATCGATACATGTGGGAAACCATTTAGCCACGATGAGCCTTTCTTTTCTCGTTTTGAAGAGTTGATGAACTATACGGACTTACTACTATTCGATATCAAACATATCGATAACGAAGCGCATAAAAAATTAACTCATTGGGGCAATGAAAATATCTTAGAAATGGCACAGTATCTCTCAGACATCAAGAAACCAGTCTGGATTCGTCATGTGTTAGTCCCAGAACGTAGTGACTACGATGAGTATTTGATCCGCCTTGATGCATTCATCAAAACACTTGAGAATGTCGATCGCGTGGAAATCCTTCCTTACCATACAATGGGTAGATACAAATGGGAGACACTTGGTTTAGCGTACCCATTAGAAGGAATCGAGCCACCGACAAAAGAACGAGTAGAAAATGCTAAAAGGCTTCTTCATATTGAAGATTACAAAAAATATTTAACCAGATAGCTACTAACGGAAGGAAGATAAGTATTGCTTCTTTCCGTTTTTTTGCTATTATTGAATAGGAGAAAACAAAAAGGAGCGAGTCAAATGTCAAAAGTTTTAGTTTTTGGTCACCAAAATCCTGATACGGATGCAATTGGAGCAGCGATTGCATTTTCATATTTGCAAAACCAATTAGGAGTAAACGCTGAGCCTGTCGCTTTAGGCACGCCAAGTGAAGAAACACAATTTGCACTAGATTACTTCAAATTAGAGGCGCCACGAGTGATCACATCGATCAAAGAGGAACAAGCAGATGTTATGCTTGTCGATCACAATGAATTTCAACAAAGCGTGGCAGATATTGCAGATGCAACGATTTTAGCAGTGGTTGACCATCATCGTATCGCGAACTTTGAAACAGCGAATCCATTGTACTACCGTGCAGAGCCAGTAGGTTGTACAAGCACGATCATCCTAAAATTATTTAGAGAAAATCAAATTGAGATCCCTAAAGAAATTGCTGGGATCATGTTATCAGCGATCATTTCAGATACATTGTTGTTCAAATCACCAACTTCAACAGAAGCAGATCAATTGGCTGCAAAAGAATTAGTTGAAATCTCCGGCGTAGACTTAGAAGCGTATGGTTTAGATATGTTGAAAGCAGGTACAAATCTAAGTGATAAACCAGCAGAAGTATTACTAGATCTAGATGCGAAAAGTTTTCCTATGGGCGAAGCAAATGTTCGTATCGCTCAAGTCAATACAGTGGATCTAAATGAAGTAATGGATCGTCAAGTTGAACTTGAAACTGCCATGCAAGCAGAGATCTTAACGAATGGCTATGATCTTTTTGTTCTTGTTGTAACAGATATTTTGAACAGCAACTCAGAATTATTGATTGCTGGCGAAAGAAAAGAACAAGTTGAACAAGCTTTTGATGTGAAATTAGAAAACAATCGTGCATTTTTACAAGGGGTCGTTTCACGTAAAAAACAAGTGGTACCTCAATTAACAGAAGTTTTCAATTAGGAAATGAGATTGAAAGAAGGGAGTGGGAGTGTAACCAGTTGACTGGGACCTCCCGCTTTTTTCATTCAAGGTTTCACATAGAAAGCAGGTAAACAGACATGCAATATTTTTATTCTTTAGAGGACAAACGAAAACTACTTGATCATCCTTTATTCCAACCGATGATCGACTATTTGATCGGTCATGAATCACAAGAGGTGATTTTACGCCAATTAAAAAAAGAATTTCCCCAAAAGAAAATGGAACACTTTCTTGATCAAATGATCGATAGTGGGTTGATCATCCGAGAAAATCGCCGTTACCGCTGTGCGTTTCCGGTGTATGACCAAGGAGACTTTCAAGAAGAGATCAATCAACTGACCAAAGAATTGATCAATGAAGTAATGCAACAACCGGAAAGTCAAAGAAATCTCTTTTTAGCAGAAGATATCTGGGATTTCTGTCATGAAACTGGGGCAGCTTATTTTTATGCCACGTCTTTTTCAGTCCCAACGATCAACCGATTGGAAGCAGGAAATGAAAATTATCGTTTTATGACGCTCACCCAAGGAGAAGATAGGATTTCTTTGCCGACGTATTTTCATCTTCAAAAGCAGCAAACACCTCTATCTGAGCAATTTCAAGCTCTAGGCCAGTTGATTGGCGATGTGAACGAAACCTATTTTTTTGACCAAATAGAAGTGATTCTCGAACGGATTTGTGAAAACAAATACAAAAAACGACGTGAGTCGATTTTCTTAGATGCTTTAATATTAGCGGGGGTTGTTGCTCAAGAAGATCAATATCGATTGCTCCTACCTATAATGGAAGATAGGAAAGACTCATTGTTACAAAAATATGAACCTCCGACTGAAACGCCTGTTGAAGCTGCCTTTATCAAAGAGCAGGCATTGATAGCAGTGATGGGGCAATTAGACTTGACCTCTTATTCCTATATCAAAAAAATGTGACCTCCATCTGAATAAATGGTGGGAGCGAAAGTAGACTCTAAAAAAAATAAGGCACCATCCACAAAAAAATCAAAGAACGATTTTCGTGGATGGCGCCTTATTTCTTGAGACTAGACACTGCTGGCTCGACCTCGTTTGGGATTATGCTGTTTTGCGAAAATGCCACATCATATAAGCTAAATTACCAATAAACAAGATATCTAGAATATTACTAGTGATTTGGATATTAGCAGAATTGATCGATGGCGCAAAGGCTAGGATGAATAGGGAAACGATACTATAGCAAAAACAGAAAAAAGTACTAGTTTGAATAATCATCGGCATTCTTAATTGCTTAGTGATCAATGAAAAAATAAAGAAAGTAAATATCGTTAAAATCACAACTAAACCGTTGATAATGAAGAAAAAAAGCGAATCTTGATTAAACGTATAGAGCATAGCTGTTAAAAGATTCAGTGATTTCAGTATCACGAAAATGACGTTTACTTCATTAAATGTATTCATCGTTTTTTTAGCAAAATAGGCGGCGAAACATAACGAGAAAATCAAACCGCACAAGGTAGAAAGAATCAAGAATATTGGATTGTCAGAGGATTGGTTTAGCTCGGAGTGGTCAAGCAATAACCAGCCAAATGAGTTGCAAGGTATGCTTGAGGTCTTGAAATAAGCATAAAAGAAAAAAAGCAAAGCATTCAAAACGGCAAAAACAGATCCCCATTGTAGATAGGTCGTTGTTTTTTGTTGTATTTCCATAAGTACTCCCATAAATTTAATGATATACAATATAATAACAAAATGATGAGGAATTGTCGATGATTTTTAATAAAACAAATAAAAAGACGAGGACCTGATGAAATAAATCCATCGGATCATCGTCTATTTCGTGTTCATTCATTTCGCATTGTTTCGACGTTTGCGGACTTTCTTTGTCCAGAATCCGCCCGAAATATATTTTGGTTCATAAGAGATGATAAAAGCGCGCTCTTCGACTTCTTTGATCAAACGATAAAGCTCACGTTCATTTTTTCGTGGAGAAAGAATTTCTAAGACTAAGCGTTCGCCTTCTAGACCATTAGCTGAAGTTTGGGTCACACCAAACCCATTTTCCCTAAGAATGATCGGCAAGTTCTTATCCTCCGAAGTATTTGCTGGTAGGATCGTCGTCACCATGATATAACCCAGTGCTAATTTATCCTCGATAGCAATCCCAACACTGATACCCACGGCATAGCCTAACGCGTAAACGAATAAATTCAATGGATTATCTAAACGATCTAAAACTAGCGATAAGCCAACGATATAAATAATGATCTCAACCATACTAACTAATGGGGCGATGTAGCGATAGCCTTTCATAGTCAACATAAAGCGTAAAGTATTTAATGTAATGTAAGCGAAATTGATGAAAAAGATCATCGCTAACATTTTTGGATCGAACATATAAAGAACTCCTTTCAGTAGCGTCTATGTTCATCATATCAGAAATAAGGCAATTGAAGAAAAGATTAAACGTTTATTACTTTAAAAAAATGATAAAATGATTATAATAGAATTATAAAGAGAGTCAGGTGAGCGCGATGAAGCGAATGAACAGGGTCATTGGAGTCAGTCATATATGTAGTATTTTTCTGAGTATGTATTTAGGGACCCATGCGATCCAACAACCCATTGAAGCGAATTCCTTGTTATTCCCAATCTCACTAACTGATGGGGTAATATTAAGTATTTTTCTTTTTTTAATGGTGTTTATTGGTAATATTTTTGGTAGTGTGGCTAGCTTCTTTAAAATGTCGATATACCCAGCCTTGTCTATAGGATTAGGGATCATAGGGATATTCGCCATGCTATTCTTTGTTAAAAGGATGGATTTTTATACCATTACATTTGGGCTATTATGCCTTGTACAAATCATGTTAAGTTTATGGTTGTCCTTACGTTCAGCCAATCTAATGAAAATCAGGTGAATCAATCAGTGAATCCAATTATCTTGAAACGAACAATCAAAAACATACCCGTATTAGAAGTTGTCCAAAAAGAGTTGAAGACAGAGAAAATTCCAGTAGTGATCTACTATCACGGCTGGCAGACAAGCAAGGAGCTTGTATTGACACAAGGAAGAAAAATGGCGAAAAAAGGGATGCGAGTCTTGCTTCCAGATGCGATGAATCATGGTGAGCGTAAACAACCGGTCTCAAAAATTCCTTCCTTTACTTTTTGGAGCAGTATCTACGGTAATCTATTCGAATTCGATACATTGATCGAACATTTAAAAAAACGTGAACTTCTATCAGATAAGTTGGCTGTGGGTGGTGTGTCAATGGGCGGGATGACGACCTGTGCTTTGTTGGCAAAGCACCCTGAGATCACTGGTGGAATCTGCTTGATGGGGTCACCGGCACCACTTGAATATGGCAAAGAAATCTCACGCAGAGCGCAAGAATTTCAATATAAGTTGCCAGATGATTATTTCGACTTGATTTCATGGGTCAACCATTACGATCTATCTTTACAACCAGAAAAACTAGCAGGCCGTCCCTTATTTTTCTGGCATGGAGAAAAAGATGAAAAGATTCCTTATCAACAAGTATCTAAATTTGTCGAAAAAAACAAAGACGAGTCTTATGGTAAGGGAATCGTCTTTCGTGCTTCTTCGGAAAAACGTCATATGGTAGAAGTCCCATTGATGGAAGAAGCAGCGGATTTTTTGAGTCAAATGATGGAAATGCCCCAATAGGTAGCTGTAGATCTAAATAGGAAAACGTCTATCAAATGAGGAAATGATTTTCTCTTTTGATAGATTTTTTTTTAGAACAATTTGAGAGCTGCTCTTTTTTAGCACAAATCTTTGCTATAATGACTATAGTTATGTAATTAGGCATGGAAGGGGAGATTTTATGCCAACATTGGCAGATGTAGCTAAACGAGCAAATGTCTCAAAAATGACGGTTTCTCGGGTGATCAATCATCCAGAACAAGTCACTGATGAACTAAAGGAACTAGTTTTTACAGCCATGGCTGAATTGGATTATCGTCCGAATATTGCAGCAAAAGCGTTAGTTTCGAACCGCTCACAAATCATCAAGTTGTTTATTCTTGAGGAGATCGATACCACGGAACCTTATTATATGAATTTACTCATGGGAATCGCCAAAAGAATCGGTAAAGAGCACTATTCCTTGCAATTAGTGACCAACGATGCCTTTGACGTTGGTTCCTGTGATGGTTATATCATCACAGGGGTGCGTGAAAGAGATTTTGATTGGATCAATCGCTTAGAAAAACCGGTCGTCTTGTTTGGTGAAAATCGTATGGGCTATGATTATGTTGATAGCGATAATCAATATGGAACCGCCAAAGCGACGCAATATGCTTTAGAAGTTGGTTATCAAACGGTCGTTTATATCGGCATCGATGAAGCAGAACCTTTTGAACTATCTAGAGAAGCGGGCTATCTAAAAGTGATGAAAGAGGCTGGACTAACTCCGAAAATGTTACGTTTTGATAATCATTCCACCACACCAGAGAAATATATTACAGAACATTGGGACGAATTCTCAGATAAAACGTGTTTTGTTTGCAGCTCTGACCGCTTGGCGCTTGGTATCGTTCGTGGCATCACACAAGTTGGCGGGCAGTTACCCGATCAATTTGGTGTCATTGGTTTTGATGGCGTATTTCTTGATCAAATCAGTTCACCTAAACTGACTACCGTTAAACAAGACATCATTCGTATGGGGGAAGTTTGCGGAGAAATGTTACTTAAAAAAATCACCGAAAAAGGAGCAAGCCAAGGATACCGCCACTTTTTCCCAGAACTGATCATTCGTGAAACGACAAGAAAGTTAAATAAGACTAACGCTTAGCTATTGAAAATACACGATTTGTGCTATTATAAGAGAAAGTCCACTTAAAAAGGATGGTTTACATGACAGAAATCAAACGAAAACATTTTCGCTTTCCTGCATACGATGATCACATTGGTGTCAAGTTAAAAAATGAAAATAGACGCGTGCTGTTTGACGGTCAAGATGACCTGATGACCGATACAAGCGACAAACCATTATTTGAGCAAATCAATGAATTTCATTTTGAGGATTATTCAAAAAATGAAAAAAATCCTCATTCGACAGTCAATGTTCGGCATGCTTCGACACAAAAGGAAAATCTAGCGAAACATAAACAAAATTTGCCAGATTATAGACAAAGTAAAAAAACACAAACAAAACGAAACAGCCAGGCGAATTTCGGTTATACTCGTCATGCCAGCCCTTCAGAGCAAAGACCAACACAAGAGAAAACAAGCCAAGCGCGTAGTGTGTTCAATCGTTCTGGAAGAGAACGTTCTTATTTTGTACCTAAGTACGTGCCAGCTTCGATCATTCCTGATCAGAAGAAGAATAAAATCTCTGAAGAAGAATTGCTTGCTTCAATCAAAAAAGAAAAAAATGCGTATCTTTTATTTGAATCAGAAAACACACCCTATGATGGAAAACAAGGTGTAACAATGAACCAAGAGAAAAATTCAAGTAAGAAAACTCATGGGGTATTGGATCGTTCGTTGGAAGGACTGATCAATGACCAAGGTAATTCCTTGAAAGGCAATGGTTATTTCCAATAAGTAGTAATCAATTGTTAGAAAAAGTTGATTCCTTCAAACATTCAGACAAATGAGAAGCAGGCTAGCCTTGTGAAAAAAATGTCTGAATGTTGGAACGGGACAGCTTTTTTTGTTGGCTGACTATATCACTTCAATAGAAAAGAGTGGAAAAAATGGCGAATGTACCTCTAACGATGAAAAGGTTTGGTTTTACTCGTGAAACACCTTATCCGCAATTGATTGAAGAAGACACTGTGACACCTGAACCTGAAGAACACGACTTATTGATCGAAGTCGTTGCACTTTCGATCAACCCAGTCGATATAAAGAGAAGAGAAATCGTCAAAGAAGAAACATTCACTGTCTTGGGCTATGACAGCGTAGGATATGTTCGGAAAATGGGATCGGCTGTGACGGATTTCCATCTGAACGACCGTGTCTATTATGCAGGAACGACTCAACGTGGGGGAAGTCAACAAGAGTATCAATTAGTTGACGCACGGATCGTGGCGAAAGCGCCTGAGAATCTTAGTGACGAAGCAGCCGCCGCAATCCCATTGACTGCACTCACTGCGTATGAATTACTATTTGAAAAATTTCAATTAGTTCCCGAAGAAAAAGCGAATGAAGGGAAAGAACTATTGGTCATCAACGGAGGAGGTGGCGTCGGTTCGATCATGACACAGCTAGCGAAATGGGCGGGGATGACAGTGTATGCTACCGCTAGTCCACAAAACTTTGGCTGGCTTGAAAAAAATGGTGTAGATCTTTCATTAGACTATCACCATTCGCTTCATGATCAATTGAAACAGGTTGGGATCAATGGGATTGATTATGTTGCTGTATTGTATGATATTGAACCATACCTCTCGGAAATCAAAAAAATCATTCAACCGCTGGGGCATATCGGAATGATCGTCAATACCAAAGAGAAAATCGACTTGAATGAGTTTAAAAATAATTCAATCAGTTTCCATTGGGAATATGTCTTCACAAAAACAGATCATGACAAAGAGATCGAGACACAAGGCGCGATCTTAAAGACGTTGACACAGTTATTTGAAGAAAATAAACTTCATAGTCACGTAACAACCGTGTACTCAGATGGTATCAACCAAACTTCACTTGAACATGCAATGAAGGCAGTTAGTGAAGGCAAACAACAAGGGAAAATGGTTCTATCAGGTG
This sequence comes from Enterococcus mundtii, assembly GCF_002947535.1. GTDB lineage: Bacteria > Bacillota > Bacilli > Lactobacillales > Enterococcaceae > Enterococcus_B > Enterococcus_B mundtii_B. The sequence continues at coordinate 92,282 of NZ_PUAP01000004.1, forward strand.
GCTTCAAAACCAGTAGACCACTAGATTGCCAAGACGATTAGCAAGAAAGACTACAAAAAAGCAGCTACTCTCTCAAAATAGGATAACTATTTGAAAAAGTAGCTGCTTTTTTGTGGAACGATTTAATCTAAATAAGGCTCTTCCAATGGTTCTAATTGATTCACTGCTGGGGTAGTATGTGTGATTTTTTTGAATGGATTAGCGAAGCGGAAGTACTTCACTTTATTCAATGTGTAAGATAAAATGGAGCAACTCAAAAGAGTATACGCAAAATGCGTGAAATCCAGATACAACAAAGACACAACTAAAATCCCGAACGTGATAACAAATAGGCTTTTACCAATATTCACATGATAATATTTTTCAATTGCTTGATAAACAATATCTGTTCCACCTGTACTACCCCCAAAACGAAAGACCAAGCCACAACCGATCCCCGAAAGAATACCAGTCATGAGGCTATTCATCAAAAGGTTTCCAACAGCGAAGTGAACATTTAGATTTTCCCATACATGCAAGAAGAAGACCAGAGAAAAAGTTCCGACGATCGTTCGAATAAATGCATGTTTTCCAAAAATAAACAAGGAAACCAGCAATAAAGGTAAATTTATGATCAGTGAGGTGATGGAAGGCGCAAAGCCAAATAAATGATTAAGTAAAAGAGCAATTCCTGTGACACCACCGTCAGCTAATTTTGAAGGGAGATTGATTCCGGTTACCGCTAATCCGTAAAGAGCAGCTCCCAAAATAATTCCACATAAGTCTAATAAAAATTTGATTTGTTTCATCTCTAACCTCTTTTCTTTTTGAAAATTTTCAGCAATCTTTATATTACACTGAACGACTCTATTAATTCAATAGGAAAATGGAAAAAAATATACATAATAAAGTGTATTTAATTTTGTTCAATAATTTCTAGAAAAAACATTCATTTGAATAATGCAAAAAGTTCTCTAGGAAAATAGGTCGGGCATCATTTTAGCGGATAAAAATTAGTGAATAGTAGAGATTGATGGACAGAAAAAATACATTTTCCGTTAAAGAACACATCTTATTTTATTAAATTTAACGATTATGATGTTAAAACAACCGATTTTTACTTTTTTGGTCACAGACACACAACTTAAAGTATAATAATTATTGAACAAGCCAGTAAACAAGTATCTCCCCCACGAGATTTTAAAAGTTACTGGCTGTTTTTTTTTGCCCAAAAATCAAACTTCTACTTTACAACGGGAACGATTGTTCGTATAATAGAATAGCGAACGGTTGTTCGGTATAAAATGATAGAGGTGATCAGAGATGCAATCAATGAGACGTTTTGGTGCAATGTTGTCGATTTTATTTTTTGGAATTATTATAGGTAATTATGGGTTACAAACAGCATTATTGATTTTTTTACCTTCGTTTGTATTGTGGTTTGTGATGTGGGATGAAAAAAAGTATCGACAAAATGAACGAAAACGCAGGTATGAAGAAACCTTCTATCAGCATAGAGCTACGTATCATTCAAAATAACTAAATACAAAAACAACACTTGCAATCACTTCTCACTAATTAGTCGATTGCAAGTTTTTTTAAACAACTTAGTTGGGGATTTACTTCGCTATGTTTATACTTAAGGGAGAACAGAAAGGAAGGTCATATGAATACGTTTATCGAAACGCTCAGTGAGAGAAAGGAAGAATTATTTGCAGCAACATTTCAGCACTTATCTATTTCATTGATTGCATTGTTGATTGCTGCAGTGATTGCGATCCCACTTGCTATCTGGGTAGTGAACCATAAAAGAATGGCAGAATTCTTATTACAAGTAACGAGTGTCTTGCAAACCATTCCCTCACTTGCACTATTAGGATTATTGATCCCATTTGTAGGGATCGGGACATTACCGGCGTTGATCGCTTTGATCTTATATGCCTTATTACCTATTTTTCAAAGCACGTATATAGGGTTAGCAGAAATCGATCCATCAATCGAAGAAGCCGCAGTTGCTTTTGGGATGTCTCGTTTTAGGCGGTTGATCAAAGTAGAGTTACCCATCGCGCTTCCTGTCATTATTTCAGGTATTCGCACAGCGTTAGTATTGATCATAGGAACAGCAACATTAGCAGCCTTGATCGGTGCGGGCGGGCTAGGAACATTTATCTTGTTAGGAATCGATCGCAACACACCTGTTTTGACTTTGATCGGTGCAATCAGTTCCGCATTATTAGCCATTATTTTCAGTAGCCTGATCCGACTATTACAACATTTGAAACCACGTTATACCATGATCACTTTAGGCTTGATTTTGACTTTAGTCGCAGGTGCTTCCATTTATCAAGCTGGTTTCTTGAAACAAGAGAAAATCACGATTGCTGGTAAACTCGGTGCAGAACCAGATATATTGATCCAGATGTATAAAGGATTGATTGAGGAAGAAACGGATGCAGAAGTCGAGTTAAAACCGAATTTTGGAAAAACTAGTTTTTTATTCAGTGCTTTAGAAAATAAACAAATCGATATTTATCCAGAGTTTACCGGAACAGTATTAGAGAGTTTGGTTACAGTTCCAGAATCAATCAAAGACCAAAAATTAACAAAAGAAGAAACTTATCTCGAGGCCAATAGATTGTTAAATGAACAGTTCACAATGACACTTCTAAGTCCAATGGCTTATCAGAACACATATGCTCTTGCTGTCAAACGTGATTTCGCGGATGAACACCAACTAAAATCAATTTCTGATCTAGCTAAAATCGAGAACCAAATCAAAGCAGGGTTCACATTAGAATTTATCGACCGTGCGGATGGTTACAAAGGGATACAGGAACTGTATCAGTTGAATTTTCCGAGTGTTCAAAGCATGGAACCTAGTTTACGTTATCAAGCAATTGATAATGGTGATGTGAATGTCGTTGATGCATATTCCACCGACAGTGAACTAAAACAATACGATTTAGTTGTCCTAGAAGATGATCGAGGATTGTTCCCGACCTATCAAGGCGCACCATTGATGAATGAAGATTTTGCAAATGAACATCCAGAAGTGGTGGCTGCTTTAGAGAAACTTAGCGGTAAAATAACCGAAGAACAGATGCAAACAATGAATTATCAAGTCAATGTTGAGAAAAAACAACCAGCAGAAGTGGCACGACAATTTTTGGTTGACCAAGGTTTAGTGAAGGAGGATAACAATTGACCGAACTGATTGAATTTAAAAATGTCCATAAAATCTTTAACGACAAGTATGCAATTAGACAATTAGACCTTTCGATCAATGAAGGAGAGATCTTCGTGTTGGTAGGTCCTTCTGGAAGTGGAAAGACGACTTCGCTAAAAATGATCAATGGACTCTCCTTACCGAGTGTGGGTGAGGTATATTTCAAGGGTAAATCTTTAAAGAACTATAATTTACAAAAAATGCGTTGGCAAATGGGCTACGTATTGCAACAAATCGCATTGTTCCCAACCATGACTGTGAAACAGAATATTGAAGTGATCCCTGAAATGTTAGGGTGGGAAAAACAAAAACGATCCGAGACTTCGGATCAGTTGCTGACAAAAGTTGGTTTAGATCCAGAGGTTTATCGTGATCGAATGCCTCAAGAATTATCTGGAGGCGAGCAACAGCGTGTAGGGATCGTTCGGGCACTAGCAGCCAATCCTGAAGTAATCTTGATGGATGAACCTTTCAGTGCGTTGGATCCTCTTTCAAGAACTTCCTTGCAGGAGCTTGTTTTATCGCTTCACAAAGAATTAGGTACAACAATTGTTTTTGTTACGCATAACATGGAGGAGGCAATCAAATTAGGGGATCGGATCGCTGTGATGAAAGAAGGTGTATTGATTCAATGTGATACACCGGAGCGATTATTGATGCATCCTGAAAATGACTTTGTTCGTAGTTTCTTCGAGGAATCGATCCAAGACAATGACCAGACAGTTGAACAACTTATTCTTGCTGGCTTTTTTGAGAAAGAGATCACTGAACAACGAGCAGTGATTCAGTTCGATGCACCATTGAAACAATTATTTGCTCAACTAGAAAAAGACGACAAAGTCAATATCTATAAACACGAAATACTGATCGGTGAGATTTCTAGAGAAAATGTCTTTGCATTTTTAAGTGGTAAGCACATTTGATTGTCTTAGACCATACTAGACAGACATGTGAGTCATGAGTTGTTAGTATAACTCTTATCGAAAAAATACTAAATCAGTTAAAGTTATTTAAAAATCATTAGAATAACAAATATACGAATGATCGAATAAAAGCATTGATTTCCCTGTGCTTTTACTCGATCATTTATTATTACTAATATTATTTAATTAAAAAATTAAAAATATCTCACGTTATCTTCATTTTCTTATAGACATAAGGTGATTTATATTTTAAAATTATGATTAAGTAATAGTACATACATTTTTTATGAAATCGTGTTTCAAAGATAACTTTAAAAAAAATTGAATATTAATATCAGAAAAAAAGCAAGAAGATACAGACGGGGTGTTATTTTTTTGTTTATTACTGTGCTTTTTTATTAGATTTGGGGGAGTAAAATGAAAGGAATATTAAATAAACAAAGTACAAGGCAATTAGCATTATTAGAATTGCTATGGGAGAATGAATGGTTGACCGTGTCGAAAATTGTCCAAGTCATCGGGGGAGTCGAAAAGACGATACGAACGGATATCAAACATTTGAATGAAATAATCAAACCGCTTAAAATCGAAACATCTTTTAAACACGGTGTTTTCTTGGATAAAACACTTGGGGTCTCAAAGACACATCTTTATTCGTTGTTTTTACAAAACTGCATCGAATGTCAGATCATCGAAGAGATTTTTATCAATCCGAATCTTTCTAAAGGGGAGTTATGTGATCGCCTGTTTATCTCGGAGACACAGTTGAATCGCTTGCTGACAAAGCTAAATTCAGTTTTAGATAAATTTTCAATACGAATCAGTCATGAATTGACGATTGAAGGTTCAGAGATAAATATTCGTAAATTATTTGCTAGTTTGATGTATGAAAAATATCTTTCACCGGAAACCCTTCTTTTAAAGGAAGAGTTCGAATTGATCGATCGATTGATCCAATGTTTTTATGAGGAAAACGTAACGATTATTGAAGTGAACGACCAGCATCATTTTTTGTTGAATAAAATACATTTAAAAGTACTAGCTGCGTTATACCGATGTAAGCAAGGAGTTTTTATAGAAAGAAAAGAAACTGTTTTTAACTATAAAACTATTTTGAATGACGGAGAGTTAAAACGTAAATGTCAAGAATGCTTTGAAATAGAACTAAACGAAGACATATTATACAACTTGTTTGCTAACTATTGCGAACCTTTCAAAGTGACCAGTGCTTGTCAACAGCTAGGTATTGAGCAATCATCATTACATAGTAAAATTGAACGGCTGATCAAAGATTTATCTAAACGATTCAATATTGAATGTTCCTATAGTGATACATTGATTGAAGACATTTTATGGAGTAGTTTTCGAATCACTGGTCCAACGTTCATTTTGAACAACGTGATCGAAGAATTTGTTTTAGAATTAATGGGTGAGAATCAAGCGATCATGGTTGAACTAAGAGAGTGTTTTGCAGAAATCTATGAAGATCTTGAACTTAAACCCTTTGATATAAAAAATATGGTGTATCAATCGATATATAGTTTGGTTACTCAGTGGTCTGATTTTCGCATTGAGATGAAAAAGTCCCATCAGATCAAAGCAGCTTTGATCTTGGATGTCCCGATCGGTCATTTGCGTATGTTAAAAGAAGAAATCGAAATGCATTTTAGAAGTACATATTCCGTCGATATCTTGTCACCATTTGATTTGTTTAGCCAAACTAAATTAGAACAGTATGACTGTGTGTTGACAGATGTTTTTACCATACGAGGGTCCATCGAACAATCGAGGGTCATTGGGATTCCACATTATTTCGATAATGAGTTCATTAATAAATTACATACTTTTATTATAAACAGAAAAGAAAGTATCCAGTTATTTAGAAAAGAACTAGTGATGTAATATTTTTTTTAATCCAATTTATTAGATATGCCTAAACTGGCATATCTTTTCTTGTTCTTAAGTGATAAAAAGAGGATAAAGTTATTGGTAAATGAACACTTTGAAAACGATTGTAACTATATGAGTCACTGGAAAAAAGAAAATAATTTATTTTTTTAACTATACCAATTTTTTTAATGTTAGAATTCTTGACATTATCAACACATTTCTCTTTGAGTTTTAGCGTTATTTTACCAAGCAGTCGGTAGATAGAGATTATTTTTAGATAAATCACTATGTTAAAAATAATGTAGATGTTCAATATTTTTTGTTTGGAGAGGTGGAAATGAAATGAGAGAAATCTTAGATGGACGTCTGAAACGTCAGTTGAAGATTTTGGAAATATTATGGGATACTCAGTGGATGACGACAGCTGAATTGGCCGAAATAATCGAAAGCTCAGAAAAAACAACCAGAAATGATCTTTCACAAATCAATGAGATGATCGCACCACTAACGATTGAAACCTCCTTTAGATCAGGAGTATTGCTAAAGAAAAATCTGAAGACACCGAAAGCATTCATCTATTCAAAAATTTTGAGTAAAAGTTTAGAGTATACATTACTTGAAACATTGTTTTTTAGGAAAGTAAGTTCAAAAGACGATCTAAGTGATAGTTTATATATATCTGAAACACAAGTATCACGTATTATCAATCGAATCAACCAAGTGATCAGTAAATATGATTTTAAAATCAATAATCATCTCGAAATTGTAGGCAATGAAGGGAATATTAGGGATTTTTTTTCTGCTTTCTTTGCAGAAAAATATAATTTACCTGAGAATTTAATGGAAATCGATGATATTGCTCTGATCACTGATATCATCGAAGTATTTGTAAAAGAGAATACGATTTGGGCATTAGTCAATAATGACAACCATTTGTTTTTAGGAAATATGAAATTCCACTTGTTTATCTGTTTTATCCGTTTGCAACAAGGGTATAAATTGATAACGAGGAACGTCCCTTTTATTTTTCAACATTTCGCAAATGAAACAGAACTATTAGGACGTATCAATGAAAATTTTGCTGTCCATTTAAAAGAAGAAAACCTCCAGCAACTTTTCTATGAGTTTTACCAACCGATTCATCCAACTTTACGGCTACAGTATTTAAACGTCCAAGTTGATGCAGTAAATCAAAAAAATAAACTTAATCAAGTAATAGGATACTTAGAAAATAAGTTTGGTATAGTTTGTGAGAATCGCGATCAATTGATTCATGACATTTATTGGACCACCATGAATATGGTAAAACCGACCTATATTTTACATAATAAGAAACGAGAATTTTTTCAAAACGTAAAAAGAGACAGTCCGACACTGGTCAAAGATTTAGAAGAGCGATTTTTTGAGATTTATCAGACGTTAGGATCTGCCTTTCATAACTATATAGATGAAATGATCCATCAATCCGTCTTCAAGTTATTAACTTCTTGGTCAGATCTATGGATACAAGTACGTAAACAAAAAATAAAACTTCATGTCGCATTGTTATTAGATAGCTCTTATGACCATATGCGTATGCTCAAAGAGGAAATCAAGTTTTATTTTCGCCATAATATCAACATAGAGATTCTCAACCCTGCGACAAAAATACAAAATGATTATTTACAAAAGTTTGATTGCCTCCTGACAGATATCTATTCCAATGACTATTTTGAAGTACCTACTCTTGGAATTTCCAACTATTTGGACGAAGCGATCATTGATAAATTAGTCGAGTACTATCACATCAAAGTAGACGAACTTGCTGAGATATGATCGGCTATGTAAAAAATCAGTAAGCAATTGTATCCAGATCGTTTATTCTATTCCGAGATACATTACTCAATTATTTCTTTTGTAGGGAATTATTAGGAAAAGTTCAAACTGATTGGTTAAAATAATATGTTATTAAAAAAATACCCTCTTCTTGAGAACGCTATAATGCTATCTTATCACTGTTATATATGGGAGAATGGTTAGTTATCGTAAGCGTAGTTTGTATTTAGCACTAAAATAAATAACTACATATTCTTATTTTATTTACCAAACTGGCGGTAAAACTTGGTTTTAAAAGTGCTGGTTTTTTAAGGATAATTGTTTTGTGGGAATCGTGTCGTTTACATTAGGAGGTGAAGGGTAAGATAAAAAAGACGATGTATTACATGATAGGTGTGTTGATGTTATGCGTTATGAGCCCAACTGTCTATCATGCTCAACAATCAGAAACACAAACAGTTCATGTCGAAGCAACGATCGGTGATTTAGGTAATAGTTCCGAAAATCAAGACGACACAGGGCAGAGTACCCAAAATGAAGAACAACAAGCTACAGGTCCAGTATCAAACAAAAGTAAAGGTTCTTCCTCTAATTTCCCACAAACTGGGGAACGTTTGACCAATGGAATTGCTCTGATCGGTTTATTGCTTACTCTTTTTTCGATAGGATCGTTTTATACATTCAATCAAAAAGAAGAACGACTACAAAAAATTTAGTGAAATAATATAGATTATTTCAGCAAGGAGAGAAATTTAATATGAAGAAGCTAAGTAATTTAGCGATTGTATCTACTATCTTATTAGGCGGCTTGGGACTTGGGTCATTGAATGCTGCCGCCAACGACTTAGGGTGGATCCCTGGACAACCAGACAATACACCGGGTCAAACAATCAAAGGTGATGACCAAGCAGATGTTCAAGTTTCAGGTTGGATCGGAGAGTGGGATCCTGTTGATCCGGAAGATAAGCGCTATATCGATATCACGATCCCTACGACTGTGAGATATGCGAATACGATGGCAGAAGATGGTACCCCGCAACCAGAGATCGTTTCACCTTTATATGCAATGACAAATAATTCAACTTCACATAGAGTGATGATCGAAGTAGATAGTTTTGCGGAGACAAGCTCAACTGGAATCACTCAAGACTTGTTCTTTACACCATTAAATGAAGCGGCTGTTCGTCTACAAAGCTCTTCCGGACAATTCTTGAATACTCGTACTTACTTGACAACGATCGAAACAGGGCAAACAAAATCCTTGAAATTTGAAGGAGCGATCACTTCGGCATTCCAACAAGATGTTATTGTGACACCTGCATACACGATGTCATTCCATTTTTCTGCACTAGCTAACTGATCTAAACACAGTTAATGAGTATCCCATTACCTAGTTTAGCAGAAAGAGTCTGAATGACAGACTTTTTAGTTATAAATTGAGAAAGGAGGTTGAGAAAAATGGCACATAGTAACAATATTGATAAAAAGAATCATAGTAAAAAGAAGAGAACTTATATCTTATTTTCCTTGCTTCTCGTATGTCTTGTAGCAGGGATTGGCGGATATTTTTATTTTAATCAATCTCCTCCTCAAGTAGTGACAGGATTGCCTGATTTAGATGATAATCTGACAAGATTGAGTAATGAAGATATTTTGAAAGCAATGCAAGACCAAGTGGATAAAGATAAAATGCGTATTCTTTTAAAACATGATATTGAAGTCGACGCAGAAGGAAAAGCAAGTGTCGATGTTCGTAATAATGGCCAGAATGCTTTCAGTATCCAAGTAGAATACTATCTAGCATCAAACAATAAACAATTGTATAAATCAGGATTGATTCCTCCAAACAACCGAATAGACTCTATCTCTTTTGAGAATCTACCTGATGATGGCAGCCATGATGTTAGGATTTTATACAATATTTATAACGAAGAAAAATTGGTCAATACAACAACGATCGACGGTACGATAACCGTTAGTTGATCGCTGATTGAAGTTAACATAAAATAAAAACTGGAAGGCTTCGAAA
>NZ_PUAP01000040.1 GCF_002947535.1 Enterococcus mundtii
AAAAAGATAGAATAAGAGAGATATAAATTGATCGAATTAAGTCGACTAAAACAAACTCATCAAGAAAGGATATCTCCATGGACTATCATACTAAAAAATTCCTCGGTTTAACAGATGAAAATATCATTTTCCCTATAAATTGGCTTTCTGAAAAGAAAGAAGGAGACATTACCTCCCAGGTGATTCATGGAGGTTTAGATTACACTCCGGTTTGTTGTACAAAATGTGGGATTAAAAGCAAAGGTCAAGTAATTAAATATGTACTCTCCAAACCACCATTCGATTATTGCCGATTCATTCAAACAAAACTGCCTTAGGTCCTAAAAAATTCGATTTCTATGCAAAGAGTATTGCGCAACTTTCTCAACTGAACCTTCTTTAGTTGATAGAAATTGTTCGATTTCTGTCGACTTGAAACGAAAAATCATGGCAGAATTAGCGACTAACTCCAGTAGAAAAGACATTGGTATTCAATTTTCTTATCGGATGTAACAACGATTTTATGAATCATAAAGTGGCTGTGAAGAACGTTAAAGTACGTTTTGATTATTTGGTTGCTATTCTTAGTTTTGATGAATTTAAATCAATGAAATCTTGCGTTAGTAAAATGAGTTTTATCTTCATGGATGGATTAACAAATTAAAGTCTTGGTTTTCTTGAAAGTCGTAAACTTGTTTATCTACGTACCTTTATCTATAGCTATATCCGTCAAGTAAGGGGGGATGCTCAATATATTGTCATGGATATAAACGCTCCGTATTTTGAATTAGCGAAAAGTATTTTTTCCCATGTCCAAATTGTCACGGATCGTTTTTATATTATATACTGGGCATTGAATCATTTACGGATTCAAATCATAAATTCTTATCGCAAGAAAGATCGCCTGAAGTACAAACGCTTCAAACGTTTTGGAAGTTGCTTCTAAAGGATTATTCTCTATTAGATAGCTCCCAATCACCATTATGATTAGATCAATGACTGAAAAAGCTATTGTAGATGAACTACCAAACTATGATTTCACGTTGAAGCTGACTTATGACACCCATCTCTATCATTATAATCAAAAGGATACGAACTACTTTTTTGAAGTAGTTAATTACTTAGAGACACAGCTTCCTGAGTGGTTTCGTAAAAAAATCACTTTCTTCAATAAATATAGAAAAGGCATCAAAAATGCTTTCCAAACGCCTTATAGTAACGGTACCTTGGAAGGAACAAACTACAAGATCAAGGTCATTAAACGCGTCGTTTATTGTTACCGTAATTTCCTCTATTTTCGTGACTGTATTTACTTGATTCAGATCTTAGTTTTTCAAGATCAATCCAATACAAAAAAGAAACAATCGAAGCTTCTTCCTCCTTCGATTGTTTCACGATGAAATTTTCTCATTTTTAATTCACCAACAGTACTCGTCGAAGAGCCATAAAAAACCAAGAGTTATTTATGAAATTTTTAGTCTCTCCGAAATAAGTCACGAGTATATACTTTTTCTACTACATCATTAAGACAGCTATCATAACGATTAGCAATTATACTGTCACTAGAACGTTTAAAGTCTTCTAAATTGTTGTTTATTTTTGAACCGAAGAAAGTGGTTCCATCTTCTAGATTTGGCTCATAAATTATAACTTTAGCACCCTTTGCTTTAATCCTTTTCATGACTCCTTGTATAGAAGATTGTCGAAAATTATCGGAATTACTTTTCATGGTTAAGCGATAAACGCCGACAATAACTTCTTTTTCTTTTTCAACATCCCAAATACTATTTGCCCCATACGCTCCCGCTAACTCAAGAACACGTTCTGCAATAAAATCTTTTCTTGTCCGATTACTTTCTACAATTGCACTCATCATATTTTGTGGAACATCATTATAATTTGCAAGGAGTTGTTTTGTATCTTTGGGTAGGCAATATCCCCCGTATCCAAAAGAAGGATTGTTATAATGAGTTCCTATACGAGGATCAAGACAGACACCGTTGATGATTTGTTGTGTATTTAATTGTTTTATTTCAGCATAGGTATCAAGTTCATTGAAATAAGATACTCTAAGCGCTAAATATGTGTTAGCAAATAATTTAACTGCCTCAGCTTCGGCAAATCCCATAAACAATGTGTTAATTTCTTTTTTTATTGCTCCTTCCTGTAGTAAGTTTGCAAAAATACGTGATGCTTTTAATAGATTTCTATCCAATTTATCTGTGCTTACAATAATACGAGAAGGATATAAATTATCGTATAATGCTTTAGACTCACGGAGGAATTCTGGGCTAAAAATGATATTATTTGTGTTATATTTTGAACGTACAAATTCAGTATATCCAACGGGAATAGTCGATTTAATTACCATGACTGCATCTGGATTTACTTTTAATACTGTTTCAATGACAGACTCGACTGCGGATGTAACAAAATAGTTTTTTTTACTATCATAATTGGTTGGGGTAGCAATAACAACATAATCAGCTTTCCTATAAGCGGATTCTCCATCTAGTGTTGCTATTAAGTCCAAATCTTTCTCAGCTAGATACTTCTCCATGTAATCATCCTGAATAGGAGATTTTTTTTTATTAATTAAATTAACTTTTTGTGGGTCGATATCAACAGCAATCACATGGTTTTTCTGTGCAAGTAGGATAGCGATTGAAAGTCCTACATAGCCAGTACCAGCAACTACAATATTCATTGGTTTATGATTTTTTTCTATATGAGTAGTTTGCTCGTTTACAAACAAATCTGAAATATCAAAGTTTAGTACTTCTCCTAAAACTTCTAATTGAGAAATAGATGTTAAATAGTCTAGGGATTCTATACGACTAATAATTGCTCTATTAATCCCTGTTAAATCGGCGAGTTTCTTTTGTGTGATTTTTTTTGTTTTTCTAGCTTCCTTAATTGTTTGAGCTAAAAGTTGCTTTGATAATTTTTTCATATACCCTCCTGTGTTATTAATAGTAACATTTTTTTTAAAATCCAAACAGTTATTGTTTCTATTTTATGCTTAATTATAGTGATTAGTCAAATTTTTGTAATTTAAAATTGCTGAAATATATTTTGTGTTAAATATATTAACAATTTGAAATTCGCTTAGTTTCGATTGTTTTTATGCAAATATTTATGAGACATGTAGTTTTGTCTCAAGAAAAATTATAAAAAAAACTAAAAATACTTTATTTCTTCTAGTATCACAAATAGTTGAGGAGTCATATTAAGGAACTCATTTAAAAAAATTATAAAATATTGGATGAAAATGGGAAGAATAGAAAAAGAAACAAAAAATGTTTACGTTACGCTTAAACATTTTTTGTTTCTTTAGGAATAGAATAAACGCTTTATTCCCGCCACCCCGGCGTCACTGCTTCCTTACAAAACGTGAACCGCTTCTTATCATAATTCACCAAGCCTGAATCTTTCAGCTGTTTGATCACCTGTCCGGCGGTTTCACGAGTGGTGCCGCTATTGACTGCTAGTTCTTTCAACGTGATTGGATAGGGGATCGATATATGACCGTCTTCTGTAGGGATTCCTAATTCTTCTTTTAAAACAAATAGGTTTTGTTTCACTCGGTCAAATGCACTGGAGGTCAAGCCGATTTGAATGCGTAGTTCGTGCATCTGGACGACTTTTCCTAACTTCTGGATCATGTAAATCATTTGATTAGGGTTGTTTTTGACAATTTTTTCATAACAAGCTACAGGAAAATAAAAAGTCTCGATGTCGGTCATGGCTTGTGCTGTATACGTATAAGGTTCTTCTTCAAATATACCAGACATTGGAAAGAGATTATTTGCTGTGACATAATCATAGTAGTAATAAGTAGCACTTTCATCATAACGCTCTAAACGGATCAATCCTTCTGTTAAGACATAGAAACGTTGCCGTTCATCTCCTTCATCAAAAAGTACTTGTCCTTTCTTATATGAACGTAGGACAGTCTGCTCTTTGATTTCTTCAAATTCCTCATCAGTAAAGTGTTCAAAATCAGGTTGATATCTGAGTTTAGAAAAATGATAATCGATTTTATTTACACGCATGAACATCCCTGCTTCCTATTATTCTTTAATTCTATTGTGACTTCTTTTATTTCTTTTGTAAAGCCATAATACATTCCGCGAAAAGCTATATTTTGTAAAAAATCAATTGCGTTTGTTATTATGTATAATTTATACAAAACAAATGAATATAATTTGTTGAACGATCACAAAAGTGTATAAAAAACAAATAATATACATAAAGTAAACGCTAACAACCTTAATTTAAATGGGATTTTAAAATATACAGAAAAATTTTTTTGATGAATAAAAATTTTTTTGATAGAGTTTTCAGTATAAAAAAAAGAGAAATTATTAATAAAAGATGCAAAAATGTGTAATTATTTAATTAAGCTTTAATAATGAGAGATTCTTCTCGTTTTAAATGCGAGAAAAGCATGAAAGTGATTACAAAAGCAGTTTATTCTAAGTATGTAATCAAAACGAAGGAGGCAACACAACATGGATAAACCGATTCACGTTTTCTCTGAGATAGGAAAGTTAAAGACAGTTTTACTAAAACGACCTGGTCAAGAAGTGGAAAATCTAACGCCTGATATTATGGATCGTTTGTTGTTCGACGACATTCCGTATCTACCGATTGCACAAGCTGAGCATGATGAATTTGCAAAAGTGCTTCAAAGTGAAGGTGCTGAAACATTATATTTAGAAAAATTGGCGGCTGAAGCAATCGATGCAGGTAATGTCAAAGAGGAATTTTTAAATAAAATGTTAGATGAATCTTTTATTGCATCTAATGCTGTTAGAGATGGTCTTCATGAGTTCCTTCTATCAATGGAAACTCAAGATATGGTAGATAAGATCATGGCGGGTGTTCGTACAAAAGACATCGATGTTAAATCACGTAGCTTATACGATTTATCATCTGATGATGACTATCCATTCTACATGGACCCAATGCCAAACCTATACTTTACAAGAGACCCTTCCGCATCGATGGGGAATGGGATGACAATCAATAAAATGGCATTTGAAGCACGTCGTCGTGAGTCAATGTTCACTGAATACATTTTGAACCACCACCCACGTTTTGCAAATAAAGGCGTTGACGTATGGTTGGATCGTGAAAATCCAGATCATATCGAAGGTGGGGATGAATTGATCCTTAGTGACACAGTTGTTGCTGTTGGTATCTCACAAAGAACAAATGCAAAAGCGATCGAGCGTTTAGCACGTCACTTATTTGCGAAAAACTCAGGATTTGAAAAAGTCTTGGCAATCAAGATTCCTAATAATCGTGCCATGATGCATTTAGATACAGTATTTACAATGGTTGACCATGATAAATTCACGATCCACCCAGCGATCCAAAGTAAAGAAGGGAAAATGGACGTCTTTACAATTGAACAAGCTGGCGATGATATCAAAATTTCTCATTCAGATGATTTACAAGAGTCATTGAAATCAGTTCTTGGTTTAGATGATCTTGTATTGATCCCAACAGGTAATGGCGATGCGATCGTTGCACCTCGTGAACAATGGAATGATGGCTCAAACACATTAGCAATCGCTCCAGGGGTTGTAGTTACTTACAATCGTAACTATGTATCTAACGAGTTATTGAGAAGCTACGGCATCAAAGTGTTGGAAATCACTTCAAGTGAATTGTCACGCGGTCGTGGCGGCCCTCGTTGCATGAGCCAACCGTTAGTTCGTGAAGATTTAAAATAGTTTATTCCTGATGGCAGTCACTGTCAGCTGCCATCAGATTTCCTCTTAATACCAAGTACACTAGGTACTATCAAATAGAATACAATTTTAAAGGAGAATGTTCATATGAAAGAATCAGTATTTCAAGGAAGAAGTTTATTAGCAGAAAAAGATTTTACAAAGGAAGAGTTACAATATTTGATCGACTTTTCTCAACACTTGAAAGATTTGAAAAAACGTGGCATCCCACATCATTACTTAGAAGGAAAAAACATTGCATTACTATTTGAAAAAACATCAACACGTACTCGTGCAGCATTTACAACTGCGGCAATCGATCTTGGTGCGCATCCTGAATACTTAGGTGCGAATGACATCCAATTAGGTAAAAAAGAATCAACTGAAGATACAGCTAAAGTATTAGGTAGCATGTTTGACGGAATCGAATTCCGTGGTTTCAGCCAACAAATGGTAGAAGAATTAGCAGAATTCTCAGGTGTTCCTGTATGGAATGGTTTAACTGACGAATGGCACCCAACTCAAATGATCGCTGACTTCTTAACGATCCAAGAAAACTTCGGTACAGTAGAAGGCATCACAGTTGCTTATTGTGGCGATGGACGTAACAACATGGCTAACTCATTGTTAGTAACAGGTGCGATCTTAGGAACAAATATGCGTATCGTTGCACCAAAAGAATTACAACCTGAAGAAGAAATCGTGAAAATGGCTGAAGAGTTTGCAGCGAAATCAGGTGCACAATTAATGATCACTGACGATGTTGCTAAAGGGGTAGACGGAGCAGACGTTCTTTACTCAGACGTTTGGGTATCAATGGGTGAAGAAGATAAATTCGAAGAACGTATCAAATTATTGAAACCTTACCAAATCAATATGGATATGATCGAAAAAACAAACAATACAGATCGTTTGATCTTCTTACACTGCTTACCAGCATTCCATGATACGAAGACAGTTTACGGTGAACAAATGAAAGAACGCTTCGGCATCACTGAAATGGAAGTAACAGACGAAGTATTCCGCAGTAAATATGCACGTCAATTTGAGCAAGCAGAAAACCGTATGCACTCAATTAAAGCAATCATGGCAGCAACACTAGGGAACTTATTCATTCCTCGTGTGTAACAACTAACAAGTAAATAATCAAAACGAGTCAGCGTGAGGGTCGTTCAAAAAGAACGCTGGCTTGTTTTGTCATCGGTAAAATTCAGAATGTTCTGGAAAAAGGGGAGATAAACATGGCAAATAGAAAAGTAGTCGTTGCATTAGGCGGAAACGCAATTTTATCAACAGATGCAAGTGCAAAAGCACAACAAGATGCATTGATGGAAACAGCAAAATACTTAGTGAAATTTATTGAACAAGGAGATGAATTGATCATCTCTCATGGTAATGGTCCTCAAGTTGGGAACTTATTGATCCAACAACAAGCGGCTGATTCAGAAAAAACACCGGCAATGCCATTAGATACATGTGTGGCGATGACGGAAGGTTCAATTGGCTATTGGTTGCAAAATGCGATGGGTGAAGTGTTGAAGGAAAAAGGAATCGATAAAGATGTCGTTTCTTTAGTGACACAAGTCATTGTTGATGAAAATGATCCATCGTTCAAAAATCCGAGCAAACCAGTTGGACCGTTCTATACAGAAGAAGAAGCGAACGATCAGATGAAAGCAGACTCTTCCGTAACATTCAAAGAAGATGCAGGCCGTGGTTGGCGTAAGGTCGTTGCCTCACCAAAACCAATCTCAATCAAAGAAGCTCGTGTGATCCAAACATTAGTGGAACAAGGCGTGATCACCATTTCTGTAGGTGGTGGCGGTATTCCAGTTGTGGAAACTGCAACAGGTCTTGAAGGAAAAGAAGCCGTGATCGACAAAGATTTTGCTTCTGAAAAATTAGCAGAGATCATCGGAGCAGATCTGCTGATCGTGTTGACGGGTGTCGATAATGTCTATGTGAATTATCAAAAACCTGATCAAAAGAAACTAGAAACAGTTGGTGTCTCAGAAATGAAACAATACATTGCTGAAAACCAATTTGCTCCAGGAAGCATGTTGCCAAAAGTGGAAGCAGCGATTGCCTTTGTTGAGGCTCGTCCTACTGGGAAAGCAATTATTACTTCCTTAGAAAATATTGAGAATCTGTTAGCTTCAGAAGAAGGAACGATCATTGTTGCTGATGAAGCGTAAGAAACTTTTTATCGTTTTACCATGACCATGTATATAAGATGTCCAGTTGGTTTTTAATCTCCTTTAGACCTCCTGGACATTTTAGGTTGTGAGAAAAGCGCTTTGACCTGTGCGATAAGCTAGAAAATCAGAAAAAAGCTTCTCATATTTTTTGATTTTTCAGCTTATTGTTGAAGGTCAACTTTTCGAACACCGTTTATTTATGAAGAAAACTCTAGCCAGTCGATTGGATATCTGCTATAATTCAAATCAAGATAAATAAGAGCAATGTTTGCTGAACAAGAGAGTAATTGGTGTCATTTCGTTCAAAGCGAGTCTGGGTAGAGTGGAAGCCGGACGAACAAATCCCAATGAAGCGCACTTGGAGAACTCTGTCTTTGACAGACGGTCGTCTACCGATATCAGATCGAGCAGGTCCTTTTTTAGGACAATTGGAGTGGTACCGCGGGAATTCTCGTCTCTAGTAAATTCATGGAAAGTATGGATTTGCTAGAGATTTTTTTATTTTACAGCAAACAATATGTAGGAGGAAAATAAATGAATAACAAAGATGTTGTTGCAAAAGCACTATATGAAGTAGTACAAGATGACTTGACGTTGGAGCAAGTCGCACAATTACTTGAAAATCCAAAATCAGCGGACCATGGAGATGTCGCATTTCCAACGTTCTCTTTAGCAAAAATCTTCCGCAAAGCACCACAACAGATCGCAACAGAGCTAGCAGAAAAAATCGATCCAACGAACTTTGAAAAAATCGAAGTTGTAGGCCCATATCTTAATTTCTTTATGAACAAAGAAATGATTAGCAAACAGGTGTTAGCTACAGTAGTTAAAGAAAAAGAACATTATGGTGATAGCACGATCGGTAACCAAGGAAGCGTGCCTATCGATATGTCTTCACCAAACATTGCAAAACCAATTTCAATGGGTCACTTACGTTCGACAGTGATCGGAAACTCGATTGGCTTTATCATGGAAAAATTAGGTTACCAACCAGTACGTATCAACCATTTAGGAGACTGGGGAACACAATTTGGGAAACTGATCGTTGCCTACAAAAAATGGGGATCTGCTGAATCTGTAAAAGCTGAACCGATCAATGAATTATTGCGTCTATATGTCCAATTCCACGAAGAAGCTGAAACACAACCTGAATTGAATGATGAAGCTCGTTCTTGGTTCAAACGTCTAGAAGAAGGCGACGAAGAAGCGATGGAATTATGGCAGTGGTTCCGTGACGAATCAATGAAAGAATTCAACAAGATCTATGACTTGTTAGAAGTTCGTTTTGATTCATTGAACGGGGAAGCTTTCTATAATGACAAGATGGATGAAATCGTCGAATTACTAGAAGAAAAACATCTCTTACAAGAAGACAAAGGCGCAGAAATCGTTGACTTATCTGCTTATGATCTGAATCCTGCCTTGATCAAAAAATCAGATGGTGCGACACTTTATATTACGCGTGATCTGGCAGCTGCACTGTACCGTAAGCGTACGTATGATTTCAGTCAATCACTATACGTCGTAGGTAATGAACAAAGTTATCACTTCAAACAATTGAAAGCTGTCTTGAAAGAACTAGGCTTTGACTGGTCAGATGATATGCACCACATCCCATTTGGTTTGATCACACAAGGTGGTAAAAAGCTATCAACACGTAAAGGAAAGATCGTTTTACTAGAAGAAGTATTGAATGAAGCAATCGACTCAGCAAAACAACAAATCAGTGAAAAGAATCCTGATTTGGAAAACAAAGATGTCATCGCAAAACAAGTGGGTGTCGGTGCCGTTATTTTCCATGATTTGAAAAATGATCGTTTGAATACGTTCGACTTCAACCTAGAAGAAGTTGTTCGTTTTGAAGGGGAAACAGGTCCTTATGTCCAATATACGCATGCTCGGGCGATGAGTTTATTAGACAAAGCAGGTTTTGTTCCTTCTGAAGATCAAGCTTATGCGTTGAATGACGAAAATAGTTGGGAAGTCGTGAAGCTTGTACAGAAATATCCTGAAACAGTGCTTCAAGCGGGTGAAAAATATGAGCCATCGATCATTGCAAAACATGCGATCAAATTGGCACAAGCGTTCAACAAATACTACGCACATACAAAAATTTTAGTGGATGATGAGCAAAAAGAAGCGCGCTTAGCGTTAGTTTATGCGGTAACTGTTTTACTAAAAGAAGACTTACGTCTATTAGGATTACATGCACCAGATAAAATGTAAAAAGTTATGTATCAGTCAATAATCCATTGCATATTTACAATTGAATTGATTTTTATCTAGAAGGTTCTCTTTTAGAAACGAGCCAAGTCGGGATTTGAAAAAATCCCGGCTTTTTTGACGTATTTTTGGTACGGCATACATTTTCATAGTTGTTTTATGTTGAATTGTACATACAAAAATTTTTATGAATAAATAATTGAATTTCCTTTTCTTATTTTAGAAAAAGTCGTTTCATGAGAATCTTCACTTTTTGTTAAGCGCTTTCTTTTATTGCGATATACTCTCGGTGTAAATAAAAAAGAAAAGGAGTGGAAAAATGAAAGTGAAAAAGAAATGGTTCTCGTTGTTGATGGTTGTGATGTTGTTGTCGTCGGTTTTCCAACCGACACTCTTAGCCTTTGCGAGTGATCGATCCTTCAAAGAAGCAACCTCGCGTCCAGCTGTTGAGATTGATTTAAGTGGCACTTCGCCAGCAAAAGATGAAAAAACATGGAACGAATGGGTAAAACTCCGAGGATTTACGGATACCCTGACTGCCGAACATAACGTATTTGATAATTTAGTTCTAGCGGATTATTTAGACATGATGGAAGGGCCAAGTACGTTACCCCTCAGTGCACGGTTTGCTCGTTCGAAAATTGCACCGATCATCCAAGCTACCGCCTTTGCTGAATTTACCCGACCCTACTTAAAAGAATCGTCCAAAGAGATGGCTGTAAGTCAGTTATATCGGGTGACCTCCACCAATATCTTAAGACAATCGATCAGTTTACTTGGTGACGCCATTGATGCGCCCGAAGATCCGATTGAGATTTATCCAACCACTAAAATCGAGTTGGCTAGTTGGATTTCAGTCCAAAACCAGTTTCTCGAATACATAGAAACGACCCCAGACTTATCTGGATATGAGATGCGAACTGGGACAGATGGTGTGAGCAGATTGTTCGTGCCGAAAAGCACAAACAATCAAAGTCTGTTAGTTTATCCAGATACTTCACTGAATGAATACTTACCGGGAAATGAAAAATTACCTCCGCGGATCGGCGCCCTGAAACAAATCAATTTTTCTCCATATAATGGTCCAGGAACACCCTATGTCAATGTGACCATGAGCTATACCGCCTATGACCATCGTCAACAATTATATACACAATATGATGTTCGTGGCATCACGATTCCCATGGAGACGGACTTTGATACATTTTTAGCAGAAATCGCCACACCTGAACAAGCTTTGGAACTGGTCAAAGAATATTCTTCGGTCCAATTCGGGGCAGTAGACCTAACAGATGTCGATTCCGTCAATGAAGTCGGAAAAGAAATCACCCGTCAGATGATCGATGAGCGGGATGCGCTGATTGATCAATTGCCTGATACGTTTCAGACTAATCTATTCCGGATCGTAGCGAAAGCCAATGATAAAGAAGTTGTCATTAATCGGGAAGGTGAATTTGTGTATCGGGGAACGCAAGAAATTGTTCCCTTAGACCAAATCGACATCGGTTTTAACCAAGAAGTCATCTATACGATCCGCAAAGTGCAAAGCTTTTTCGGTATCTATTGTAACTACTATGCGTTAGCCGATGGCTTGTTTGATGAAGAACGCACGAATGCCTTACCAAGGAGTCTAGATGAAACCACCATTGCAGCGATTTCTGAAGTCGGTGGCAATGTATTGAAGAATTTACCAAATTACGAAAATACCGACTGGGTCATCAAACAGTCCCAAATCCAGCTCGAAAAAACAGACATCTTATTGATCATTATGTGCTTACCGTTGTCTGAAATGTTTTCTGTCTTACGAGCAGTTGAATCCGAAGAAGTCTTCGTAACAGCGATCGAAGTCGAAGAAGCTGAAGCCACCCGCGTGCTGGAAGCCGAGAAAGCTCTGATTACCAAGGGTTGTCCAAATGAAGCCTTGGTGGAAAGATTACCAACCACTGAATTTTATAACCGCAAGTCGTTGCGTCATGTGGCAGGAGAGGTGAGACCGGGGAAAAGTGGCAACCCTGAAATCACAGGTGCTCATTCAAGGCATCCTGATTTTTATAGTCCAGACAGTGGAGTGGTTTATAAGCCGAAAGGAACAGTGGTGGAAGGGCAACCTTATAACGCTGAAATAACTTATCCAGGTACATTGGACGTCAAAAAATCTACAGTATTCCCAGATAATTGGGATGCTCAAAAAATCACGAGTGAGGTAGAGCAAATTGTAAAAAAACAGGTTCCGAATATACCGGGTGGACATAAGTTTAGGGGGGAAAGTACAGAAGGTTTTGTGATAGAAGGGCATGCGAATGTTAAAGCAAATGGAAAAATTACGGTTGCGACAGCGTATCCGATTATAAAATAATAAAGATGGTGGTGCTTAGTTATTCTAAGCACCACATTTTCTTATATTTTTTAATTTCTTTTTGGAACTCTCCAGCATTATAATAATCACGCCAATAATATAAATTATTCAATTGATATTTGTGAACATGTTTTATAACAGTAGCATCAAGTTCATTACTTAGTCCAAGATGAACGAAACTAGGTATGCCACCAGTAAGAATTTTTCCTTGGTAACCAGTTCCAAAGCTATAGGGAGTAAAACTGTACAAAATAGTATCACCATAATAGATTTGATACTCTGAATCAGATAAGTCACGTATAGGATCATTAGGTTCATCTTCTTCTGGATCATAAGAATATTCAGCTAAAAAACGACCAATCTTTGGGCCAAAGTCAATGTATGAATTACCATGAATAAGAGATAAGAGCACATCTAGTTTGTTGAGCTGTGTTTCTAAGTATTCTGTATTCTTTTCTACAGCAACCAAAGGTCGATGCTTGGGGTCAGTAAAACTAATTGGTGAACTAACGAGTTCTCCTGGTCCGATGAATTGTGATGGACGATTATAAGGTTTTAACCTTTCCTGTTCCAATTGTTTTTCTGGAAATAAGTCATTCCAATAGAACAGGTTAAGTACTTGATATTCATGAATGACTTTTAAGATAGCTTGGTCAATCACTTTTACTGCTTGTCTAGAAGAATCTGAAGCCCCACTCGGTTTTCTATAATATTCGTAAATTTGTTCATCGTAAGGCGTAAACCAGTAAAGAGGATAGCCTCTATATCTAAGTAGATACTCCGAATACACAAAATGTTCCATCGGATGATTTGCCACGCGAGGATCCCAGTAAATCGACGAAAGTTGTGGAAAGACCTCCGGACCATAATCAATAAAGTTATCATTATGTATCAAGGTCAAGTCTGGATCGATTGCTTGAAATTTTTGGGTCAGTTCTTCTGTCGTTTTTCGAATCTCTGCTTGTGGTCGACGATTGGGATCGACAAAGGGGAAGAAGGTCATAGTTACTATCCTTTCTGTTCAAGATTTTATTTTTTGAATAAACTGTTAAAATAAAGTCCACCATTCTTTATCTTCACGTATTTTACTTTGAAATTGTTCTGGGGTATAGGTTTCCCGCCAGTAGTATTTGTTGTAAAGCATATATTTTCTCATAATCACATTGATCGCATCAACTAGCTTCTTGCTTAGTCCAAGGTAGGTAACATTCGGTATTCCCCCATTAAAGTAATCGCCATGAAATCCAGTCCCACTACAATAAGGAGAGAGAGAGAAAAGTAATGTTTTATTAAAATAAATGTCGTACTCGTAACGAGATAAATCACGTCTAGGATCATCTGGCTCGTCTTCCTCTGGATCGTAAGGGCACTCCGTAAGAAAATGACCGATATCTGGACCAAAATCAATATATGATTTATCATGAATCACGGTTAATCGAGAATCTAATTGATCTAACTGAGTTTCTAGAAATTCCGTATTCTTTTCTACAGCAGCTAAAGGTCGATGCTTGGGGTCAGTGAAACTAATTGGTGAACTAATTAATTCGCCAGGTCCAATAGATTGCGATACTCTCTTGTAGGGTTTTAACTTCTCCTGTTCCAATTGTTTTTCAGTAAATATATCTTTCCAATAGAGAAGGTTATGCACTTGATAGTCATGAATGATTCTTAGGATAGTCTGTTCAATCATTTTTAAAGTTTTTCTTCACGAGCCTGCATTCCCTCCAGGGCTTCTATAATATTCGTAAATTTTTTCATCATAAGGCGTAAACCAGTAAAGAGGGTAACCTCCATATCTAAGCAGATACTCCGAATACACAAAATGTTCCATTGGGTGATCTGGCACACGAGGGTCCCAATAAATTTTCGATAACTTTGGAAAGACCTCTGGACCGTAATCAATAAAGTTATCATTATGTATCAAGGTCAAATCTGGATCGATTGCTTGAAATTTTTGGGTCAGTTCTTCTGTCATTTTTCGAATCTTGGCTTGTGGACGACGGTTGGGATCGACAAAGGGAAAGAAGGTCATAGTTACTATCCTTTCTGTTCAAGATTTTATTTTTTGAATAAACTGTTAAAATAAAGTCCACCATTCTTTATCTTCACGTATTTTGTGCTGAAATTGTTCTGGCGTATAGGTTTCACGCCAATAGTATTTGTTGTAAAGCATATATTTTCTCATAATCACTTCAATCGCATCATCTAACACCTTATTTAGCCCCAGATACTTAACATTAGTAATTCCACCATTAAAGAAGTCGCCATGAAAACACGTTCCTATACTATAAGGAGAGAGACTGTAAATAGGTATCTGGTTAAAATAAATATTATATTCATAATTAGATATGGTAGCAATTGGATCATCAGGCTCATCTTGTTCAGAGTCATAAGGCGCATCAGCTAATAAATGACCAATTTCTGGTCCAAAATCAATAAATGAATCATCGTGAGTAAGAGTTAAGTGAAAATCTAACTGTCTCAGCTGTGTCTCTAGAAATTCAGTATTTTTTTTAACAGCTGCTAAAGGTCGGTACTTTGGATCACTGAAATCAAATGGGGAGTTCCATATATTTGTGTCTCCGATTATTTGTTGATTTTGTTTATATAGGGCCAAAGCATGTTGTGCGAATTGTTTTTGTGAAAACAAATCTTTCCAATAAAGAAGATTATGAACTTGATAATCTCGAATGACTTCAAGAATTGCATCATTAATGCTACTTACTTTTTTTTGCAAATTTTTTTCATGACTATCTGGTAATCGTGATTTATCAATAATCACACCATAAGGGGTAACCCAATAAGCAGTATAGAATTTTCCTTTTAAACGATACTCCGAATACACAAAATGTTCCATCGGGTGATCTGGCACACGAGGGTCCCAATAAATCGACGAAAGTTGTGGAAAGACCTCCGGACCATAATCAATAAAGTTATCATTGTGGATCAAGGTCAAGTCTGGATCGATTGCTTGAAATTTTTGGGTCAGTTCTTCTGTCATTTTTCGAATCTTGGCTTGTGGTCGACGGTTGGAATCGACAAAGGGGAAGAAGGTCATAGTTACTATCCTTTCTGTTCAAAATTTTTATTTGAATCATAACACGTTGGAAAAGTAGAAGAGAGAATTATTATTTCGGGAAAGTCGGAGTAAAAAGAGAATTTGAGTGAAGCGTTAACAAACATCTAAGTTAGACAGACCTATCCAGTCTCCATGTCTCTCTGTCTTTATATTCATTGATTTTTTTTTGAAACATTTCAGGTGTATACACAGTACGCCAATAATATAAATTGTTCTGTTGATATTGATAGATGATAGCTAAAATTGAATTATTCAATTGTTCGCTTAAACCAAGGTAGTCCGTATTAAACATCCATTCGTTATAAAAATCCCCATGTATTCCATAGCTTAATTGATAAGGGGAGCAACCAAATAAAGAAATACCGCCGTAACTAATTGTATACTCTTCATTAGACAAATAACGTCTAGGATCATCTGGCTCGTCTTCCTCTGGATCGTAAGGGCACTCCGCAAGAAAATGGCCAATATCCGGACCAAAATCAATATAAGAATCATCATGAACTACAGTTAATCGAGAATCTAAGTGATCTAATTGAGTTTCCAAAAATTCGGTATTCTTTTTTAAAGCAGCTAAAGTTCGATGCTTAGGGTCAATAAAACTAAATGGTGAACTAATGATTTTACCTAGTCCAACGAATTCTGATACTCTCTTGTGGGGTTTTAATCTTTCCTGTTCCAATTGTTTTTCTGTAAATAAGTCTTTTTCCAGTAGAGGATGTTATGTACTTGATAATCATGAATGACTTTAAGGACGTTAGAATCAATTACATCTAAAGCTTCTCTCCAAGGATCTGACTCTCCCGCAGGTTTCTTATAAGATTTATAAATCCGTTCCCCATAAGGAGTAAACCAGTAAAAGGGATAATTCCTATATTTTAGCTGATATTCTGAATACACAAAATGTTCCATTGGGTGATCTGGCACACGAGGGTCCCAATAAATTTTCGATAACTTTGGAAAGACCTCTGGACCGTAATCAATAAAGTTATCATTATGTATCAAGGTCAAATCTGGATCGATTGCTTGAAATTTTTGGGTCAGTTCTTCTGTCATTTTTCGAATCTTGGCTTGTGGACGACGGTTGGGATCGACAAAGGGAAAGAAGGTCATAGTTACTATCCTTTCTGTTCAAGAATCATAAGAAGTTGAATTAATTCAACTTCCATGTCTTTTTATAGTTACGCACTATTTCTTGGAAATCTTCATAGGAATAATTGTTGCGCCAGTAATATTTGTTATAAAGCATATATTTCCTCATAATCACTTCGATCGCATCATCTAGCTCCTTACTAAGTCCAAGGTACGTAACGTTGGCAATCCCCCCATTGAAGAAGTCGCCATGAAAACTAGTTCCTATACTATAAGGAGAAAGTCCGTAAATGGGTGTCTCATTAAAATAAATGTGGTAATCATAATGAGATAAGTAACGAATAGGATCATCTGGCTCGTCTTCTTCAGGATCATAAGGACATTCCGCAAGAAAATGGCCGATATCCGGGCCAAAATCAATATAAGAATCATCATGAATCACCGTTAATCGAGAATCTAAGTGATCTAATTGAGTTTCCAGAAATTCGGTATTCTTTTCCACAGCAGCCAAAGGTCGGTGCTTGGGGTCAGTGAAACTAATCGGCGAACTAACGAGTTCTCCTGGTCCGATGAATTGTGATGGACGATTATAAGGTTTTAACCTTTCCTGTTCCAATTGTTTTTCTGTAAATAAGTCATTCCAATAGAACAGGTTATGCACTTGATATTCATGAATGACTTTTAAGATAGCTTGGTCAATCACTTTTACTGCTTGTCTAGAAGAATCTGAAGCCCCGCTCGGTTTTCTATAATATTCGTAAATTTTTTCATCATAAGGCGTAAACCAGTAAAGAGGGTAACCTCCATATCTAAGCAGATACTCCGAATACACAAAATGTTCCATTGGGTGATTTGGCACACGAGGATCCCAATAAATTTTCGATAGCTTTGGAAAGACCTCTGGACCGTAATCAATAAAGTTATCATTATGTGTCAAAGTCAAATCTGGATCGATTGCATGAAATTTTTGAGTCAGTTCTTCTGTCATTTTTTTGATCTCTGCTTGTGGTCGACGGTTGGAATCGACAAAGGGGAAGAAGGTCATAGTTACTATCCTTTCTGTTCAAAATTTTTATTTGAATCATAACACGTTGGAAAAGTAGAAGAGAGAATTATTATTTCGGGAAAGTCGGAGTAAAAAGAGAATTTGAGTGAAGCGTTAACAAACATCTAAGTTAGACAGACCTATCCAGTCTCCATGTCTCCCTGTCTTTATATTCATTGATTTCTTTTTGAAACATTTCAGGTGTATACACATTACGCCAATAATATAAATTGTTCTGTTGATATTGATAAATGATAGCTAAAATTGAATTATTCAATTGTTCGCTTAAACTAAGGTAATCCGTGTTAAACATCCATTCGTTATAAAAATCCCCATGTATTCCATAGCCTAATTGGTAAGGGGAACAAACGAATAAAGAAATACCGCCGTAACTAATTGTATACTCTTCATTAGACAAATAACGTCTAGGATCATTAGGTTCATCTTCTTCAGGATCATAAGGAAATTCAGCGAAAAAGAAGCCAACTTCTGGATCAAAATCAATATATGAGTCATCACGAATCACAGATAATCGAGAATCTAATTGATTTAACTGAGTTTCTAGAAATTCCGTATTCTGTTCGACAGCCGCCAAAGGTCGATGCTTGGGGTCAGTGAAACTAATCGGCGAACTAACGAGTTCTCCTGGTCCAATGAATTGTGATGGTCGATTATAAGGTTTTAACCTTTCCTGTTCCAATTGTTTTTCTGTAAATAAGTCTTTCCAATAGAACAGGTTATGTACTTGATAATCATGGATGACTTTTAAGATAGCTCGGTCAATCACTTTTACTGCTTGTCTAGAAGAATCTGAAGCCCCGCTCGGTTTTCTATAATATTCGTAAATTTGTTCATCGTAAGGCGTAAACCAATAAAGAGGATAACCTCTATATCTAAGCAGATACTCCGAATACACAAAATGTTCCATCGGATGATTCAGCACACGAGGATCCCAATAAATCGACGAAAGTTGTGGAAAGATTTCTGGACCATAATCAATAAAGTTATCATTGTGGATCAAGGTCAAGTCTGGATCGATTGCTTGAAATTTTTGGGTCAGTTCTTCTGTCATTTTTCGAATCTTAGCTTGTGGTCGACGGTTGGGATCGACAAAGGGGAAGAAGGTCATAATCGTTTTTCCTTTCTATGCTATAAAAGTTTTTTAAATTAAAGTGTGACATGTAAATAAGGAGTGTGGGGGACTGTTTTTTCGTCAATCAGAAAAAAATGGGGATTTATAATGAAACAAGCAATATCTGCCTAATTCAAAGTTAAATAAGCTTTATATTATTTTTAGCGCTTGTTGTGATTCTCAATGATATTTGTATTTATTCTACTAGTGGAAAACATTACTATTGTTGTTTCTATGAGGCAATTGAGTACGAGGTATATTGGAACTATCGTAGTAACGGAAGGTTAAGTCAACTTGAGAGAGGTTCATGGTTCTTCTCCAGTATTGATTTAAATAAAAAAAGATGCTGGCAAATTTCACCAACATCAAAAAATATATATACAATTACTATCTGTTATGGCATTTAAAAAATTGTTGCTGTAGTGGGATGATGCAAGAAGTTTTCAACTAATTGCGCATCTTCATCATCTTTCGAAATAATGATCGTTGTATCAAAACCAGCAATCGTACTAACGATATGAGGTGGTTTGATCTCATCTAGCACAGCAGCGAACAATGGCGCGTTGTCTGGTAAAGTATGGACGATAGTCAAAAAATGAACTCGTTCCACTTTTAACACGATATCTTCAATCATTTGGATCAAACGTTTTTCATCTTCGCTTTTTGATTCAGCTGTTTCCTTTTCTTTGAACAGGACAAAATGGGAAACACCATTCTCATCAGGCGCTTTGACGATTTTTAAGTCACGTATATCTCTTGAGATCGTTGCTTGGGTAGCAGATACACCCATTTCGGTCAGCTTAGCTAACATTTCATCTTGTGTACGGATCGTATAATCTTCAATGATTTGTTTAATCAACAAGTGTCGCTCATTTTTTCGCATTTTAGTTCTCCTTTAACGAAACTTTTCACAAGTATCATAACAAAAAAACGTTGAATTGCCCACCTTTATTTTCCAGTTGCCTGTTTATTTTTTCACGAACTGCTTATAAAAAAACACGGAAAGAAACTGAAATGATGTGAGTGAGAAAAAGAAGAGACAAAAAAATAAGCAAGTTGATTTTTTTTCTTGAAATTTAGGTCCAATTCAGTTAAACTATTGAATGTTGAGCAGAAAAAGATTACTTTGGTGTATCTGACATCTCTACTCAATAAATCCACATTCTTGTTGGATCGTTGGTCGGTGCTTGAAAAAGTTGGCTAGCGAGTTGGAAGACAAGAAGAGGGAAAATAAAAACCAAATCGGAGGAAACAAACATGGCAGTAATTTCAATGAAACAATTACTAGAAGCCGGCGTACACTTTGGTCACCAAACTCGTCGCTGGAACCCAAAAATGAAGAAATACATCTTCACAGAAAGAAACGGAATCTACATTATTGACTTGCAAAAAACAGTTAAATTAGTAGATGCAGCTTACGATTACATGAAGAGCGTAGCAGAAGAAGGCGGCGTTGCTTTATTCGTAGGTACGAAAAAACAAGCACAAGAAGCAATCAAAGATGAAGCAACTCGTGCTGGACAATACTTTGTAAACCACCGTTGGTTAGGTGGAACATTGACAAACTGGGATACGATCCAAAAACGTATCGCTCGTTTGAAACAAATCAATGCAATGGAAGAAGATGGAACTTTTGCAGTTCTACCTAAAAAAGAAGTTGCTGGTTTGAACAAACAACGTGAACGTCTTGAAAAATTCTTAGGTGGTATCGCTGATATGCCAAGAATCCCAGATGTAATGTACATCGTTGACCCACGTAAAGAACGCATTGCCGTTCAAGAAGCACACAAATTGAATATCCCAATCGTAGCAATGGTTGATACAAACTGCGATCCAGATGAGATCGATGTAGTTATCCCATCAAACGACGACGCGATCCGTGCCGTTAAATTGATTACTTCAAAAATGGCTGATGCTTTCATCGAAGGAAATCAAGGGGAAGATCAAGTAGTTGAAGAAGATTTTTCAGCAGAAAACACAGCGACTTCAATCGAAGAAATCGTTGATGTTGTTGAAGGCGACAACTCTTCAGCAGAATAATTTTTAAATGATGGAGCTGTTTCAAAGGCTAGGCGACAAGCCTCACTCTCCTTTGAAACAGCTTTTTTTAAAGAAAAAGCACACAACTAGGAGGAAGTAAAAATGGCAGACGTTACAGCTAAAATGGTAAAAGAACTACGCGATATGACTGGCGTAGGGATGATGGATGCGAAAAAAGCATTGGTTGAAGTTGAAGGTGACATTGAAAAAGCAGTAGATCTTTTACGTGAAAAAGGAATGGCAAAAGCTGCGAAGAAAAACGATCGTATCGCCGCTGAAGGTCTTGCTTCAGTTGCAGTGAAAGGTAACGCTGCAGCAATCGTTGAAGTAAACTCAGAAACAGACTTCGTTTCTAAAAACGAAATGTTCCAAGACTTAGTAAAAGAAATCGCTGAACTAGTTGCTGAAAACAAACCAGCTGACATGGATGAAGCAATGAAAATCAAAACATCAAAAGGAACAGTTGAATCTGACTTGATCGAAGCAACACAAGTTATCGGAGAAAAAATCAGCTTCCGTCGTTTTGAAGTAATCGAAAAAGATGACAACGCTGCATTTGGTGGTTACCTACACATGGGTGGACGTATTGCTGTATTAGCTGTTTTAGAAGGAACAACTGACGAAACAGTAGCTAGAGACGTAGCTATGCACGTAGCAGCGATCAACCCTCGTTATGTAAACGAAACACAAATCCCTGAAGCTGAATTAGACCACGAACGTACAGTCTTGACTGAACAAGCGTTGAACGAAGGCAAACCAGCGAACATCGTTGAAAAAATGGTTGAAGGACGCTTGAACAAATTCAAAGCTGAAATCGCATTGGTTGACCAACCATTCGTTAAAGATCCTGATATGACTGTTGAAAAATATGTTGCTTCTAAAGGCGCAACTGTGAAAACATTCGTCCGCTTTGAAGTCGGCGAAGGTATCGAAAAACGTGAAGATAACTTTGTAGAAGAAGTAATGAACCAAGTGAAAAAATAATCCAGTTTACGGACTTGATTAATGGTACGATGTTTGGTCCAAAGAAAATGAAGATCATACTGCGTTTTCTTTGTGACCACATCGGTTCCATCGCTTATTTGAATGAAATGAGGAGCAGCGACATTCGTCACAGCTCTTTTTTTTAGGGCAAGAGATATCAAGATCATAGGTATTTTCGTGCCTAAACTATCTGGATATGGTAGAATGTCAATAGAAAATATTGGAGGAATGAACATGGTCACACCAAAATATCAGCGTGTCGTCTTAAAATTAAGTGGAGAAGCTTTAGCTGGAGATGAAGGGTTTGGAATCAAACCACCAGTTATCAAAGAAATCATCCAAGAAATCAAAGAAGTCCACGAGTTAGGCGTTGAGATGGCAATTGTTGTCGGCGGTGGAAATATCTGGCGCGGTCAAATTGGCGCACAAATGGGGATGGAACGTGCACAAGCAGATTACATGGGCATGTTAGCAACTGTAATGAATGCTTTAGCATTACAAGATACATTAGAAAATGTTGGTGTTCCTACACGCGTCCAAACTTCAATTGAAATGCGACAAATCGCAGAACCATATATTCGTCGTAAAGCAGAGCGTCATTTAGAAAAAGGGCGTATCGTGATTTTTGCCGGTGGTACTGGAAACCCTTATTTTTCTACAGATACAACTGCGGCATTACGCGCAGCTGAAATTGGCGCTGATGTTATTTTAATGGCTAAGAACAATGTTGACGGTGTTTATTCTGCCGATCCAAAAATCGATTCAACAGCAGTGAAATTCGATGAATTGACACATATGGAAGTCATTGCAAAAGGATTACAAGTAATGGATTCAACGGCTAGTTCATTGAGTATGGACAATGATATTCCGTTGCTTGTGTTCAATCTTAATGAACATGGAAACATTCGCCGAGCAATCTTAGGTGAAAATATTGGAACAACCGTAAGGGGGAAATAAACAATGGCAGATGCAATTATGACAGAAGCAAAAGACAAGATGCAAAAAGCAGCACAAAATCTACAACGTGAACTTGGACAGATCCGTGCCGGTCGTGCGAATGCGAGCTTATTAGATCGTATCACTGTTAATTATTATGGCGCACCAACACCATTGAACCAATTAGCATCGATCCAGATCCCAGAAGCAAGAGTATTGATGATCACACCATTCGATAAAAGTGTGCTTCAAGACATTGAAAAATCGATCATGGCAAGCGACATCGGTATCAGCCCGACAAATGACGGAAATGTGATTCGCTTAGTCATTCCTCAGTTAACAGAAGAACGTCGGAAAGAATTAGCAAAAGACGTGAAAAAAGAAGCTGAAAATGCGAAAATCGCTGTTCGTAACATTCGTCGCGATGCAATCGATGAATACAAAAAACAACAAAAAAATGGCGATATCACAGAAGATGATTTGCGCGACTTAGAAAAAGAAGTGCAAACTTTGACAGATAACAGTATCAAAGAAGTGGATAATATTGCTGCAGACAAAGAAAAAGAATTGCTTGAAGTATAAGAATCAATAAAAACAGGTGGACAGTGAGAAGTGCTGTCTCCTGTTTTTTGCTTTTTGACTAAGAAAAACTAAAAAATCTTTTGAATTTGCGTAAAAAAAGGGCTATACCATAGGAAATAACGATAGATATTGCTATAATGGTAAAGATAGTTGTAATTTTTTAGTATGGGAGGAAAAAGAATGTTACGTTTTTTTCCGCAAAAAAACAAATATATTCAAGAAAAAAGTGAGCACCATTTTGATGCGCAGAGGGATATCCCGAAACATATCGCCATCATCATGGATGGGAATGGTCGTTGGGCACAAAACCGTCGTCTTCCACGGGTAGCTGGACACAAAGAAGGCATGGAAACCGTTAAGAAAGTCACTAAAAAAGCTTCTCGACTTGGGGTGAAAGTATTAACACTCTATGCTTTTTCTACCGAAAATTGGAAACGTCCAAAAGATGAAGTCAATTTTTTGATGCAATTACCAGTAGACTTTTTTGATACGTTCGTCCCTGAGTTGATTGCTGAAAATGTCAAGGTACAGGTGATGGGCTATGAAGAACTTTTGCCGGAGCATACGCAAGATGCAGTACGCCGTGCCATTGAACAAACCAAAGAAAATACGGGGATGATCCTAAACTTTGCATTGAATTATGGTAGTCGGGCAGAAATCATCTCTGCAGTCAAAGCAATCAGTGAACAAGTAAAAGAAAACGATCTTTCTACGGAAGACATCAACGAGGAGATGATCGCGGATCATTTGATGACCGGTTTCTTACCTCCGGAACTTCGCGATCCAGGATTAGTCATCCGGACAAGTGGCGAAGAACGGATCAGTAATTTCTTATTGTGGCAGATTGCTTATAGTGAATTATATTTTTCAAAAGCCTTATGGCCAGATTTTGACGGCGCTCATTTAGAAGAAGCAATCGCTTCTTATCAGCATCGAGACCGTCGTTTTGGTGGCGTAAAAAGTGTAGATAAAGGAGAACAATCATGAAACAACGTGTGATCACTGCGGTCGTAGCATTGGCATTATTTATTCCGATCATTTGGATCGGAGGAATTGGTCTTGAGCTAGTAGCGGCTTTGTTAGCAGTAGTTGGTGTCTATGAACTTTTTCGTATGAAAGGATTGACACTATTAAGTTTTGAAGGAGTTCTTTCTGCCATCGGTGCAGTTTTTCTTGTCTTGCCGAAAGAGCGTTGGTTTTTCTTTCTACCTGAACAAACAAATGAATTTATGTTGTTTTATTTGACTGTGATGATCCTATTGGGTGCCGCTGTCTTCTCAAAAAATATGTATACGATCGATGAAGCTGGATTTCCAGTTGTTACTAGTTTATATGTTGGTTTTGGTTTTCAAAACTTTGTTAGTGCGCGTACAGAGGGAATCAATGTGTTGCTTTTTGGTTTATTCATCGTTTGGGCAACCGATATTGGCGCATATCTAGTCGGTAGACGTTTTGGTAAGCGTAAGCTATGGCCAGACATCTCACCCAATAAAACGATTGAAGGTGCATTGGGAGGCATAGGTAGTGCGTTAGTTGTTGCCTTACTGTATTTCTTACTTTATCCGCCACAAGAATTGTTTGGACATGGCTTATTCGTCATGTTACTCCTAACGATCGTTTTATCGATCGTCGGACAATTTGGCGATCTAGTAGAGTCGGCGATTAAACGCCACTACGAGGTCAAAGATTCAGGGAACATTTTACCTGGACATGGTGGGATCTTAGATCGATTCGATAGTCTATTGTTCGTCTTTCCTGTCATGTACTTGTTTGGATTGATATAAATAAAAATTCTGTAAAAGAAGCTTCCGAAGCCAAAAGTTTTTCGTCCGTCAATAAGACACGATCGGTGAGGAGATTCTTTACAGGATTTTTATTTTTTACATGTTAATCGGTGCTTGGTGAAGTGTCGATAATATGGTAAAATTAAGTAGTTTTATTTTTAACTGAATAAAAAATAATGATAAATGTAAAGGAGAATAGGATGAGAACAATTATCACGTTCATTATCGTTTTTGGCATCTTAGTGATCGTACATGAATTTGGCCATTTCTTCTTTGCGAAACGATCAGGAATCCTAGTTCGCGAGTTTGCGATTGGCATGGGACCTAAAATCTACGGTCATCAAGCAAAAGACGGCACGACTTATACATTGCGTTTGTTACCGATCGGTGGCTATGTGAGAATGGCTGGGAATGGGGACGACGAAACAGAAATGGCCCCAGGAATGCCGTTATCACTCTTGATGGATTCAGATCATGTCGTAAAGAAAATCAATTTAAGCAAAAAAATCCAATTGACCAATGCGATCCCGATGGAATTGATCCGTTATGATCTTGATGAAGCACTCACGATCACAGGTTATGTGAATGGTGATGAAACGCAAGAAGTAACGTATGCAGTGGATCACGATGCTTCGATCATCGAGGCGGATGGGACTGAATTGAGGATCGCACCGAGAGATGTGCAGTTCCAATCAGCAAAATTATGGCAACGAATGTTGACTAACTTTGCGGGTCCAATGAATAATTTTATTTTAGCGATTCTATTATTCATCGTATTAGCATTCATGCAAGGCGGTGTGACAGTCACAAATACCAACCAAATCGGTGTTGTTACGCCAGATGGAGCTGCGGCTGCAGCCGGACTGAAAGAAAATGATGAAATTCTTTCAGTAGAGGGGAAATCGATCCAAACCTGGAATGATCTGACAGCGATCATTACTGAAAATCCAGATAAACCACTTGATTTTGAAGTTGAACGAAATGGACAGGTTTCTTCTGTTGAAGTGACACCGAAAGCAATTGAGTCGAATGGTGAAAAAATTGGTCAACTTGGGATACAAGCGCCAATGAAAACTGGCTTCTTCGATAAGATCATCGGTGGAACACAACGTGCATTTAGTAGCTCTTTGGAAATATTCAAAGCATTAGGTTCATTATTTACCGGCTTTAGCTTGGACAAATTAGGTGGACCGGTGATGATGTTCCAATTATCTTCTGAGGCAGCGAATCAAGGGATCATGACAGTCATTGGTTTAATGGCGATCTTATCCATGAATTTAGGGATCGTCAATTTATTACCGATCCCAGCATTAGATGGTGGAAAACTAGTTTTGAATATTTTTGAAGGTGTCCGTGGTAAACCACTTAGTCAGGAAAAAGAAGGCGTTTTGACGCTCGTTGGTTTTGGCTTCCTGATGCTATTGATGGTATTAGTGACATGGAATGACATTCAACGATTCTTTTTCTAGAAAAAGTAGGGTATAATGACATGCGTTAGATTATTTGAGGAATAAAGGAGTTTATATAATGAGACAATCAAAAATGTTGATTCCAACATTAAGAGAAGTTCCAAATGATGCGGAAGTATTAAGTCATCAAATCTTACTACGTGCCGGTTACATTCGTCAGGTTTCAGCTGGGATCTATTCTTACTTACCACTTGCAAATCGTGTATTAGAAAAATTAAAAACGATCATGCGCGAAGAATTTGAAAAAATCGGCGCAGTAGAAATGTTGATGCCAGCGATTCTACCTGCTGAGTTATGGCAAGAATCTGGTCGTTATGAGACATACGGTCCCAACTTATACCGCTTGAATGATCGCAACGATCGTCAGATGATCTTAGGACCAACACATGAAGAAACATTTACAGAATTGATCCGTGATGAAGTCAATTCATACAAAAAATTACCTTTGAATCTTTATCAGATCCAAGCAAAATACCGTGACGAAAAACGTCCTCGTTTCGGACTATTACGTGGACGCGAATTTATCATGAAAGATGCTTATTCTTTCCATGCGTCTCAAGAGAGTTTGGATGAAACATACAAAGATTACGAAAAAGCTTATACAGAGATCTTTAAGCGTTGTGGTCTAGAGTTCCGCGCGATCATCGGTGACGGTGGTGCGATGGGTGGAAAAGACTCAAAAGAATTTATGGCGATTTCAGAAATTGGTGAAGACACCATTTGTTATTCAACAGAAAGTGACTATGCAGCAAACCTAGAGATGGCGACGAGCTACTATGTGCCAAAAAAATCTCATGAAATACAATTGGAAATGGAAAAGAAAGAAACACCAGATGTGAAAACCATCGAAGAGGTTGCAGCTTTCTTTGACGTTCAACCACAAAAAATCATTAAATCTGTACTCTTCACAGCAGATGAGCAGCCTGTTTTAGTTTTAGTTCGAGGCGATCATGAAGTCAATGATGTGAAATTGAAAAACTTCTTAGGTGCAGATTTCTTAGAAGAAGCAACAGAGGAAGAAGCGAAAAACTATTTAGGCGCTGATTTTGGATCAGTTGGACCAATCGGAGTGTCTGAAGAAGTCAAAGTTTATGCGGATCGTCACGTACAAGATCTGGCAAACGCAATTGCGGGAGCGAATGAAACTGGCTACCATTATATCAATGTCAATCCAGAACGTGATTTCAATGTCCTAGCATATGAAGACTTACGCTTTGTCCAAGAAGGCGATCCTTCGCCAGATAATAATGGCGTATTAGCTTTCACTCGAGGAATCGAGATCGGGCATATCTTCAAACTAGGTACACGTTATAGTGAATCGATGGGCGCTACTGTTCTTGATGAAAATGGTCGTGAAAAACACGTGATCATGGGTTGCTATGGTATCGGTGTGAGCCGTCTGCTTTCAGCAATCGTTGAACAAAATGCAGACGAAAACGGTATTCACTGGCCAAAAGGCATTGCACCATTTGATCTACATGTCGTACAAATGAACTTAAAAGATGAGTTCCAAACGAACTTGACGAATGAAGTGGAAAAAGCAATGAACGAAGCTGGTTATCAAGTACTTGTTGATGATCGCAATGAGCGTGCAGGTGTTAAGTTTGCTGATTCTGACTTGATCGGATGTCCAATCCGTATCACCGTCGGTAAAAAAGCAGTAGATGGCATCGTTGAAGTGAAAATCAAAAAAACAGGCGAAATGGTCGAAGTTCGGAAAGAAGAACTTGTGAATACATTACCGATTTTATTGAATCAAGGCGAATAAACAGAGTGGAAAAGTCGTATCAGTCTTTTAGAAGACGGAAGCGACTTTTTCATTTCCTTTGGTGATTGGGATAAAGGGTGTTCGAAAGCTAACTTCTGCAATAGTAAGTCGAAACGTGAAAAAAATGAGTAGCTATTTTCCTACGCTCTGCTTTACTAACTCGGAGTTGCCCAGCTTTCTCACAACCTGATAAACGGTGTTCGAAAAGCTAACCTTCAACATTAAGCTAAAAAATCAAAAAATATGAAAAGCTATTTTCTGATTTTTCATCTTACTGTTCAGGTCAAAGCGCTTTTCTCACAACCTGATGAACGGTGTTCAAGAAGCAACACTTCAATAATAAGCCAAAAAAATCAAAAATGAAAAAGCCATTTTCGATTTTTCTGTCTTATTACTCAGTGCTGACCGCTTCTTTCACAACCTGATAAACGGTGTTCGGAAGCTAACTCCTACGATATTAAGCCAAAATTTGAAAAAATATGAGAAGCTATTTTCTCAAATTCTTTCTTAATACTCGGAGTTGCCCAGCTTTCTCACAACCTGATAAACGGTGTTCGAAAAGCTAACCTTCAACATTAAGCTAAAAAATCAAAAAATATGAAAAGCTATTTTCTGATTTTTCATCTTACTGCTCAGGTCAAAGCGCTTTTCTCACAACCTTAATGAAAATTTCCCCAAAAAGGGTTATACTAAATAGTATTGAAAAGTAAGGGTCGGAAATGGAATGATTTCTGGTCTTGACAGAAAGGGCGTATATTTTTGTCAGAAAAACGAGAGTTATTTGAGAAATTATTGGAGCAGATCCAATTAGAAGAAACTGAAAAAGCACATCCGCTTATTTCTGCTGGTGAAATGGAACAGGTGGTGGTCCATCGTAAATCTCGTCTGTGGGAGTTTACGTTACGTTTTCCAGCTATTTTGCCTGTGATGCTTTATCGCTCGTTGGTGCAGCATGTCATGCTTGCTTTCAAAGAGATTGCTGAGGTGAAGATCACAGTTCAAGCGGCGGATCAAACATTCGATGAACAACTCTTACAAGATTATTGGTCGCAAGCACTGGAAAGTCAGCAATGCGATACGCCTTTAGTACAAAAGGTATTAAAGACGCAAGTACCAACGATCAAAGATCATAAGGTGATTTTGCCTGTTGATGGTGAGGGAGCGATTGGCTATCTTAAACAACAATATCTGCCATTAGTAGAACAGTTATTTGTCAGTTACGGCTTTCCTAAGTTTCGGATCGAACCAGAAGTTGATGAGCAACAAGCAGAAAGAGTCCTAAAGCTTTTTGAAGAAAGACGACAAGAACAGGCAGAGGCGTTTATGAAACAAGCGGCTGAAAGCTTGATTGTCCATGAACAAAAGAAAAAAGAGCGCAAAGAGCAATTGCCAGCGCTTGACGGTCCGATCCAACTAGGTAGAAATATCCCGAACGATGAGCCTATCACACCGATGATCAATATTTTGGAAGAGGAACGCCGAGTAACGATCGAAGGCTACGTGTTCGATAAAGAAGTACGCGAGCTTCGTTCCAAACGTAAAATTTTGACATTGAAGATCACAGATTACACTTCTTCATTTATCGTCAAAAAGTTTTCAAATAATGAAAAAGATGAACAAATCTTTGAAGCAATAAGTACGGGTAGTTGGTTGAAAGTTCGTGGGAGTGTCCAAGAAGACACGTTTGTTCGTGACCTAGTGATGAATGCCCAAGACATTTTAGAAGTCAAACATGCACCACGTAAAGATTATTCTCCTGAAGGGGAAAAGCGTGTCGAATTACATCTTCATAGTAATATGAGTACCATGGATGCGACGAATAATATTGCAGATCTTGTGGCACAAGCAGGTAAGTGGGGGCATAAAGCAATTGCAATCACTGACCATGGCGGTGCACAAGCATTTCCAGAGGCACATAGTGCGGGGAAAAAAGCTGGTGTGAAGATCTTGTATGGTGTCGAAGCGAATGTGGTCGATGATGGGGTACCGATTGCGTATAATGACGCCCATGATTCATTGAGTGAATCTACTTATGTCGTGTTTGACGTGGAGACAACAGGTTTGTCTGCTGTTTATGATACGATCATCGAGCTAGCTGCTGTTAAGATGTACAAAGGAAATGTCATCGAAAGTTTTGATGAATTTATCGACCCTGGACATCCCTTATCACGAACAACGATTGATTTGACAGGGATCACGGATGAAATGGTCCGCGGTTCAAAATCAGAAGAAGAAGTTTTACGCTTATTTTTAGAATTCTCAAAAGATGCGATCTTGGTCGCCCATAATGCGGCATTCGATATGGGATTCTTGAATACAAGTTATGCCAAATACAACATCCCAGAAGCAGCCAATCCAGTTATAGATACCTTAGAATTAGCTCGTTATTTATATCCACAATTCAAACGGTTTGGTTTAGGTGTGCTATCCAAAAAATTCGGAGTTAGCTTGGAACAGCATCACCGCGCGATCTATGATGCGGAAGCAACCGGACATCTGGCTTGGATATTTATCAAAGAAGCGATGGAAAACCACGAAATGTATTATCACGATCAGTTGAATGCCCATGTAGGTGAGGGTGATTCTTACAAACGGGCGCGACCTTTCCATGTCACATTATTGGCTAAAAACCAAGCTGGATTAAAAGACTTGTTCAAATTGATCTCGATGTCAAACGTTGATTATTTTGAACGTGTGCCACGAATCCCTCGGTCACAACTGAAAAAATTCCGACAAGACCTATTAGTTGGCTCTGCCTGTGACAAAGGTGAGATTTTTGAAGCCATGATGCAAAAAGGGGTAGAAGAAGCACGTAACCGCGCGAAGTTCTATGACTATATCGAAGTCATGCCTAAAGCTGTCTATGCACCACTCCTGGAGCAAGAGCTTGTCAAAAATGAACATGATCTAGAAGAAATCATCCGTAACTTAGTAGAAATCGGCAAATCATTGGATAAAATCGTTGTAGCGACAGGAAATGTCCACTATCTAAATGAAGAAGATGCGATCTACCGTAAAATCTTGGTCAATTCGATGGGGGGAGCCAATCCATTGAATCGTCATAGTCTGCCTGAAGTGCATTTCAGAACGACGGATGAGATGCTGACTGCATTCACCTTCTTAGGTACAGATTTAGCAAAAGAAATCGTGGTAGAAAATACCAATAAGATTGCGGATATCTGTGAAGAGGTCGTGCCAGTTAAAGATGAGTTGTATACGCCTAAAATCCCTGGGTCGGAAGATGAAATCACGGATCTAAGTTATACGAAGGCAAAACAAATGTATGGTGATCCATTACCGGATATCGTAGAAAAGCGTCTGAAAAAAGAACTGGATTCGATCAATGGTAATGGCTTCTCAGTGATTTATTTGATTTCGCAGAAGTTAGTGCATAAAAGTAATGAAGATGGCTATTTAGTTGGTTCGCGTGGTTCTGTCGGCTCTAGTTTCGTCGCAACCATGACCGGGATCACAGAGGTCAATCCATTGGCACCCCATTACTATTGCCCAGAGTGTCAGTATTCGGAATTTTATGAAGATGGAACTTATGGTTCAGGATTTGATATGCCTGAGAAAAAATGTCCAAAATGCGGCACTCGTTTAAACAAAGATGGGCATGATATTCCGTTTGAAACATTCTTAGGTTTCCATGGCGATAAAGTACCCGATATCGATTTGAACTTCTCAGGGGATTATCAAGCAGAAGCCCATCATTATACGAAAGTATTGTTTGGTGAAGAATATGTCTATCGTGCTGGAACAATCGGTACCGTTGCGGATAAGACAGCGTATGGATTTGTTAAAGGGTTTGAACGTGATCATAATTTGCATTACCGAAGCGCCGAAGTGGATCGCTTAGCCAAAGGTGCTACTGGAGTCAAGCGGACGACTGGTCAGCATCCAGGGGGGATCATTGTTATCCCCGATTATATGGATGTATATGACTTCACGCCGATCCAATATCCGGCAGACGATCAGAATTCAGAATGGAAAACGACCCACTTTGATTTCCACTCGATCCATGACAATGTTTTGAAACTTGATATCCTGGGACACGATGATCCAACGGTGATCCGGATGTTGCAAGATTTATCCGGGATTGATCCACAAACGATCCCAACGGATGATCCGGAAGTGATGCGGATCTTTTCTGGTCCCGAAGTCTTGGGAGTCACACAAGAACAGATTTATTCTAAAACAGGTACATTAGGGATACCGGAATTTGGGACACGTTTCGTTCGTGGGATGTTAGAGGAAACACACCCAACGACTTTTGCGGAATTATTGCAGATCTCTGGTCTTTCTCATGGTACGGATGTTTGGTTAGGTAACGCAGAGGAATTGATCAAACGTGGGGATGCGACGCTGGCTGAAGTAATCGGCTGTCGTGATGATATCATGGTTTATTTGATCCATGCTGGCTTAGATAGTGGGATGGCGTTCAAAATCATGGAGACGGTGCGTAAAGGATTATGGAATAAGATCCCTGACGAATTGCGTGAAACGTATTTGACCGCAATGAAAGAAAATAATGTACCTGACTGGTACATTGATTCTTGTTCGAAGATCAAATACATGTTCCCGAAAGCCCATGCGGCTGCTTATGTCTTGATGGCGCTACGGGTTGCGTATTTCAAAGTTTATTTCCCGATATTGTATTACTGTGCTTATTTCTCTGTTCGTGCGGATGACTTTAATCTTGTTGCTATGTGCAAAGGAAAAGAAGCGGTCAAAGAAGCCATGAAAGAAATCACGGATAAAGGGTTAGATGCTTCTGTGAAAGAAAAGAATCAGTTGACGGTTTTAGAGTTAGCTAACGAAATGTTGGAACGTGGGTTGAAATTTGGGATGATCGATTTATATAAATCTGACGCAGTAAACTTTGTGATCGAAGGGGATACGCTGATTGCGCCATTCCGCGCGGTACCAAGTTTAGGGGCCAACGTAGCGAAACAAATCGTCGAAGCGAGAAAAGATGGTCCTTTCTTATCCAAAGAAGACTTGGCAACTCGTGGGAAAGTCTCAAAAACGTTGATCGAGTATATGACAGAAAATGGTGTCTTGAAAGATTTACCCGACGAAAACCAATTATCGTTATTTGATATGTTATAAAAGTCAATGCAAGAAATGAAAATGAATCAAAATGAAAGCAAAGACTAGTAATGCTCGCTGCAAGTTGCATCTAACGATATGGCTTGTCATTTAGAGTAATTTATGTTATAGTTATTTAAGGTAATGATACTAACTGTGAGTGAGCGGAATTTTCGCTCACTCTTTTTAATGGAATTACGGATCTAATTTTAAGGAGGCGAAATCTTTGAGTAGCGTCGTTGAAACAGTCACAGAAATGGTGACACCGATCTTAGATGAACAAAAGTTTGAGCTAGTGGAAGTAGAATTTGTCAAAGAAGGAAAAAACTGGTTTTTACGGGTGTTTATAGATAAAGAAGGCGGAATCGACATTGAAGAATGCGCATTTGTCAGTGAAAAATTAAGTGAAAAACTTGATACGACAGAGCCAGACCCGATACCACAAGCATATTTCCTAGAGGTATCATCTCCAGGCGCAGAACGCCCTTTGAAAAAAGAGGCAGATTATGAAAAAGCACGAGGAGAGTATATCCATGTGTCTTTATATCAACCAGTTGACGGAGAAAAACAATACGAAGGGTTTCTCCAATCATTTGATGCTGAACAGCTTACATTGAAGATACGCATAAAGACACGGGAAAAAGAAATTGTTTTTGACCGTAAGAATATTGCCAAAGCTCGCTTAGCAATCCAATTTTAATCACGGAGAGGAAACAGAAGAATGAGTAAAGAAATGTTGAACGCGTTAGATGCTTTAGAGGCTGAAAAAGGAATCTCAAAAGAAATCGTGATCGACGCTTTAGAAGCTGCGTTAGTTTCTGCATACAAACGCCATTACGGGCAAGCACAAAACGTAGAAGTAGAATTTGAACAAAAAAAAGGCAAGATCCATGTCTATGCAGTGAAAGAAGTCACCGAAGAAGTGATGGACTCACAATTAGAAGTATCTTTGAAAGACGCCTTGTTGATCAATCCTGCTTACGAGATCGGTGACAAGATCCGTTTTGAAGTCACACCAAAAGATTTCGGCCGTATCGCTGCCCAAACAGCGAAGCAAGTCATCTTGCAACGTGTACGTGAAGCAGAACGCACGATCATCTATAACGAATTCAGTGCTTATGAAAAAGACATTATGCAAGGGATCGTTGAACGTCAAGACAAACGTTATATCTATGTCAATTTAGGTAAAATCGAAGCGGTACTATCAAAACAAGACCAAATGCCAAATGAATTCTATCAACCACATGATCGTATCAAAGTATATGTATCTCGTGTTGAGAATACATCAAAAGGCCCTCAAGTCTTTGTTAGCCGTAGTCATCCTGATCTTTTGCGTCGCTTGTTCGAACAAGAAGTACCAGAAGTTTATGATGGACTTGTTGAAATCGTCAGCGTGGCTAGAGAAGCAGGTGATCGTTCAAAAGTGGCTGTCCGCTCAACTGATCCGAATATCGATGCTGTCGGCACT
Source organism: Enterococcus mundtii (assembly GCF_002947535.1). GTDB lineage: Bacteria > Bacillota > Bacilli > Lactobacillales > Enterococcaceae > Enterococcus_B > Enterococcus_B mundtii_B. Next base: position 34,965 of record NZ_PUAP01000040.1, read on the forward strand.
TGTGTCGGTCCTAAAGGCCAACGTGTCCAAGCAATCGTGAATGAATTGAAGGGTGAAAACATGGATATCGTCGAGTGGGATGAAGATCCTGCGGTGTTCATTGCGAACGCATTGAATCCTTCACAAGTCGTGGATGTCATTTTTGACGAACAAAATCCAAAAGCTTGTACGGTCGTTGTACCGGATTATCAATTGTCATTGGCAATCGGTAAACGCGGACAAAATGCGCGTCTAGCAGCCAAATTGACGAACCACAAAATCGACATCAAATCAGAGTCAGACATGACTGAATTCTATGAGAAAAAAGTTCAAGCAGAAGCAGCGATCTCTGAAGAATTACACGATGAAGCAATCATCCAATCAGATTTGACAGATGATGAATATCAAACAATCGCGTTTGAAGACGAAACAACTGAAGTAACTGAACAAGAAGAAATTTAACTGCTAGTGAAGGAGGCAAAGAGATGAAACAAAGGAAGATCCCTTTACGCAAATCTGTGGTTTCAGGTGAAATGAAACCAAAAAAAGAGATGATTCGTGTCACACGTTCAAAAGAAGGTGTGGTATCGATCGATCCTACTGGAAAAATGCCTGGACGAGGAGCGTATGTCTCACTTGAGCCGGAGGAAGTACAACAAGCTTGGGATAAACATCTCTTGGATCGTGTACTTGAAGCTAAGCTAACAGATGAATTTTATCAAGAACTATTAGATTACGTCACTCACCAAAAAGCCCGAAAAGAGCTATTTGGCGAATGAATGGAATGAATCGGCAAAAAGCCATGAATCTTATTGGTCTAGCGATGCGTGCAGGGAAAATGATCACAGGTGAAGAATTGACGATCGGAGACATCCGTCGCCAAAAAGCCAAAATCGTTTTCGTCGCAAGTGATGCCAGTGAGAATACCAGAAAAAAAATCAAAGATAAGAGTTCGTACTACGAAGTTCCTTGCTTTGAGCTGTTTTCTGAGGAAGAAATCACGCAGATGATCGGTAAACCTCGGAAAGTGATAGGAATCACGGACACCGGCTTTGCAAAAAAGGTCAAGGAGCTAATTGAAGGTTAGGAAGGTGATTGCATGGGCAATAAACGAATTTATGAACTAGCGAAAGAATGGAACAAGTCTAGTAAAGAGGTCGTTGATAAAGCGCAGAAACTTGGAATCGATGTGAAAAACCACATGGGTGCGGTCAGCACACAAGATGAAAAGAAACTGCAACAAGCGTTCAACCAACCACAGCAGAAAAAGCAACCAGTACAAAAAGCAAACCAAAAACCAGCCGGACAACAGCCAAGTAACCAAAAGAAAACAAACGAACCATCGAACCAACAAAAAAATAAAAGTAACCGCAACTATCAAGATCGCGGTCAAGGGAGCGGTCAAGTGAATCAAGGAAAAAACCAATCAACAAATCAGAATAAGAGTAATCAGACAGGTGGAAACAATCAAAACCGTCAAGGAAATACTCAAAACAATAATCAAAATCGCCAAGGAAACAACCAAGGCAGTAACCAAAACCGTCAGGGAACTACCCAAGGAAACAGCCAAGGTAGCAACCAAAACCGTCAGGGAACTACCCAAGGAAACAATCAAGGTAGCAACCAAAACCGCCAAGGCTCTACCCAAGGAAACACTCAGGGCAGTAACCAAAACCGTCAAGGAGCGAACCAAGGCGGTGGACAAAATAGAAACAACAACAATCGCGGCAAATTCAACAATAACAACCGCAATCGTTTCAACAAAAAAGGGAAAAAAGGCAAACAACAAACGTCAAACAAGCCAGCAGTCCCACCACGTAAATTCCGTGAGTTACCTGAAGTATTAGAATATACAGAAGGTATGAACGTTGCAGATATCGCGAAGAAAATTCATCGCGAACCAGCAGAGATCATCAAAAAATTATTTATGTTAGGTGTAATGGTCAACCAAAACCAAGCATTAGATAAAGATACGATCGAATTGTTAGCAACAGACTACGGTATGGAACCACAAGAAAAAATCCAAGTAGATATCGCGGATATCGACAAATTCTTTGAAGCGGATGAAGTGAATCCAGAAAAATTAGTTTCACGTCCGCCAGTTGTAACGATCATGGGTCACGTTGACCATGGGAAAACAACTTTACTAGATACTTTACGTCATTCACGTGTAACAAGCGGAGAAGCCGGTGGTATCACACAGCATATCGGTGCGTATCAAATCGATATCGATGGCAAACCAATCACATTCTTGGATACACCAGGACATGCTGCCTTTACAAGTATGCGTGCGCGTGGTGCAAGTATCACTGATATCACGATTTTAGTTGTTGCCGCAGATGATGGCGTAATGCCACAGACTGTAGAAGCGATCAACCATGCGAAAGCAGCTGGTGTCCCAATCATCGTTGCAGTCAACAAAATCGATAAACCAGGTGCAAATCCACAACATGTGATGCAAGAATTAAGTGAATATGAATTGATTCCTGAAGCATGGGGTGGCGAAACGATTTTTGTAGAAATCTCAGCGAAATTCGGTCAAAATATCGAAGAACTATTAGAAATGATTCTTTTAGTCGCTGAAGTGGAAGACTTAAAAGCTGATCCAACACAACGTGCGATCGGTACAGTGATCGAAGCACGACTAGACAAAGGAAAAGGTCCTGTGACAACATTACTTGTTCAACAAGGTTCATTGAATGTTGGAGACCCAATCGTTGTCGGAAACACTTACGGTCGTGTACGTGTAATGGTCAACGACTTAGGACGCCGTGAAAAAACAGCTGGACCAGCAACACCAGTTGAAATCACAGGATTGAATGATGTACCTCAAGCAGGCGATCGTTTTGTTGTCTTTGAAGACGAGAAAACAGCTCGTGCGGCGGGTGAAGAACGTGGCAAACGTGCGATGTTAGAACAACGTGCAGCAACTAGTCGTGTGACATTGGATAACTTGTTTGAAAGCTTAAAAGAAGGCGAATTAAAAGAAGTCAATGTCATCATCAAGGCTGACGTACAAGGTTCAGCAGAAGCTTTAGCTGCTTCATTGAAGAAGATCGACGTTGAAGGCGTACGTGTCAAGATCGTCCATTCAGCTGTTGGAGCAATCAATGAAAGTGATGTGACGCTTGCTGCGGCAAGTAATGCGATCATCATTGGTTTCAATGTTCGTCCGACACCACAAGCGAAAATCCAAGCAGATACAGAAGAAGTGGATATCCGTCTTCACCGTATCATCTACAAAGCCATCGAAGAAATCGAAACTGCGATGAAAGGGATGTTAGATCCTGAGTTTGAAGAGAAAATCACTGGTCAAATGACTGTCCGTGAAACCTTCAAAGTATCAAAAGTTGGAACGATCGCTGGTGCCTTTGTCACTGATGGTTACATTCGTCGTGATAGCGGTGTACGTGTCATTCGTGATGGCATCGTCATTTTCGAAGGACAATTAGCAAGCTTGAAACGCTTCAAAGACGATGTTAAAGAAGTGAAAATGGGCTTTGAATGTGGAGCAATGGTTGAGAAATTCAATGATCTTAAAGTAGACGATGTTATCGAAGGCTTTATCATGGAAGAAATCAAAGTCGACTAATTTAAAAAAAGGAGGCCGCTCAATATGGCTAACTATCGTGACCGCAGAGTCGGTCAAGAAATTTTAAAAGAAGTGAATGATATCTTACGCAAAAAGGTACGTGATCCACGTGTGGAAAACGTAACGATCACAGATGTGCATGTCACAGGTGATCTGCAACAAGCAACGATTTATTATAGCCTTTTATCTGACTTAGCCTCAGATAAGAAAAAAGCGCAAGAAGGGTTGAATAAAGCAAGTGGACTGATTCGTCGAGAATTAGGACATAACATGAGCATTTATAAAACACCTGAATTGACGTTTGAGCTAGACGAATCAGTTGTATATGGTAACCACATCGATGAATTATTGCGTAATTTAAACAAAGACTAATGTTCTGACGAGTTGACTCGTTCGTATCAATGGTCAATCAGAGGTCGGGACAGAAGTG
>NZ_PUAP01000041.1 GCF_002947535.1 Enterococcus mundtii
ACAGAAGTGTTCAGCCTCGAGAAATAAGGCGCCATCCACGAAAATTGTTTTTCAAATTTTTGTGGATGGCGCCTTATTTCCGAAGAGGTTACTTTTGTTCCCGCCGTTTATTCGGTTATAGGTGGGTGAGGTGAACGAATGTTCCACTCCCTTTTTTTTTACATTTTTCTTTCTTTTGAAACTAAGCTACAATAGTAGAAAGTAAATAATTGGAGAATGCACATGTGGACGAGAATAACTAAACACAAAGGTTCTGCTTACCAACAGATCATGGACCAAATATTGGAAAAAATCGAAAATGGTCAATTACAACCAGGAGACAAATTACCTTCGGAAAGAATGTTTGCTGATTTTTTTGGTGTGAATCGTACGACTGTTGTTCATGCGTTAGATGAATTGCGTGGATTAGGGATATTAGAAAGTCGTCAAGGTAGCGGTCGATTTATTTCTTCGGTGACTTGGGGTGATTTTTCAGAGCCGCGGATCGATTGGCGTCAATTGATCTCTGCAAGATACGATAAAATAGTTGATAGCTATGGAGAAAAAGTCAAGGAAGCAAGTCGGAGATCCGATTTTTTAGATTTATATTCAAGTGAAATGCCGCTTGACGTGTTACCTAATGTGAAGATGCCCAATTATACATTAGAAGGTATATTAAAAGAAGAACAAGCCGTTTCCGTGTTTGGGTATCAGCCGCTGATGGAGCAGATCAGAGAACGTTTGATCAAAAATAACGGATTTTCGTTTAAAAAAAGTCAATTGCTAATCACTGGTGGGGGACAACAAGCGATTTTTCTGATTTTACAAACCATTTTGTCGGTAGGAGATGCGATCGCCGTGGAGTCTCCAACCTTTTTCTACCGTTTGCCCTTGTTTAAAGCGCTAGGCACCCGCTTGTTCGGTATCCCGCTAGATGACCAAGGGATCGATCTAGTGGAACTGGAAGAAGCCATTCATAAGCATAAGATCAAAGCGGTCTTAGTTAATCCAAATTTTCAAAATCCGACAGGTACTGTAATGGCTGCTGAACGCCGCCAACGTTTAGTCGCGCTATGTCGCAAATACCAATTGCCGATCATAGAAGATGATGTGTTTGCAGATTTAGCTTTTTCTCCAGAGAAACAAGAGGCTATCCCCCCGATCCATGTAATTGATTCGGAAAATGTGCTATATGTCGGCTCGTTATCGCGCTTGTTAGGGGAAACGACTAAAATTGGTTGGATCGTCGGTCCAGCGATTTTGATCCAACGATTGTCTGAGGCACAAAAAATGATGGATGTCTCTTTGAGTATCTTTACACAAATGGCCGCAACTGCTGTTTTTGATTCTTCTTTCGAACAAAATATGACAAATCTGCGTCAACGACTAGAAAAGAATAGTCAGCTCCTACAAGATTGGGTCGATTCGCAAGACTTCTTTCATTTAACCCCTCTTACAGGGGGATACTACGCATGGTTGACTTGGGACGGTGAAAAGTTCACGAAGCTGTTAGCAGAAAGACTATTGCGAGAGGGATTAGGGGTAGCTCCAGGCTATCTCTTTGGGGAAGATATTGGTTTAAGAATCAACTATAGCCGTTTGCGGTCTGAAGAATTGCCACGTTTCGTTGCACAAATGGACAAATTACGTACATGGCTGGAAGAAAAATAATGCGAAAGAGTAACCATAAAAAGAAAAGAAAGAGTAACTTTTGTTATTTTTTCTTTTCTTTTTTATTTTTTAGAGAAATTTCTGTAATAGGCCTATCAATCAAAAGAAATATGCGATTGCACAGGCTTATTGTTTGTAAAAAAGCCCTTATTAAGGATAAAATTAAGATAAGTGGTTTGTGTAAAGACTCACTATTTATAAAAAAATTAATACAGTGACTGGGAAAAGGTTGTAACAACTGGAATACAGAAAAGAAACAATTGTTATAAATGGGGAGAAACATCTCTGTGTTTTTTTTAGAGAAATGTAAACCGCTTACTGCCTTGTGATTAACTTCACTATATCAACAGGCATAGGGATTGTTATAATTTTTTTAAATGGTGGAAATTTGTGCTAAAAGCTTGTATTTCGGAGGAATACGTGATAATTTATTAGTGAAGCCGGAGAAATAGTGATACAGATATCGTCGCTGTTTCAACCGCGGAATGAAGAGAGTTTCTTATAGATGAGAGAGGAATGTGTGATAAATGGCAAACAAGAAAACACCTATCGACTTCCAAGCATTGCTTGAAGAAGTCAATTCAGATTTTCCGGTATACCAAGCACTTGATCAAGATGGGAAAGTAGTAAATCCTGATCTTGTTCCAGATTTAACAGATGAAGAGTTAGTAGAATTGATGACTAGCATGGTTTGGTCTCGTGTATTGGATCAACGTTCAACAGCATTGAACCGTCAAGGACGTCTTGGATTTTTTGCTCCTACAGCTGGACAAGAAGCAAGTCAATTAGCTAGTGCATTCGCTTTTGATAAAGAAGATGTACTATTACCAGGTTACCGTGATGTTCCACAATTGATCAAACACGGCTTACCTTTATCTCAAGCATTTCTATGGTCTCGTGGACATGCAGCTGGAAACTTCTACCCAGAAGAATTGAAAGCTCTACCACCACAAATCATCATTGGTGCACAATACGTCCAAGCAGCAGGTGTTGCATTAGGACTTAAAAAACGTAATAAGAAAAACGTTGTTTTCACTTATACAGGTGATGGCGGTTCTTCTCAAGGTGACTTCTATGAAGCAATCAACTTTGCTGGAGCTTATCATGCGAACGCTGTCTTCTACATCCAAAATAATGGATTTGCGATTTCAACACCTCGTGAAAAACAAACAGCAGCGAAAACATTAGCACAAAAAGCAGTAGCAGCTGGTATCCCTGGTATCCAAGTGGATGGTATGGACCCATTAGCCGTTTATACTGTTTCAAAAATGGCACGTGACTGGGCAGTTTCTGGTAACGGACCTGTATTGATCGAAACACTGACTTACCGTTACGGTCCACATACACTATCTGGTGATGACCCAACACGTTACCGTGAAAAAGACGTTGACGATGAATGGCAATTAAAAGATCCATTGATCCGTTTCCGTAAATACCTAACTGAAAAAGGCTTATGGAGCGAAGAAAAAGAAGAAGCAGTCATCGAACAAACAAAAGAAGAAATCAAAGCAGCGATTGCTGAAGCAGACAAAGTTCCAAAACAAAAAGTTTCAGATTTCTTGAAAAATATGTTTGAAGAAACACCACAAACAATTAAAGAACAAATTGCAATCTATGAAGCGAAGGAGTCGAAATAACCATGGCACAAAAAACAATGATTCAAGCAATCACAGATGCCTTAGCACTTGAACTTGAAAACGACGAAAACGTACTCGTTTTTGGTGAAGATGTCGGCAAAAACGGAGGCGTATTCCGTGCAACAGAAGGATTGCAAGAAAAATTCGGTGAAGACCGCGTATTTGACACTCCTTTAGCAGAATCAGGTATTGCCGGATTAGGTTTCGGTTTAGCTCTTGAAGGCTTCCGTCCAGTTCCTGAAATCCAATTCTTTGGTTTTATCTTCGAAGCAATGGATGAAGTTGTAGCACAAATGGCTCGTACGAGATACCGTATGGGTGGCACAAGAAATATTCCAGTAACGATCCGTTCACCATTTGGTGGTGGTGTGCATACACCTGAATTACACTCAGATAACCTAGAAGGATTGATTGCTCAATCTCCTGGTATCCGTGTAGTGATTCCATCAAATCCATATGATGCAAAAGGATTGTTGATTGCTTCTATTAGAAGTAACGACCCTGTTGTCTTCTTGGAGCATATGAAACTTTATCGTTCATTCCGTGAGGAAGTGCCAGATGAAGCTTATGAAGTGCCTTTAGACAAAGCCGCAGTGACTCGTGAAGGAACAGATGTATCGATCATCACTTACGGTGCAATGGTACGTGAAGCCATCAAAGCAGCAGATAATCTTGAAAAAGAAGGTATCTCTGTTGAGATCGTTGACCTACGAACAGTTGCTCCATTAGATGTTGAAACAATCATCAAATCTGTTGAAAAAACAGGTCGTGTCGTTGTTGTTCAAGAAGCACAACGTCAAGCAGGCGTAAGCACTCAAGTGATCTCTGAAATCTCTGAACGTGCAATTCTTTCATTAGAAGCACCAATCGGACGCGTTTCTGCACCAGATACTGTTTTCCCATTCGGTCAAGCAGAAAACATCTGGTTGCCAAATGCTTCTGACATCGAAGCAAAAGTAAAAGAAATCGCAGAATTTTAAGGAAAGAAAGGACGTTAAAAACCCATGGCTTACCAATTTAAATTACCTGATATCGGTGAAGGTATCGCAGAAGGTGAAATCGTTAAATGGTTCGTTCAACCAGGCGATACGATCAATGAAGACGATACATTATTAGAAGTACAAAATGACAAATCAGTGGAAGAAATTCCATCTCCAGTAACAGGAACAGTGAAAAGTATCGTTGTTCCAGAAGGTACAGTCGCAAATGTTGGTGATGTATTGGTCGAGATCGATGCACCAGGACATGAAGGAAACGAAGAAAGCGGAAGCGAAGGTGTAGCAGCTACTGAGCAAACACCTGAAGCACCAGCTGCTGAACCAACAACGGAAAGTTCATCTGCATCAGCAGAAGCTTCTGACGGTGGCGTATTCCAATTCAAATTACCTGATATCGGTGAAGGTATCGCAGAAGGTGAGATCGTAAAATGGTTTGTTAAAGCCGGCGACACGATCAATGAAGACGATACATTATTAGAAGTACAAAATGACAAATCAGTGGAAGAAATTCCATCTCCAGTAACAGGAACAGTGAAAACAATCGTTGTTTCTGAAGGTACAGTTGCAAATGTTGGTGACGTATTGGTTGAGATCGACGCACCAGGACACAATAGTGCACCTGCAAGTAAACCAGCGGCAGCTGCAACAACTGATACAAAAGTGGAAACTTCAGGTTCTTCAAGTATTCCTGAAGCGGCAAACCCAGATAAACGCGTATTAGCAATGCCATCTGTTCGTCAATTCGCTCGCGAAAAAGACGTGGATATCAGCCAAGTTTCTGCAACTGGAAAAGGCGGACGTGTGACAAAAGAAGATATCGAAAACTTCTTGTCAGGTGGAGGCGCTCCAGTAGCTGCAAGCAAACCTGCTGAATCAGCTGCACCTAAAGAAGCATCTGCTGAAAAACCAGCTGAAACAAAAGCTGCTCCAGCAAAAGCATTCAAATCGAACTTAGGCGATCTAGAAGAACGTGTGGCATTGACACCAACACGTAAAGCAATTGCCAAAGCAATGGTCAACAGCAAACAAACAGCACCTCATGTCACTTTACATGATGAAGTAGAAGTAACAAATCTTTGGGATAACCGTAAGAAATTCAAAGAAGTGGCAGCTGCTAACGGCACGAAATTAACGTTCTTGCCTTACGTTGTCAAAGCGTTGACTGCAACAGTCAAAAAATTCCCAATCTTGAATGCGTCAATCGATGATGCAAAACAAGAAATCGTTTATAAAAACTATTACAATATCGGTATCGCAACAGATACAGATCATGGTTTGTATGTGCCAAACGTGAAAGATGCTGACCGTAAAGGAATGTTTGCGATCGCAGACGAAATCAACGAGAAAGCAAAACTTGCACATGATGGTAAACTAGCGGCAGACGATATGCGTAATGGAACAATCACGATCAGTAACATTGGTTCAGTTGGTGGCGGTTGGTTCACACCAGTAATCAACTACCCTGAAGTAGCGATCCTAGGTGTAGGTACAATTGCACAACAACCAATCGTCAATGCTGAAGGTGAAATCGTTGTGGGCCGTGTGATGAAATTATCATTGAGTTTCGATCACCGAATCGTCGATGGTGCGACAGCACAACAAGCAATGAATAACATCAAACGTTTATTAGCTGATCCAGAGCTATTAATGATGGAAGGATGAGAAACAAATGGTAGTTGGAGATTTTGCTGTTGAATTAGATACAGTTGTAATCGGTGCGGGACCTGGCGGCTATGTCGCTGCCATCCGCGCTGCTGAAATGGGCCAAAAAGTAGCGATCATCGAAAGAGAATATATCGGCGGCGTTTGTTTGAACGTTGGTTGTATTCCTTCTAAAGCGTTGATCGCAGCAGGTCATCATTATCAAGAATCACTTGATTCATCCATGTTTGGTGTAACAAGTGAAAATGTCTCACTTGATTTTACAAAAACACAAGAGTGGAAAGACAACAAAGTAGTAAAAACATTGACTTCAGGTGTCGGCTACTTGTTGAAAAAACACAAAGTTGAAACGATTGAAGGCGAAGCATTCTTCGTGGACGATCACACATTACGCGTGATCCATCCCGATTCTGCTCAAACTTATTCATTCAACCATGCTATCGTTGCGACAGGTTCTCGTCCAATTGAAATCCCTGGCTTTAAATTTGGTGGTCGTGTCTTAGATTCTACAGGTGGATTAAGCCTGACAGAAGTTCCTAAGAAATTCGTCATCATCGGCGGCGGGGTAATCGGTGCTGAACTTGGAGCTGCTTACGCAAACTTAGGTTCTGAAGTAACGATCCTTGAAGGTTCACCACAAATTTTACCTACGTACGAAAAAGACTTGGTGAAATTAGTGGAAGATGATTTCAAGAAAAAAGGCGTAACAGTTATTACAAATGCAATGGCTAAAGAATCAATCGACAATGGCGATAGCGTAACTGTAAAATATGCGGTAGACGGAAAAGAAGAATCAGTAACAGCTGACTACGTGATGGTCACAGTTGGTCGTCGTCCAAATACTGAAGACATGGGCTTAGAACAAGCTGGTGTTGAAATCGGTGAACGTGGCTTGATCCCAGTTGACAATCAAGGACGTACAAACGTACCTAACATCTTTGCAATCGGCGATATCGTTCCAGGAGCTGCTTTAGCACATAAAGCAAGCTACGAAGCAAAAATTGCAGCAGAAGCAATCTCTGGTAAAAAAGTAGCAGTTGACTACAAAGCGATGCCAGCTGTTGCCTTTACTGATCCTGAATTAGCATCAGTAGGAATGACGATCAAAGAAGCAAAAGAAGCAGGACTAGAAGCGACAGCTTATAAATTCCCATTCTCTGGGAACGGTCGTGCATTATCATTAGGTAAAACAGAAGGATTTATCCGCTTAGTAACAACCAATGAAGACAATGTCATCATTGGGGCACAAATCGGCGGAGTTGGAGCAAGTGATATGGTTTCTGAACTTGCTTTGGCAATTGAGTCAGGTATGAACGCTGAAGATATCGCGTTGACGATCCATCCACATCCATCTTTAGGTGAGATCACAATGGACGCAGCCGAATTAGCTTTAGGTTTACCGATCCATATTTAATCATTCAACTAAATGCAACTTTCTCTGAGAAGAGAGGGTTGCGTTTTTTTATATTCTGTATATCGACTATAAAATTATTATGTAAACTAAAATAGAGTAAAACCACTTGGAAGATGCCTTCTTTCTATGATAAACTGAAAGAGATGAATAGAATAGGAGATAGTATCTATGAATGAGTATCAATATCCATTAGACTTGGACTGGACCACTGAAGAAATGGTCATCGTGATGAACATGTGGGAAGCTCTCGAAAAAGCGAATGAGCAAGGGATCAATAATCAAGAATTTTTAAAAACCTATCAACAATTCAAAACAGTGATCAAATCGATCGGAGAAGAAAAACGCTTAGGACGCGAATTTGAAAAAGCTTCAGGCTATTCCCTATACCGTACTGTCCAAGAGGCAAAGAAGAACACGAACAAAATGCTGAAAATGAATGGGTGAGACAATGGAAAAAATGATTAAGGAAATCGTGACCTGGTTAGTAGCAGCAAAAGAAAAGATCGTCCATGCGCAAAATGATCAGCTAATGGTCACAGAAAAATCGAATCGTAAAGACCTAGTGACGAACATGGATCGGGAAATCCAAGCTTTTTTGATCAACAAAATCCATTCCGTCTATCCGCAAGCAAAAATCTTGGCAGAAGAAGAAGGATACAATGAATTATCTGATTTGAGTGGTCAAGTCTTTATCATTGATCCCATTGACGGTACGTTGAACTTCGTGGTTCAAGGAGAAAACTTTTGTATCATGCTTGCTTATTACGAAGATGGAGTGGGGCAGCTAGGATTCATCTATGATGTCATGCGTGAGGAATTATACTGGGGTGGTAAAACGATTGGTGTTTACAAAAACGATGTAAAACTACCTCAACCCCAAGATCTTCCTTTAGAGAAAGGATTAGTAGCAATCAATAGCTATCTCTTCGGTCATGATCGATTCAATATCCATGCCATCGGTGAACAAAGTATCGGCGTTCGGATGTGTGGCTGTGCAGGCTTAGAGTTGATTGCAATGTTAAAAGGAAACCACATAGGTTATATCTCCAATCTAAGCCCTTGGGATTATGCAGCTGGTAATGTCTTGTTGGAAGAGTTCGGTATGCGATATAGTGGGTTTTCCGGTGCGCCGTTGACTTTCAGTGGCAGAGAATATTATTTAGCCGCAACGCCAACAGCCTATGCGACCATACTTGACATGCTTCAATTGGATTGATTAATTTTCTAGCTTTGAGATACATCCATCAAAAAAGCTCTTATAAAATAAGTGGAGGATGATAAGATTGTTTTTTTTCGCAATGTAGTCCTTCGCTTATTTTTTTGAGCGAGTATAGTATCGGAGCATTCATTTATAGAATATGCTAATGGAAAATTTTTTGTAATGGCTGTTTTTTTACATAAATTCGGTTTTTTCGGGCTGTTTTGATTAGAAAAAGGGCGAATTATTAATTTTCTCGAAAAAATGAAAACATTTCACTATATTTCATGAAAAAAGTTTGGTATAATAAACAGTCGAGTAAAATTGCCCTGTGATAAAGAATCGATAAAAAAGGAGTTACTTAAATTGAATAAAAGAAATGACATCCGTAACGTAGCGATCATCGCCCACGTCGACCACGGAAAAACAACATTAGTTGATGAACTATTAAAACAATCTGACACATTAGACGCCCACACTCAATTACAAGAACGTGCGATGGACTCAAACGCACTTGAACAAGAACGTGGAATCACAATCTTAGCGAAAAATACAGCTGTTGATTATAAAGGGATTCGCGTCAATATCATGGATACACCTGGACACGCGGACTTCGGTGGTGAAGTAGAACGTATCATGAAAATGGTAGACGGCGTGGTTTTAGTTGTAGATGCCTATGAAGGAACAATGCCTCAAACACGTTTCGTATTGAAAAAGGCTTTAGAACAACATATCACACCGATCGTTGTTGTAAACAAAATCGACAAACCATCTGCTCGTCCAGAGTTCGTGGTAGATGAAGTCTTAGAATTATTTATCGAATTAGGCGCAGACGATGATCAATTGGATTTCCCAGTGATCTACGCATCTGCTTTGAACGGAACATCAAGCTTATCCGACGATCCAGCGGACCAAGAACCAACAATGGCACCGATCTTTGATACGATTGTCGAAGCTATCCCTGCACCAGTTGACAATAGCGATGAACCTTTACAATTCCAAGTATCATTACTTGATTACAATGATTATGTTGGACGTATCGGTATCGGCCGTGTCTTCAGAGGGAAAATCAAAGTTGGTGACCAAGTATCACTGATCAAACTTGATGGCACAGTGAAGAAATTCCGTGTGACAAAATTATTTGGTTTCTTTGGCTTGCAACGTTTAGAGATCCAAGAAGCAAAAGCTGGCGATTTGATCGCTGTCTCAGGAATGGAAGATATCTTCGTTGGGGAAACAGTTACACCAGTCGATCATCAAGAAGCATTACCGATCTTGCATATCGACGAACCAACATTACAAATGACTTTCTTAGTCAATAACTCTCCATTTGCTGGACGCGAAGGTAAATACGTGACATCACGTAAAATCGAAGAACGTTTGATGGCAGAATTACAAACAGACGTATCGCTTCGTGTTGAACCAACGAATTCACCAGATGCTTGGACAGTTTCAGGTCGTGGTGAACTTCATTTATCGATCTTGATCGAGAACATGCGTCGTGAAGGTTATGAATTACAAGTATCACGTCCAGAAGTCATCGAAAGAGAAATTGACGGCGTGAAATGTGAACCATTTGAACGTGTTCAAATCGACACACCAGAAGAATACATGGGTAGTGTCATCGAATCATTGAGCCAACGTAAAGGTGAAATGCAAGACATGGTCCATACAGGAAATGGTCAAATTCGTTTGACATTCTTGACACCTGCTCGTGGATTGATCGGTTACTCAACAGAATTCTTATCTATGACTCGTGGTTACGGAATCATGAACCATACATTTGATCAATATTTGCCAATGCTTCCTGGCCAAATCGGCGGACGTCACCAAGGTGCGTTAGTATCCATCGATACAGGTAAAGCAACAACGTATTCAATCATGAGTATCGAAGAACGTGGTACGGTGTTTGTGGAACCAGGAACAGAAGTATACGAAGGTATGATCATCGGTGAAAACAGCCGTGAGAATGACTTGACAGTCAATATCACAAAAGCAAAACAAATGACCAACGTTCGTTCTGCTAACAAAGACCAAACATCAGTCATCAAAAAACCAAAACAATTAACACTTGAAGAATCATTAGAATTCTTGAACGACGATGAATACTGTGAAGTAACACCAGAAAACATCCGTCTAAGAAAACAAATCTTAGAAAAAAATGCACGTGAAAAAGCATCTAAAAAGAAAAAATAATTATTTTGACCGAATCTTAGAGAAAAATCTCTGGGGTTCGGTTTTTTTTGTTATCTATGATCAATCATCATCCAAACATAGTTATCCAATAAAAAATTAGTTAAAAGTAGTTTGTGGATTGCTATTCTTCTATATGATGTTTTTTTTGTACATTCAAAAGCAATCACAAAAGTGTAACATTTCTTGATAGATAAAAGTAAATAACACTATTCTTTCAATTTATACCAATTAACATAAAAAAAATGGCGTTATCAAAAAGTGTATTTAGGTTTAGAGTTGAAGAGGGAAAGTTCTAACAAAATAGTATCGATGATGGGGGATGAAAAAAATGTAAAAAAGGAAAAGCAAATGACTTTATAACAAAATGAATACTTGCTTTTGAATGATCATTAAAAAAGGAGGAGTATAGAAGACTAAAGATGAGAATGATTGCTTATTCAACTGAATATTTTCTAAGACTTCTCCGAACATTTGTAGAATAAATGGAGGTAAATCTTAGAAAAATGAAAAAGACAAAAATTCTGAACGGCTTGATGATCGTTGGTTTAATGTTAGGGAATATGAATGGTGCTATTGTTCAAGCGGTCTCGCATTTAGAGTCAAAGACTGACAAGGCATCACTTGTGGAAAAAAAACAGGCCACAGCAGAATCAAGTCAAGAAGAGAGCAAAACAACAAACAAAAAAAGTTTAGCTACTAATGAGTCAGAAAAAAAAGAAAGTCTTGAACAATCAATTGAGAAAAATAAAAAGACGAGTACCAAGAACAATAATCCAAGTGACAATCTCAACAGTGCTCAAGGGAACGATGGAGATTACTTTAAACCAACTACTGATTCCACTTTACTAAAAATTGGTCAGGAGCAGATGGCTCGAGTACAATCAGATCTATCGAAAGTAACGTTTAATATTTCCAACTTGCAGCATGAGAAAGACGATAGCTTTGAAGTTTTAAAATTTTCGGACGGTATATTTCCAGAAAATAAAGGGATTGTTATGTCTCCAGTTGGTGCAGGACTTTCTGATGTCTATTGGACTCAGGTAGATTCCGATAGTGGGAATTGGCGAATGCGTTTTTACTCTACAATGCAGTCTTATTCCAAAATCGATTTAAACGTAAAATTTACTCGTCTAAAATATGGTTCCATTAGTGGGAATGAAGTATTTGCATTTCCAAGAGTAGGTTTTGTATATAGTCCTACCTCTAACATAGATAGCTTTAGATCATTTCTTATGGCAGCTAAGTTAGAAGTACGGTTACCGACTGCTGAAGAGGAAATCGGTAAAATTGAAGCAACTGCAAAAGAAGGCACACATAAACTCATGCAAAATACTCAATCGATCCCTAATCCAGAAACTTATCTAGATGTAAAAAATACACGTGGAAAAGTTGAGTATAGTTGGAAAACAGCTCCTGATACAACGAAAGTAGGGAAGCAAGATACGAAGATCTTGGTAAAAGACGAGTCGGGTAGAGAAATAGAAGCGATAGTCCCAATCACTGTGGAACCTTTAGCTGTAGAAATCAAAGGGAAACCAGGGCCATTTGACATTTATCAATATGATAAATTGCCAGATGTGACTAAATACTTTGAAGTGACCAATCATTATAGTACCTATACGCTAAAATGGCTCGATGATGTGAACACTGATTCACCAGGAGTACAAATGTGGCGAGCAAAGGTAACGACCTCTGATGGACGTGAAGCAACTGCTTCGATCCAGATGGATGTGAAGCCACATGAAGGCTTAAAGGTTAATTTAAAACCAATTGAGGATCGAAGACTCGGTTATACTTATCCAACATTTGCAACAAATTTCAGAGATTACATTGATTCAGTCACCATGCATGGTGAACCAGTTGAATTAAGAGATCTTGAATTTATTCCAGAAGAAAGTATTGAAGCGGATTATCGTTTAGGTGGCGCTCAAACGCTCAAATTAACAGTTCAAACCAAGCATCCAAATAGTGGTGTAATGATAAAAGGAACTGGTGAGGTAACACTCAATGTTCTTTGGGACCATTAGATTTTGATGAAATCAATCAGTGGTGGATCAGCAGGATCCTTTTCTCTAAGAACGGATAACTCAGGAAAAGAAACGGCAAAAATTGTATTTGGTATGGGATTACCGACTCAAATAAATACACCAGTTGGTCCTCAAAATTCCCCATTTTCATTGTATTATTCGTTTGAAGTTTTACGAGGTGAAACAGTTGTTTATAGCCAAGAAGTAACAAATCGAGCAACTTGGCAACAAATCTTAGATAAATTTGGAGATTCTACTGGAACGATCGATGTCCGTTACGATGATGTCATTAAAATCTATCATCCAGAACGAACCCCGAATAGTTCAGTCTTAATGATTGATGAAAAGGAACAGGATTATACATATGATACGGCGTACGCCTACTATAAGATTACTCCTTATGGATTTGATCCATTCCCCTTACTAGAAGCAGAAGCTTCACAAAAGAGTTTTGTTTTAGGAGAGAGCACAAAGACGATTGATCCAGCTTCCTTAATAAAAAATGTGACGATCAATGGTCGGGTAGTTGATAGTAGCTTATACGAAGTAGAATCATTGATCGACTTTGATACTAGTACCATCGGAACTAGAAAAATGAAATTGAAAGTGACAATGAATGATGGTCTTTCAGCAGAGGAATTCGAAGTCGATTATCAAGTCAAATGGGGCAGCACATTCGTATTGAAAGGCTTGGATGATGCAACAGTTGGCGCATTTAGTCTACTGAAAGAAAACGATCAATGGGCATTACATGCTAGTCAAGGTGTAAGTGGAACGGACTTGAGTCAACCGGTCAATAATCATTTTGGCCGAGACATTTACTATGGTATTGAAGTGATCGAAAATATTACTACTAAGTACCAATATAACGTGCTAGGAAATCAATCGATCAGAGAAGGGATCGAAGGGTTCAATCAAGGGAAACCATTAGACGTCAAACAAGGCGATGTCATCAAAGTGTATCATGCTGAACCAACAGGTAATAGTTTATTGATGCAAGATGAATTGGCAAAAGACTTTACGATGGGCTCAAATAATGCCTATTACGAAGTCACCGAGCATGGATTAGAACCGATCCTTGCGATTTCTACGGATACTAAACCACAAGAATTTAGCTTAGGTGATGATGCCGCGGGAATTGATGGAACGCAACTGATCAATCAGGTAACGATCAACGGTACCGAGCTAACACCGGATCTATATACAGTGAAACAATTAGGAAACTTCGATACAACCACAGTCGGTCAAAAAGAACTTGCTATCCAATTTGACACGAAAGATGGGGTAGTATCAAAAGTCATCACAGTGCCTTATGAAGTGAAATGGGGCAGAACGATCGTGATGAAATCAAGTACTGGCGGTTCAGCAGGGGTTTTCTCACTGCAAACTACTAACACGACCAGACAATTGAAAATCCATCATGGCTTTGACTCGCCATTAGATGAGCGCTTAGGAAACGATCAAGACCTCTATTATTCAATTGAAGTCTTACGTGGCGAAAGAGTCCAGTATAGTCAAGAAGTCCCAGGTCGTGTCACGCTACAAGACGTCATCAACAGTTTTGGAACTAATGGTACTCAAGCTGTCACTGTCCAGTTAGATGATGTGATCAAAATTTATCACCCGCAAAAATCTCCTGGTAGCTCGGTACTGATGGTCGATGAACTAGAAGAAGACTTCACTTATGGTTCAGATTATGCGTATTACAAAGTAACGACATATGGCTTTGAAGCAATGCCAGTCATGGAAGTCCATACAGCTAATAAAGCCTTTTATCTCGCACAAGATGTGACTACTGTAGCTGATGCTGAATTAATTGATCGTGTGACGATCAACGGCAAAACAGTCGATCCAGAGGAATACACGATCGAAAGACGTTCAGAAATCGATACGACAACGGTAGGAAATAAAAACGTCGCTATGCGTGTGAAAATGAACGATGGTTTATCTAGTGTACAACTTGAACTTCCTTATCAAGTCAAATGGGGAAGTACATTTGTTCTGAAAGGCGAAGAGAAAGAAGGGAAAAGAGGGATCGTCGGCTCTTTTAGCCTGCTTGATCAAAATGATGAGTTGGCTATCTATGCCACGAAAGGCGAAGATGAAACAGAACTTAATGCGCCAGTCAACTCTGCCTATGGTCGGAATGCCTATTATCGAATCGACATCTTAGCAGATCCTAAAAATAAAGCAAATAGTTTATTTCCCGATAACATCAAATATACTTATGAAGTGGCAGGTAATCAAACGGTTCGTCAAGCAATCGAAGGGTTCAATAATGGAGAATCACTACCTGTGGAAGAAGGAGACATTTTCCGTGTCTACCATGCAGAAACAGATAATCAGAACTTACTGATGTGGGATAATATCGTCAAAAACTATACAGCTGGGTTGAATTACGCTTATTACGAAGTCAAGAATGGAGAGTTTGAGCCAATTACGATGATCCACGCAGATGTTGCTAGTCAAGAACTCGTCTTAGGTGAAGATACCAGTGAAGTAGACGTGACAACGTTGGTTGAGAATGTTGCATTCAACGGACAGAGTTTGAACACAGAGCTTTATAAAGTAGAACAAACGGGAGCGTTTGATACACATACGACAGGAGAAAAAACAGTAACGGTAAAAGTATCAACCGCAGATGGTGTTTCTTCGACCGACATCGAAGTGCCTTATGAAGTGAAATGGGGTAGCACGATCCACTTGAAAAATCGTAAAGGTGAAACGGTGGGATCGTTTGGACTACTTAAAAACAGCAAACAAATCGAGATCCAATCTGTCCAAGGAACCGATCAAACAGTTTTAAAAAATAGAGTGAATGAATACGATGACACCGAAGTATATTACGGGATCGAGATCCTCAATGAACGCAAGCAAAGCAAATACCAATACGAAGTTCGTGGCACACAAACGATCGAACAAGCGATTTCACGCTTTAACACTGGTAAATCGCTGGCGGTGACCACAGGGGATATCGTAAAGGTTTATCATGTAGATACTAGTAACAATTTATTGATGGCAGAAGAGAACGAACGAAACTACACCTATGGCAGTAATTACGCTTATTATAAGGTAACAGATTATGGTTTTGAGCCTACAGGTGAGTTGACCGTTGAACCTGCTCAGCCTTCTTTTGCACAAGGGACAGAAAGAGTTGACCTGAAATCGTTAGTAAAAGAAGTTAAAGTGAATGGACGTGTAATACCTAAAAACGTCTATACTGTTTCTTTAGATGGGACATCTGAAATCGATACAGAAACTATGGGAAGTCGCTTTGTTTCCCTCGATGTCAAAGTGGATCGGAGTTACGGAAGTTTATCTACTCGTACAGAATCTTCATATGAAATCGTTGAACCTGGTCAAGAAACAACACCAGGAGAGGAGGATGCTACTGCAGGAGAAGGAGCAGAAGGTACTGACACATCAAACGACCCAGATGCAGAAGGGATTTCTGCAGAAACAGGTTTAGGAGAGGCTTCTGGTGCAGATGGCAATGGAAGTAACTTGCCACAAACAAATCAAACGATCAACCGGGTACTGCCATATATTGGTGTATGCTTGTTACTAGCGGTCGGCTTTGTTTTATGGAAGAGAAAAACAGCTAAAAACTAGTTTGATAGACAGTATTCAACAGTTAAAATGACAACGATGCAGTCGAAAGAGCGAAAGTGATATATACTTTGGCATTCTTTCGACTGTTTTTTTATGGTCACTAAAGAAGTCATGTGTAAGAAATGAAAAACTAAATCTGATGAGTAAAAAACA
Source organism: Enterococcus mundtii (assembly GCF_002947535.1). Taxonomy (GTDB): domain Bacteria; phylum Bacillota; class Bacilli; order Lactobacillales; family Enterococcaceae; genus Enterococcus_B; species Enterococcus_B mundtii_B. The sequence continues at coordinate 16,548 of NZ_PUAP01000041.1, forward strand.
AAAATCTTAAAATTGATAGTCGCGTATTAGCTGTGGAGAACTTAAAGAAACTAAAAATGAAAGCAAGAATGGCAAGATGAATTTTTTAAAGGACTTTTAAAAAACTCAAAATACCTGATTTTTAGTTTCACAACAGCTATATTGTTTCACAGGGCGAGACTTGCTCTTATGAGCAGACAGAAGTAGAATAGATAGTACATGTTTGATGAATCATCCGGGAAAATGCGTAATTAATAGTTGGATGAGGTATTCAAAAGTTGAAAGAGTAAAAATAATCAGAGATTGAGGAGGGCGCATATGGAGCAGTTATTAAAAAAGTATTTTGGATATGAGCTTTTCCGCCCAGGTCAAAAAGAAATCATTGAAAAAATCATGGCTCAAGAAGATGTGTTGGGCATCATGCCGACTGGAAGCGGAAAGTCAATATGCTATCAGCTACCTGCGCTAGCCTTGGAAGGATTGACGATCGTTGTTTCTCCCTTGATCTCCTTGATGAAAGATCAAGTGGATGCTGCGAATCAATTGGGGATCGCAGCTACATTTATCAATAGTTCATTAGATGGATATGAAGTGGCACAACGTTTTCGTTCATTAGATGAGGGAAACTATCAATTGTTATATGTTGCACCAGAACGTTTTATCATGCCTGATTTTATCCAAGCGATGAATCGCTGGTCCGTTCGCTTGATCGCCATTGACGAAGCCCATTGTATCTCTCAATGGGGGCATGATTTCAGACCAAGTTATTTGCAGATGGCGAATATTTTGGAAGGTATCCCTCAGCGTCCGCCCATCGTTGCTTTGACAGCAACTGCCACTGTTCCTGTAGCAACAGATATCAAAAGACTTTTAAAAATTCCTGAAAAGAATCATATTCAAACTGGATTTGCACGAGAAAATCTACGGTTGCAAGTCATCAAAGATCAAAAAAAAGAACAGTATTTGGTCGAGTATTTGAAAGTGAATCAAAACCAATCAGGCATCATTTATGCTGCGACTAGAAAAGAAGTGGATCGACTATATCAGTTGTTGACAAAATTTGGTTTTTCCGTCGGCAGATACCATGGCGGTATTTCAGAAAGGGAACGAACGGAAATGCAAGAAGCCTTCCTCTATGATCGGATCCAGCTATTAGTAGCAACGAATGCTTTTGGGATGGGAATCAATAAAAGTAATATTCGTTTTGTCATTCACTATCAAATCCCAGGTTCATTAGAAGCTTATTATCAAGAAGCTGGTCGTGCAGGAAGAGATGGCTTACCTAGTGAAGCCATTTTGCTATTTGCGCCACAAGATGTGCAAGTCCAAAAGTTTTTTGTTCAACAATCGCAACGTGAGGAAGCACAAAAGCATAAGGAATACGACAAGATCCGAGCGATGACTGAATACGTCCATATCGAATCCTGTCTTCAACGATATATTCTTTCTTACTTTGGAGAAGCAAGCGAGCCTTGTCAGCGTTGTGGTAACTGCCTTGATGATCGTGAACTGGTCGATGTGACTACAGAAACGCAAATGGTCTTGTCTTGTTTGAAACGAATGGGTGAGAACTACGGAAAACAACTACTGATGAAAGTTCTTGCCGGATCAAAAGATCAGAAAATCAAACAGTTTCACTTTGATCGATTGTCTACGTATGGGTTACTAAAGAAACAGTCACAAAAAAATATATTACAGTTGATCGACTATCTGATCTCAAGTGGCTACTTACTTGCAGCTAGTGGAGAATACCCTGTATTGAAAGTCAGTGACCTAGGGGTACAGGTACTTATGGGAAAAGTAACAGTCCATAAAAAGGAACCTAAAAAAGTGCAGCAATTGTCGAATGAAGAAACAGATGGTCTATTTGAAGTATTACGCCAGTTGCGGACCGACTTAGCTGCTGATGCGGGCGTTCCACCATACGTTGTTTTTTCAGATGCAACACTCAAAGAAATGAGTCGGAATCGTCCAAATGACCGATTAGCACTTCTGCAAATCAAAGGGGTAGGACAAAGTAAGCTTGATAAGTATGGCGAGATGTTCTTGCAAGCGATCCAAAATTTCCAAGAAAGCGCTACGCAAAGTGATAGTTAAAAAACATAAAAAAAAGCCTAGATAAATCTAGGTTCTTGCTCAGTTATCGCGTAAAATATGCTATAATGAATGAACTTAGAAATGGAGGGAAAGGCAAATGGATTCTCTTTCAAAAGAGACGGCACTCAATGTGTTGATTGATGAGGCAGATCGCATCAAGCGTTTGATCCAAAATCAAACAAATAGTCTTTGTATCTCACAATGTAAAGCCTTTGAAGAGGTAGTCGATACACAAATGTATGGATTTTCTCAGCAAGTGAGCTTTGCGATACGTGTAGGGATCATTGAAAAAAAAGAAGGGCAACTGATGCTCAGCGAGTTAGAACGTCAATTGAATCACTTATACAATGAAGTTTACCGAGAAAATTATGATAAAAAAGAAAGTGGCAAGGGGGAATAAGCTTGCCGAATAAAGTAAAAAAAAGGCATCTGTTGGATTACAGTATTTTAATCCCATATTTGATTTTATGTATCATCGGACTGATCATGGTATACAGCTCCACATCCTATTTACTATTAGCAAACGGGAGCAATCCAGCGTCATCAGTCATCAATCAGAGTATTTTTTGGGTGCTTAGCTTGATCGTTATTGCACTCCTATACAAAATGAAAATCGGTGTATTGAAAAATCAGCGATTGATCATGGCGGCTATCGCAGTCTTGACGATTTTATTATTGATCGTCTTATTTTTTGGGGAAGAACGAAATGGGGCAAAAGGTTGGCTTGAGATCGCCGGATTTTCTATCCAGCCTGCCGAATACCTAAAAATCATTGCCATTTGGTATCTTTCTTTTACTTTGTCACAAAGACAAATGAGTGTGCAAAAAAACTTCATTGCCACGGTCAAACGTCCATTATTGTTAGTTCTTGCCTTGACAGTGTTAGTGGCAAGTCTACCCGATTTCGGGAATGCAACGGTTATTTTTTTGATCATCATCGTGTTACTCTTAGCTAGCGGCGTCAATTATTTTTACACTTTGATCGTTGGTGTCGGAGGGATCATTTTTAGTGTTGCAGCAATTTGGTTGATCAATGTGACCCAAGGAAAACTTTTCCCAGGTCGATTACAATATATTTATCATCGTTTTGAGATTTTTCAAAATCCTTTTTCTGATGAGTTGAATAACGGACACCAAATGGTCAATGGCTATTATGCGATGTTCAATGGTGGTCTATTCGGTCGCGGATTAGGGAATAGTATCCAGAAAAAAGGATTTCTACAAGAAGCGCAAACCGACTTTATTTATGCCATCGTAGTAGAAGAATTAGGTGTGATCATGGGTATCTTGATCTTAGCTTTATTGATGTTTATGATCGCCCGTATCATCTTAGTGGGTATCCGCTCAAAAGATCCATTCAATTCTTTGCTATGTATCGGGATCGGTTCGATGTTTCTGATCCAAGTATTTGTCAACCTTGGCGGGATCACTGGGATCATCCCATTGACAGGGATCACATTCCCGTTCTTGAGTCAAGGTGGTTCGAGTTTACTGATGCTTTCGATCTGCGTAGGTTTCGTCCTGAATATCAGCGCAGATGAGAAACGTAAGAGTTTAGGTATTTACTAAAATTGACGTAGGAGTGATTCGATGAGAAAAGTTTTGGTAGCTAACAGAGGAGAGATTGCTGTACGGGTATTTCGTGCGTGTACAGAATTAGGGATCCAAACTGTAGGTGTCTATGCAGAAGAAGATGAATATTCCGTGCATCGCTTTAAAGCGGATGAAGCATATCTAGTAGGTAAAGGAAAAAGACCGATAGATGCGTATCTTGATATTGAAGGGATACTTGAGATCGCTAAAGCTAGTGGAGCAGACGCGATCCATCCAGGTTACGGATTATTATCTGAGAACTTACACTTTGCTACACGTTGCAAAGAAGAAGGCATCACTTTTGTTGGGCCAGAACTTCATCATCTTGATATTTTTGGCGATAAAATCAAAGCGAAAACAGCGGCAATCGAAGCTGGCATCGCATCGATTCCTGGGACAGATGGACCAGTAGAGTCAATTGAAGAAGTCTTGACGTTTGCTGAACGTTATGGTTATCCAGTAATGATCAAAGCAGCACTGGGCGGTGGCGGTCGTGGGATGCGTGTGGCGCATGACGAAAAAGGCGCTCGCGAAGGATATGAACGTGCAAAAAGTGAAGCGAAAGCTGCTTTTGGTAGTGATGAAGTCTATGTTGAAAAGTATATCTCAGATCCAAAACACATCGAGGTCCAGATCTTAGGTGATACCCATGGCAATATCATCCATTTATTCGAACGTGATTGTTCAGTTCAACGCCGTCATCAAAAAGTCGTAGAAGTCGCTCCTTGTGTTTCGATGAATGAGCAACAGCGTCAACGTATTTGCGATGCCGCTGTCCAGTTGATGAAGCATGTGGGGTACGTCAATGCAGGGACAGTCGAATTTTTAGTGGAAAATGACGAATTTTACTTTATCGAAGTCAACCCACGTGTCCAAGTGGAGCATACGATCACTGAGATGATCACTGATGTCGATATCGTGACGACCCAATTATTGATCGCACAAGGAAAAGATCTGCATAAAGAAATCGGATTGCCACAGCAAAGCGAAATAAAGATCAAAGGTTCAGCCATTCAATGTCGGATCACAACGGAAGACCCATTGAGTAACTTTCTACCAGATACTGGCAAGATCGATACGTATCGCTCGCCAGGTGGAATGGGCGTACGCTTGGATGTAGGGAATGCCTACGCAGGCTACATCGTTACCCCGTATTTTGATTCGCTTCTAGTGAAAGTTTGTACCCATGCGGCTGATTTTGCAACAGCGATCCAAAAAATGGAACGTTGTTTGAGAGAATTCCGTATCCGTGGAGTGAAAACGAATATTCCTTTTATGTTGAACGTCATCTTGCATCCGGAATTCCAATCAGGACAAGCCAAAACGACGTTCATCGATAGTACCAATGAATTATTTGATTTCCCACGCTTACGTGACCGTGGAAATAAAACGATGAAATATATCGGAGAAATCACGGTAAATGGTTTCCCTGGCATCGAACGTGGGGAAAAACCATATTACGATGCACCACGCATGCCAAAAGAGCTGATCACTCGTCCGGATTACATCACAGCTAAAAATGTCTTGGACAAAGATGGCTCTTCTGCGTTAGTGGATTGGGTCAAACAACAAGAAAATGTGTTATTGACAGATACCACGTTTAGAGATGCCCATCAAAGTTTATTGGCTACCCGTGTGCGTACAAAAGATTTCAAAGAAATCGCACGTTTGACTGGTGAAGGGCTTCCAGAGCTGTTTTCAAGTGAAATGTGGGGTGGCGCGACGTTTGACGTTGCCTATCGGTTCTTGAACGAGGACCCATGGAAACGCCTGAGAAAGATTCGCTCATTGATGCCGAATACTTTATTGCAAATGCTCTTTAGAGGATCGAATGCTGTTGGTTACTCCAACTACCCAGATAACGTGATCGCTGAATTTATCAAAGAAGCAGCCGCCCAAGGCATCGATGTCTTCCGCATCTTTGACAGTTTGAACTGGGTTCCGCAAATGGAAAAGAGTATCCAAGCCGTTCGTGATACAGGAAAAATTGCAGAAGCGACGATCTGCTACACAGGTGACATCAATGATCCAAGTCGTGCGAAATATAATGTGCAATATTATAAGGACATGGCAAAAGAGCTGGAACGTTTAGGCGCTCATATGATCGCGATCAAAGATATGGCAGGATTGTTGAAACCACAAGCTGCTTATCGCTTGATCAGTGAATTGAAGGCGACAACGGATCTACCAATCCATTTACACACACATGATACGAGTGGCAATGGGATCATCACTTACTCAGCAGCAACCAAAGCGGGTGTCGATATCGTCGACGTAGCGATGAGTGCGATGAGTGGAAATACTAGCCAACCAAGTATGAGCAGTTTGTATTACGCTTTGGTCAACGGTCCACGTGTACCAGAAATCAATGTCGAAAATGCGCAACAGTTGAATCACTATTGGGAAGATGTCCGCATGTATTACAAACCATTTGAGAATGGCTTGAATGCACCTGAAACTGAAGTCTACATGCACGAGATGCCAGGTGGACAATACTCGAACTTGCAACAACAAGCCAAAGCAGTTGGCTTAGGTCATCGTTGGGATGACATCAAAAAAATGTACCACACAGTGAACCTGATGTTTGGCGATATCGTCAAAGTCACGCCTTCTTCTAAAGTTGTAGGAGATATGGCTTTGTTCATGGTCCAAAATGAGTTGAGTGAAGAAGATATTTATGAAAAAGGCGAGACATTGAGTTTCCCAGAATCAGTCGTTACCTTCTTCCAAGGAGAATTAGGTCAACCAGTAGGCGGATTTCCAGAAAAACTCCAAAAGATCATTTTGAAAGGTCGTCCAGCCATCACCGAACGTCCAGGACTATTCGCTGAAACCGTGGACTTTGAAAAAGTCAAAGCTGAATTAGCCAAAAAGATCGGCTATGAACCAAAACAAGAAGAAGTTTTGAGTTACTTGATGTATCCGCAAGTGTTCTTGGATTATCAAACAGCTTATAATCAATTTGGTGATGTCACATTACTGGATACACCAACCTTCTTCCAAGGGATTCGTTTAGGTGAAACGGTCAACGTTCAAATCGAAAAAGGGAAGATCCTGATCATTCGCTTGGATGAAATCGGCGAACCGGATATTGAAGGGAATCGTGTGTTATTCTTTAATTTAAACGGTCAACGAAGAGAAATCACTGTCAAAGATACGTCGATCGTCAGTGCTGTAAAAACAAGACGCAAAGCAGAACCAACCAATCGCGAACAGATTGGTGCGACGATGTCTGGTTCAGTCTTAGACGTCTTAGTGAAAAAAGGCGATACGGTCAAAAGAGGCGATACATTGATGGTCACTGAAGCAATGAAGATGGAAACTGCTATCGAAGCGCCATTCGATGGAGAAATTGCACATCTCTATGTTGTTGCTGGCGACCCGATTTCCTCAGGTGATCTATTGATCGAAGTTACAGAAAAATAAGAAAGGGGAGGGAACAGTTGAAACGATTAGGTTTATTTATGGCAACACTACTATTCGTCACGTCGGTTTTATATTTGGAGCCCGTAGTGTTCCCTCCTAAACTTGAAACATCCACGCAAGACCAACAACTGATAGGAAACCAAAATCAGGTAACGTCTTGGAAATACCAGGAGCTAAATGCGACTGGCTTTTCTACATATATTGGTCGATCAGTCACCGAATTAGAAGCAGAGATTGGTTCGCCCAAAGATCGTTTGACAAGCGGATTCGGTTTTGAGATCAGATATTATCAAGATCCAATAAAACAAATCGTACTTGAAGCAAATATACAAAATGATCGAGTTGAGGCCATCAAAGTTTTAAATGCAAACGCAACTAGCTTGACCCCTTTTTCCGTGGGCATGACTATGCAGGATCTGACAGAGATTACAACAATATTCCCAAACTTCACATTTGAGTATGAAGAAACCGAAGTCGGAATCGAGTTGACAGAAGAAGACATGAATTATCGTCCCTTGATTGCTTTTGATAATGGTACATTTGCAATGCTTTTCTTTGATCAAGATACAGGTGGGTTATTTTCAACAGTGTATTTAAACAAGAAAAGCTTATTGAAGTTAATGCCCTACCAAGTTTTTGGTGAAGGATTGCCCCACTACGAAATGGAGAGCTCAGCAGACTGGGAAAGTATCAATCAGTCAAGAGAGCGTGTCATCACCAGATTATTGACGAGATTACGCCAAGAAGCTGAATTGCCTGATTATCATTACTCTCCAGATTTTATGATCCAAACGAATGTACTATTAACAGATTTTATCGAACAACCAGAAGAATGGTTGGCAGATAATCGTTTGGCAGAGTGGCAAATGGCAACGCAGACTTCCCAAACTACAGTTAAATTTACGTTATCAAATGATGAAATCAATCGCTTAGTGGAAAAACGACAATTAGATCAAACAACTGGAATTTTCATGCATCCAATCATTGATCCGACTTTTTCAGTTTTATTGTTATATACTGATCCTTATTATCATGACCGATTCTTGGAAAAAGAACCAACACAGTTAGGCGTTGCGTTTTCGAAAGAAAACATGTTAGTCTTAATGAAGGAAAAAGAGGAGACTAGTGAAAGCAGTGATAATCAATGAGGAGTTGTTTGAACTGGAGGACCAGTGTCATCAGCTTGTTCAAACGATTGTAACAAGTGAAATGATGGAACAATATCTCAAAACAAAAAAAGAGATGGAAGCTTCTATCAAAGTCAACCAGTTAAAAAATGATTTTATTGCAAGCAGACAAGCATTTGAAGAAATTTCGCTTTATGGAAAATACGTACCAGAGTTTCGTGAAAAGCAACGAACCGTAAGACAAGCCAAACGGCAGTTGGATCTAAATGAAGAAGTAGCTGCCTTTCGAATAAGTGAAACAGAATTACAAAAGATACTAGATTCCATTGGAAAACAACTTGCACATACGATTTCGACGGAGATCAAGATCAGTGCAGGTAGTCCATTTTTTGAAAAAAGTGAAGGGTGCGGAGGAAACTGCTATGGACATAGAAAATAAAGAATTTGAACAAACACATCGGCGAGGGTTGGTCGTGTGGGTATATAGCTTAAAACAATTGAAAAATCTTCGCAAATTTGGTTTGGTGCATTATGTCTCTCGTAAAATGAAGTATGTGATCATGTATTTAAATGAAGACAATTATGAACAAACCGAAGAAAGAATCAAGAAATTACATTTCGTACGGAATGTCGAACGTTCTTATCGACCAGATGTCGAAATGAATTTTGCTGAAAAAATCGGTAAAAAAGCAGATGCAAAAGAAGAAGGCTTTGAGATCGAAGAATTAAATACCAAGATCCGCTTAGCAGATCACGTATTTTAGTGAAAAGAGTCTAGCTTTTAGCTAATGTGATCAGCGAAGATGAAGAAAATGTGATAAAAAGATTTTGAATAGTTATAAAAAGTTAAATTAAGAAAAAATAGACTTGAGAATTGACGATTTTAGTCGGAATCAAGTCTATTTTTTTGGTATACTAATAACAGTATGTTTCAAGGAGTGAGTAGATGCGAGTAATTTCAGGAGATTACGGCGGTCGCCGTTTAAAAAGTTTAGCAGGACCAAATACTCGACCGACTTCCGATAAAGTCAAAGAGTCGATATTCAACATGATCGGTCCTTATTTTAATGGAGAGGTCGTTTTGGATCTATACTCAGGAAGCGGAGGTCTAGCGATCGAAGCAGTTTCTAGAGGCTGTAGCTACGCAATCTGCGTGGAGAAAAACTATCAAGCACTAAAAATAATCAAAGAAAATATTGAAATCACAAAAGAACCGAACAAATTCAATACAATGAAATTAGATGCTGATAAAGCGATTGAGTCACTGGCGAAAGAAGATCAAAAGATTGATCTCCTATTTTTAGATCCACCTTATGCCAAACAAAAAATCGTCGATCAAATTGAACGTATGGAAGAATTGGCTCTTTTTCAGGACGCTGCCTTGATCGTATGCGAAACAGATAAGTCAGTTGAGCTTCCTGAGACAATAGGAAATTTTCAACAAATCAAACAGCAGACCTATGGCATCTCTGCTGTGACCATTTATAGAAAAGAGGAAATATGAATGAGAAGAGCTTTATTTCCAGGGAGTTTCGACCCATTGACTATGGGTCATTTAGACACGATCGAACGAGCTGCGAAGTTGTTCGATGAAGTGATCATCGGTATCTTTATCAATACATCAAAAAAAACATTGTTCACGGCTGAGGAACGCTTGGAACTGATCACACAAGCAGTCGCACACTTAGAAAATGTTCGAGTGATCCACCAAGAAACACAGTTGACAGTGACGACGGCAAAAGAACTAGATGTTCAAGCGTTGGTTCGAGGTGTTCGTAGCTTCAAAGATTTTGAATATGAACGTGACATTGCGCAAATGAATCATCACTTGAGTCATGAATTGGAGACAGTGCTTTTTATGGCAAAACCAGAGTATAGCCATATCAGCTCAAGTATGCTTAAAGAGGTTCTTTATTTCGGTGGAGATGTGAGTACCTACTTACCTCCAGTTATCAACGAAGCATTAGCTAGAAAGCGTGAAAGTCATGCAGAATAAGAAATGGTTGAAAACATTATCCGTGATCCTTTTAGGCACGTTATTAGCAGGCTTTGTTATTGTTCCTTTACCTTATTATGTGGAAGCTCCAGGTGCCACGATCGATCTTAAAGATATGATCACAGTCGATGATCAAAAAGATAAAGAATCAGGCTCTTTCTCTCTCACTTCTGTAGGAATCAGAAGAGCAACAGGATTTGGTGTCGTCTCCGCACTTCTCTCGGATTTCCAAGATGTTATCAGTGAAGAAGAGTTGACTGGTGGAGCGACAAATGAAGAATATAACCAGATGCAAAAATACTATATGGAATCCTCGCAGAATGCCGCCATCGAGCAAGCATTAAAACTAGCGAATATTCCTTACACCATGGAATTCAAAGGCGTCTATGTCATGGGCGTCGAAAAAAATTCGAGCTTTTACAAGAAACTATCTGTTGGCGATACAGTCACAAAAGTAGATGGGATGAGTTTCAAGAGTGCGGAAGAATTTATGGAGTACGTGAAAGGACAAGAAGTAGGACAGGTTGTCACGATTACTTTCATCCATGATGGCAAAGAAGAAGAAGCTTCTGGAAAACTGATCGAGTTATCAACAGATAAAAAACCAGGGATCGGAATCACTTTGACCGATCATACAGAAATCGCCACAGACACAGAAGTGGCAATCAATTCTGGTTCGATCGGCGGGCCTTCAGCTGGCTTGATGTTTACTTTGGAGATCTATGAACAGTTGACGGATCAAAATATTCGTAAAGGGAAAAAAATAGCCGGTACAGGTACGATCAACAGTGCAGGTGAAGTGGGACGTATCGGTGGGATCGACAAAAAAGTGGCGAGTGCAGATGAAGCAGGAATGGCTATCTTTTTTGCGCCAGATGATACGATTTCTGAGGAAGTAAAAAAAGAAAATCCAGATATCAAAACGAATTATGAAGAAGCCAAAGCTGCGGCAAAAAAACTCAATACTTCAATGAAAATCGTTCCTGTCAAAACGGTACAAGATGCCTTAGAGTATCTTGAGAACATGGAATAAACCTGTGTTGACTGGAATGCTATGTTCTTTATTTTAAAGTAAGGTCGGGATAGAAGTGTTTAGTCTCGAGAAATAAGGCGCCATCTACGAAAATCGTTCTTCGATTTTTTGTGGATGGCGCTTTATTTTCGAAGAGGTTACTTTTGTTTCCGTCGTCTATTCGGTTTTAGAATGCGCGAGAGGACGAATGTCTCCCGCTCTTTTTCTTTTTTTTCAGAAATAACAAAAAAACGTTTTGTTGTTTTGTAGGTTATTTTAAGTAAGTTTGCTACCATATAAAAAAGAGTTAGAAAGGAGCAATCGAGATATGGAACAACCTAGTAAGCAACAAGGATCATTCGACATCGGTCAATATTACTCCGAAAAAAAGTATAAGAAAAATTTTGGGCACTTGAAAAAAACAGCAGACTTTAAAACCGCATTAATGGATTTTAACAAACAGTTGGAAGAAACGAAAGATAAACTGCCAAAACACCGAAACGGTGTTTTGTGGACCAGACGCATTCTTGCAGATTTTAGACAGAAAAAGTTGAGCCGAACTGATAGGGTCGTCAACTTTATCCTTAGGCGTAAGAATAAAGATCCTGAAAAATACGAGAATACGCTAAAGGAATTGAACAGTGAATATTTTAAATCAGAATACATTCAATCGGTAGTTGATAGAGATGTATTGATCGATCCTAAAGAAATCATTGATGAGATCAAGCATTTGGCTTCAAGAGTAAACTCTATCCCTACGAATCGTGGGTTAGAACTAAGAGAACAGTTTCGAGAACAAACGTCAGAACAAAAAACTTGGAGGATACCTGAATCAGAAGATGAATTACACTATAGCACCCTTTCTTTCCTAGAAGAAGGTGGAGAAAGCGAGAAGTCTCGCAAGATAACTATCAATAGAAAAGCTGAGCCCGTCATTTATGCGGTGATCCGACGAGTAAACAATGGGGAGAAAGTTTCATTAAATATAGAAGTGTCCGATAATAAAGAAAAACTAGTCGAACAACCTGTAAAGAGACACCGAAGAAATCCTTCTGTTCATGGTGAGGTGGCGTTTGTTGGTCCTTCTGAACAGCTAACCAAACAACCAAGACGGCTATCACCAATTTCAGAGTTGCCAGAAAATAATGAGAGAAAAAATTCATTGAAAGATGAATTTGAACGACGCAATTTGAAACTCCGAGAAGTAAAATCCGCGACCAACCAAGAACTTATTTCGTCAAAAACTTTATCTGGAGAAGGGGCTATCCAGTCAGTGAAACAACGAATCTGGGAAATAGAGAACGGATCTGGAAAGTCCGACCGTATGGTATTTAATAGGCAGAATGCCTCGGACAAACGTTCATTTGGTATGACAAAGCAAGCAGCAATGAGTAAGTCAGGAGAAAATCGACCACCAACCCCACCTTCGCCAAGTTTGAAGCCGAAACCAAGGGTAGAACCGACGAGGTAAACAGCTTGTTGATATAAAAATAAAAGAAATAATCATTTGAGGCGTATCTAATAGTGAAGGAACATCGCAGTATAGATGTTTTTTCACTATTTTTTAGAAAGGAAAATGAAATAGCAAAGAATACTAATGAAGAAAATAGTTCAAGAAATCTTTGATTCGCCAAAACGTCTCATTCTATTTTTCATCATCAGTGCGTCCATTAGTATGGTAGTAGGAGTGGGCATGTATTTTCATCTGGTTTCAACTAATAGAAATGAGTCTAGTGAAGCACCATTGATAACTGCTACGAGCGCTGATAGCCCCCAAAAGACTGCGACAACTGACACAACGAAAAACGACCCAATCATGTATGTAGACGTGAAAGGAAATGTCAATCGACCTGGAATGTACGCTTTCACAGACGAGGAACGTGTATTTGATATTATTGAAAAAGCAGGGGGATTAACACCACAAGCTGATGAAAAACAGATCAATTTTGCCGCAAAAGTTTCGGATCAACAAGTGCTTTATATTCCCCAAGTTGGGGAAGAGATGCCTCAGTTCGCAGAGGAAGTAAAGGAAAAAGAACAGACAGAGGAAAAGAAAGTCAATCTTAATACTGCCAGCCTTGCTGAATTACAGGAGCTTCCGGGAATCGGCGCAATGAAAGCACAAGAAATCATCAACTATCGAGAAGCCAATGGTTCCTTCCAAACAATTGAAAGTTTGAAAGAAATATCGGGATTTGGCGAAAAGACAGTTGAAAAACTGAAAAACTTCGTTACAATTACAATAGAATAAACCAATGAGGTGACAAATAATGAGCAATGAACGAATTCCTTGGGATCAGTATTTTATGGCGCAAGCCGTATTATTATCATTAAGAAGTACATGTACACGATTAGAAGTAGGTGCCACATTAGTTAGAGAGAAACGAATCATTGCGGGCGGTTATAATGGCGCAGTGAGTGGAGATGTTCATTGTATCGACGAAGGTTGCTATGTCGTGAACGGGCACTGTTTACGAACGATCCATGCCGAAATGAATGCATTACTCCAATGTGCAAAACTCGGAGTTCCTACAGAAGGGGCTGAGATCTATGTCACCCATTTTCCATGTTTGGCATGTACAAAAGCGTTGCTTCAAGCAGGGATCAGAAAAATCCACTACTTGCATGATTATCGCAATGACCCCTATGCACAGTCATTGATTACTCAATTAGGGGCATCCGCTCATCAAGTCAATTTAGATATGAAATATTTTGCTAAACTTCAACAAGAAGCAACAGGAGAACTTGATTAAACAATTTGGCGAACAAGTTCGTAATTACTTGATTTTACCAGCAATGTCTTCGATCACTTTATGTTTCGTTTATTATCAGGAGCATGATCTGCCTCGCTTGATCGTTGCTGGTCTTTTTCTTCTTATTCTATTCAAACAAAAGCAAGCGGTGATCTATCTTAGTTGTTTTTGTAGTTTGACTGTCTGGTTTGCTTGTCTTCGTTCCGAAGTTCCCCCGATCGATCAGACAAGAACAACTGAAGAGTTTCTATTGATGACCGATACGATTCAACGTAATGGTGACTGGTTGACTGTAACAGCGCAACGAATCCCCACGAAACAAAAAATCCAGTTAAGTTATCAAGCCAAAACAAAAAAGGAAGCACAACTATGGGAGGAGTTTCGTGGGCATCCGATCGAACTTCGAGTAACTGGTAGTTATCAGACACCCGAAACTTTACGCAATCGTTATGCATTTGATACGGTCAATCATCTGAAAGGGGCACGAATCAGTGGTCAGTTCCATGGAAATGATTTTCAAGTCCTTCCTTATAAAAGGGGAGGGCTGACTCTATTTCGTGACCTTCGGGGGAAAGCAATCAATTATGTAAAAAAACGCTATCCTAAAAAAATAGGGATGTATATGAATGCGTTACTTTTCGGTTTTCGTGATGCTGCTTTTCGCGAATCTGAAACAATTTTTAAAGCAACTGGATTACTGCATCTATTCGCAGTTTCAGGCATGCATGTCCACTTTTATTTGGGCTTTTTATATTATCTTTTTCGAAGAAGTGGTTGTCTGTTGTCTATCACTATCATTCCGCTGACGTTACTTACAGGTATTTATATCCTACTAGCTGGCGGCTCATTTTCTGTTGTTAGAGCAGGCGGTTTGTTTATTTTGAAGCTCGTACTCAAATTGGCATCAATCAAACTATCTACGCTTGATTGTTTTTCTTTGAATCTATGGTTGCTTTTATTGTTCGATCCTTTGATCCTGCTTCAAACAGGTGGGCAATTAAGTATATGGCTGAGTTTATTATTTATGACACTTCCTCATTCATCCAAAGGTTGGATATCTCATTTATTCTATATATTCCAAATAAGTGTGATCCTATTACCTTTAAGTACTTGGTATTTCTATGAATGGTCGTTTTTAGGTGGCTTATTCACGACACTTAGCATTCCCTTATTCCAATACATCCTTCTTCCAGGGATGGTTATTCTCTTTTTAACAGGCAGTATCCTTCCGCAGTCCTTATTAGAAATCATCGAATCTTGTTTGTTTTTCTTTGAAGACTTCCTCTCTTATTTTGATTTTTCCATACTGGCCATCGGGCAACCCGCTTTTTATTTCGTCTTATTGAGTATTGTCGTTCTCTTATTGTTTTTTGAAAGCGTAACGATTTCTCCATGGGAAAAAATCATGTATTCATCACCAATCATTGTCAGCTTTTTCTTGATACCATTACTTGATGCCTCGACCACAATCACGTTTATCGATGTTGGACAAGGCGATAGCATTCTACTAAAAAGTCCGCTGAAACAAGAAGTGGTCTTGGTTGATACCGGTGGAAGATTACGTTTTGAAACAGAAGCGTGGCAGCAACGTATTACTCGTCCATATGCAGAAAATAATATCGTTCCATATTTAAAAGGACAAGGGATCACCACGATCACAAAATTATTTCTCACACATAATGACACTGATCATATCGGCGAATTAGAAACACTATCATCACATTTCACCATTGAAAAGATATATATTGGTTGGGGAGCTGCCACAGAGCCAAAGTTTCGCGAACGATTGGTAAAACTTAGGAAGCAGGGCATAAAAATCATAGAAGTCAAACGAGGCGATCGAATATCTGCCTACTTTGACTTGTACGTCTTGATGCCGAATAAAGAAGGACAAGGTAAAAATGAAGATTCATTGGTTCTTTGGTTGACGTATAAGAAGCAGAAATTTCTATTACTGGGTGATTTGGACCAAGAAGGGGAACTCGACATGATGAATGCTTATCCAACATTAACGGCGGATGTCGTGAAACTAGGACATCATGGAAGTCGTAGTTCGAGTCACCCTACGTTTTTAGCTGCTTTGCAACCAAAGATCAGTATCTTATCTAACGGGCTAAACAATCGCTATGGCCATCCACATCCTGAAGTCCTAGACACGTTGGAAAGCTTAGAAATTGCTGTTTATCGAACAGATAAAAATGGAGCGATCACTTTTTATTGGCATCCTATCTGGGCAAAAAATGGCCGACTTCAGAAAATGATAGACTAGTAATTTTTGTTTTCTCGTGATAGGATAAATTGGAAAGTGGTGAGAGATGTGAGTATCCAAGTTGAACTACAAAAAATACGTAAAGATAAGCTCGCACCTTGTTATCTCGTTTTAGGGACAGAGAAGTTTTTACAAGACCAAGTGCGTACAGAAATCCTCAAAAAAATACAAATATCAGGAGAAGATGATCTCAATTTTCTAAAATTTGATATGACCCAAGCAACGATCGATGACGTCATTGCAGAAGCAGAAACCTTACCGTTTTTCGGTGATCAACGTGTGGTTTTTGTCGAGAACCCTTATTTTTTGACGGGTGAAAAAAGCAGCAACAGTATCGAACAAAATACGGATCTTTTAGTAGACTATTTAAAAGAACCGCTTGAATCAACCGTACTCGTTTTTTTTGCGCCTTACGAAAAACTAGATGAACGCAAAAAAGTTACTAAACAATTGAAGAAAACAGCGGTATCGATCAATGTTCAACAGTTGAATGAAAAAGAAGTGCGACAATATTTATTGAATACATTAGAAAATACACCGCTCACTCTAGATCGTAAAGCAATCGATCTCTTTTTACGGTTGACTGATTTAGACTTATCAAAAATGATGGCAGAATTAGATAAATTGATATTGTATGGGCAGAATCAATCAGCCATCTCTGCGAGAGAAATTGAGCAATTAGTACCTAAGACATTAGAACACAATATCTTTGACATGACACAATACATGCTTTCTGGAGATACAGAGCACACCTTGCGATTATTTGAAGATTTAGTCACACAAGGGGAGGAGATCATCAAGATCAATGCGATTTTACTTTCCCAATTACGATTGTATCTTCAAACGAAGTTTCTAGTCAAAATCGGGTATCAACAAGCAAACATTGCAGAAACCTTGAAAATCCATCCATATCGCGTGAAATTGGCGATGCAAGAAGTTAGGAAATTTGACGAACAAACACTGATCCAATTGTTCGACCAATTAGTCGAGATGGACTATCAAGTGAAAAGTGGGCAAATCGAAAAGAAATTGAGTTTTCAATTATTCGTTTTTCAGGCAGCTGAAAGACTCAAAAACAAGTAAAGACAATCGCAACAAAAAACACACAGTTTTGTCGGTGATCAGAAGGATCAGCGAAGAACTGTGTGTTTGTGTATAGAAAAGCAAATAAAAAAACCGGCCGTGGCCGATTTCCTTATTTAGCGATTTTTTTGCTTAAACGAGATTTGTCGCGGCTTGCTTTGTTTTTGTGGATAAGACCTTTAGTTTCAGCCATATCGATCGCTTTAACAGCGTCTTTATATAACGCATCTACGTTGTCAGCACCTGAAGCTACAGCATCTTCAAATTTTTTGATTGCAGTACGCATAGCACTAGTTTGAGATGAATTTTTTACATTCGCGTTTTCGCTTGTGCGAACACGTTTGATTGCAGATTCAATGTTTGGCATTTGTTTCACCTCCGATAAGTAAAGTTCTTACGCGAGTTACCGCATAATTCAACATTCATTATTATACCTAATGCGAGCGCGCATTGCAATATCAACATGACAAGTTTTTTTCCTTAACACGTAATAAATATCAGAGATAGTAGATTTGTTAGAAGAAAAAGAGAAAAGAAAAAGCGCTGTTGTGGGAGACAACGAGCGCTTAACCAAACGTGGTTTAATTTATCTTGGTAAATAAATAATTGAATGGGATGTTTGGTACTGGAATAGTATATAACAAAGTCAACCGTTTGCAAAGTTTTTTTTGAAAAGGGATACGATTGCTTCAAATCAATGAATCATAACGTTAACATAGATTAGTTATTTTATAACTAATGAAAATCCATGAAAATGAGTTATTCAGGTGTTCCGATGATTTTGATGTATTCATCGATGTTTTTGATCATCATGCGTTTGATGACTAATTGATTTCGGCGATTCCATTTCCCGCTAACTTCCAATACATATTTGTTTAAAGGTAAGCGTAAAACATATTTTGCCAAGTAGCGATCTTTGATCAGACAATTGATCATTCGATCTTCAAGTTGGAGATTCAAACCAGTCAACATCATTGGTTGTTCTTGTAAAACATAGGTATCAATCAAAAGACCTTCAAAAGTTTCCACGAGCGTCTTCCTTTCTTCTAAATCAAACATTTCGCACTTCTTTTAAAATTTCCTGCATAAAAGAGGTGGACTCACACCTAGTATAACAAAAAAGAAGCACCAAGCCAAAAAAAAGCCGAAAGAACTTGAATAATACCACGATTCTTCAAGTTTTCCAGCTGTTTTTTATAGAGATTTGAAAAAATAGTTACGTATATTAAAAATTGGCATCAAAGACATTTTGGATCAAATCTGGAAATAGTAAGTAGGTCAACCCAATAATCAATAGAACAGCCAATAAAAACCATCCAACAGTCCCAAAGAAATATTTTAGTTTTTGCATATGCGATCACCTCAAAACTAGTATACCACGAACAAAAAAATTATCCTTTTCTCAACCACTAGATGCATCATTATTTATTAAACGAAAACAATTGGAGAATGCAATAGGCGATTCCAGAAGCAATCACAGGTCCTGCTGCAATCCCTTTTAAAAAGACAACACCTAAGATCGTTCCAAAAACTAAAGCCACAGTGATCTGAGGATCTGTCGCAATCAAGCCAACACCTTTAGACGACAATACAGCAACTAAGCCACCACAGAAGATCGCTACCCAACCCATAGGTGATTTGAACGCATCAAGCAAATCTTTTAGACCAATGTCACCTGTAGCTATAGGCACTAAGATCGCCGCAGTAATGATCGTCACACCAATATTGATCCCTTTGCCTTGGAGCCATGTCAAAAAATCTTTTGATGCAGGAATAAACTTAACAAGTAAAATAAAACCAGTCGCTAACATCAGACTTTGATTTTTAGCAAGGACGGCAACCAGCATGATCAACCCAAGAAATAACCAACTTTCCATCAAAAAACCTCACTTTCTAATTATTCATCATACCATTTTTTCAATACGATGCAAAAGAGCCTCCAACGAAATATTTTTAGAACACGGAAAAAAATACTATTCAAATAAATAGGTCAGAATACAAAAATGAGAAAAATACCTACGTTGATGATGTCAAAACATGTTTTTATGAGGTAAAGAATAGAGTGTCTGATTTATCCTGTATACTTGATGTGAAAAAAGTAACAGATCAACAATATATAAAAGTGAAAGAGTGAATGTTTGTGAGAGTCAGCTGAAATGGCGTAATTACATAAGAGGGAATGAAAAAAAAGGATAAGATTATGTGGCAGGTCATTCCATACATTGCTTGATCAATTAAACATACATAAAAACTGTGACATACTGCTGTCGACAAAACAATGATAGACATAATAAAAAAGGAGGTCATTTATGAAGCGAAAGCCGATCAAGAAGCGCCAAATCGTACTGATCATCACTGGCATATGCCTTTTATGGATTGGAGGAACAATGTATATGGACCATTTGAAGTTAGAAGAAGAAATGATCAAAGTTGTGAATAGTGAAGAAGCAAAAAATGTTTTGGAAACAGGGCTAAAAAACATAGATCCTAATGCGTTGACATCAGAAGGAGTAATAAAAAATTATAAAATTGATTATGAAAATATCAAGAGAAATCCAATGGGTGGGATTAGTGTACCCCTAATTATTAATGATAATGATAAGCTACTTATTTCCAACCTCCTAAGTCGCAATTTGGCAAATGGCAAGCTAGGTGAGCTAAAAATTGGTAGCTCAGATACTACCTATGAACTACATGAATTATTGAAAAAAGGAGTGGAAGATAGTGAAGAATAGTGAAGAAGAAAAGGTTGAAATAGCCAAGCAACAATACGAAGCTTTACATCTAAAAGGAGAAATCTTTATAAATACTAATAAAGAGTTCATCGGTTACGTCTCCCACATCAACAGCAAAATCACCGGCGAACAATCCTTTATAGACAGAATATGTGTACATAGAAATAAGTATAGCCTGAAAAAAACTCTTAAAAGAAGAGATAATATAAAAACATAAAGAAAAAGGAGGTCATTTATGAAGCGAAAACCGATTAATAAGCGCCAAATCGTACTGATCATCACTGGCATATGCCTTTTATGGATTGGAGGAACAATGTATATGGACCATTTGAAGTTAGAAGAAGAAATGATCAAAGTTGTGAATAGTGAAGAAGCAAAAAATGTTTTGGAAACAGGGCTAAAAAACATAGATCCTAATGCGTTGACATCAGAAGGAGTAATAAAAAATTATAAAATTGATTATGAAAATATCAAGAGAAATCCAATGGGTGGGATTAGTGTACCTCTAATTATAAATGATAATGATAAGTTACTTGTTTTTAATCTACTAGATCGAAATCAGATAAATGGGGAGCTAAGTAAGCTAAAAAATGATATTGTGCGTACTACTTCTGACCTATATGAATTACTAAAAGAAGGAGGGGAAGATAGTGAAGAATACTGAAAAAGAAAAGGTTGGAATAGCCAAGCAACAATATGAAACTTTGCGCTTAAAAGAGCCTTTCTTTAAAAATGAGGATAAAGAGTTCATCGGCTACGTCTCCCACATCAACAGCAAAATCACCGGCGAACAATCCTTTATAGACAGAATATGTGTACATAGAAATAAGTATAGCCTGAAAAAAACTCTTAAAAGAAGAGATAATATAAAAACATAAAGAAAAAGGAGGTCATTTATGAAGCGAAAACCGATTAATAAGCGCCAAATCGTACTGATCATCACTGGCATATGCTTCTTATGGATTGGAGGAACAATGTATATGGACCATTTGAAGTTAGAAGAAGAAATGAATAAGGTAGTCAAAAGTGAAGAAGCAAAAGAAATTTTTGAGGAAACTTTAAAAACATTTGACCAAAAAGCATTTACTGAGGAAGCTGAGATCAAGCTGTATGAAATAGAAGAATCTTCTATAAGGCGAAATCCAATGGGCGGGATAAATGTAACTATCCATGTAAACGGTAGTGAAGAACTATACATCAATTTCACGTTAACTAAAAAAAATGATGTATTAAAAAATGGTGCATTTAGTTACGCTTCGGAATTATTAAATTTTAATGAAGGGGTGTTGTTGAATGAATATAGCAATTAGTGATGAATTTCAAGTTGAGCTTGCGAAAAAACAATACGATAATTTAAAGTTAACAAATTCCACTGCCTTAAATAAAGATAAAATGATTATCGGCTACGTCTCCCACATCAACAGTAAAATTACCGGCGAACAATCCTTTATCATCATCGACAACTATGTTCCCTTATCAGCACCTCTCAGCGAAGGGGAAAGCGTAAAAGAAGTCACGGTTTTATATCGTGGTTCGTCGTTTGATTCTTCATTAGATGCTGAATTGGGTTGGCGGTAATCAATCTTTTGAAAAATGATTTTTGTCTCCTTTATAGACAGAATATGTGTACATAGAATAAGTATAGCCTGAAAAAAACTCTTAAAAAAAGAGATAACATAAAAATATTAAAGAAAAAGGAGGTCATTTATGAAGCGAAAACCGATCAAAAAGCGCCAAATATTGTTGATCATCACTGGTATATGCCTATTATGGATTGGAGGAACAATGTATATGGACCATTTGAAGTTAGAAGAAGAAATGGTCAAAGTTGTAAATAGTGAAGAAGCAAAAATCGTTTTGGAAACAGGGCTAAAAAACATAGATCCAAATGCGTTAACATCTGAAGGAGTCATACAAAGTTATCAAATTGATTATGAAAGTATCAAGAGAAATCCAATGGGGGGTATTGATATAGATCTAATCATTAATGAAAATAATAGGTTGATTGTTTTTAATAACTTAGACCGCTATCGAATAAATGGGGAATTGGAAAACAGCGGTGGAGGTTGGTCTCGTGAACTTGATAAATTATTAAAAGAAAGGATGGATGATGATGAATTATACTGAACAGGATAAGGTTGAAATAGCAAAAAAGCAATATAAAAGTATAGAATTGTACAGTCCTTTTTCAATTAATAATAATAAATTAAACATCGGTTACGTCTCCCACATCAACAGCAAAATCACCGGCGAACAATCCTTTATCATCACCGACAACTATGTTCCCTTATCAGCACCTCTCAGCGAAAGGGAAAGCATAAAAGAAGTCACGGTTTTATATCGTGGTTCGTCGTTTGATTCTTCATTAGATGCCAAATTAGATTGGCAGTACAATAATATTTTTACAGCTTTTCAGGTGATCAATGGTGGTGGGGCAGCAGCGATGCCTCAGCTTCAATCTTCTGCGACAACACTACAACAAACATTGGAAGCTTATCCAAATGCTGAATTTAATGTATATGGTCATTCTTTAGGATCAATGAATGCGCAATATGCGTTAGCGAGTATTTCTTCAAGTGATGCGGATCGTGTTTATGGCTATGTGTATCAGGGACCGAATATCTATGAGGTATTAACGCCTGAGCAAAAACGGCAAGCGGATTATTTGACCGAAGAGTATCGTCTTTTGAATTACATTGACTCAAAAGACTTAGTTGCGATTGGTTATGGGGGAGGCAAAAAGGCAGTTGGGCAGATCGTTTATCCACTATCTGAACAGCTGGGCTTGAGACGCACGATCGATCAACATATGTGGGGAGGTTACCAATTTGAGGAAGATGGTGCTTTATTAACAACGAATGGCAGTGGTACTGTATTAGCAGAGTATCAAAGACGATTGAAAAAAAGATCGATTGCTAGTATTAAAAGTGAATGGAGCGGACAAACAGGTGGAATGTCGGCAGCTAAAGAAGTATACCTGGATGCAGTTCAAGCGAAAAGCATTGTTTCAGGAATGAAGACAGCGATTGATGAAAAAATCACTGAACTGATGACGGTCTATCAAACAGGCATCGATCAGGCGAATCAACTGTGGCAAGATACAATCGCTAATGCGCGTTCATATGGAAGCAATCTTACAGAGATGGAACAAATAGAAGCGTTAGAGCGAGGAGGGGTGACTCGACAACACGTACTAATCGAACCAGTCACTGACTATGAAGCGGCGTTGAATCAACTTCGCTCGATCAAATCAAGTTACGAAGATCTGATCTACCAAATCAATCGGACGATCGATCAGCAAATACAATTGGATAGTGAATTAGCGAGCCAATTCAAGAAAGGAACATTTTAGTGATGGCTAATAATGAGTCGAAAGAAATGAAAAAAATCGAAGAAGATTATTGGCACAAGAAAGATGAATTAGAGAATAAAATAGCGGATCTTGAAGCAGAAAAACGTTCATTTGGACGTTACTTAGATCAGCTAGGAGAAAAAATCCCTTTGACACAACGAACATTTTCAGATGGAAGAAATATCGATCCTCGTATCGCGTATCGTTTAATCAATAATGCAAACGAAGAAGGACAATATCTAGTACGTAAAGCATTACATAGGATTGAAGACGAATTAGCAGAAAATCAGCAAAACTATCAGTCAGCTAAATTAAATCATAAAAATCAATAAATGGAAGGGGAAGATAGCAATGTTTGATGAGCAAATAAGGGGACTAGAAAAAGCATTGATTACTTGGTTTATTGCTAGTCATAGCCGTGCCAGTTCAGATACAAAAAAGAATACGATCCAAGTCACGCGAGATCTCACAAACCAAGAATTAAAAGATAGGACAAAACAGTATACCGATCGTTTAGCTGATGCGGCAAAAGGAGAATGGGTCGATAAGGCAACGAACGTGGTCAAAGACATAACAAAAGCTTTTAGTTAGAAAACAGAAAAGTCTCTGGGACATCCGTTCTCTCGCATTACCTAAACTGAGTAAACGGTGGGAACAAAAGTAACCTCTTCGAAAAACAAGGCGCCATCCACAAAAATTTTAAGAACGATTTTCGTGGATGGCGCCTTATTTCTTGAGGCTAGACACTTCTATCCCGACCTCAATAGAGAAGCTATTTACGTTTTAATCTTTCAAGGAAGTAATCTTCTAATACGCCACCTAACACAAAGATAAGCCAAGAGTAGCCCCAGCTTCGAGTTAAAAAGGACCAAACCATGTAAATGATGAAGATACCTGGCCAGTAGAGACGTTCAAATAAACGAATCGCTTCTGCTGAGTCTCCGTACATGTGTTGAGATGCTCGGGGTCCTGGCTCATCTTCATCTGAGATAAAGAACGTGCCTTCTGCCACTTTTGAAAACCAAGTGTAGATGATGCTGACATAGACGATAAAGAAGACGCCGAGTGCCACGGCAGCGAAGAAAAGTAGCAAAGCCAATCCAATCGGTAAGCCAAAGGCTCTATTTGCAAAGATAGGTGTGACTGAAAGGATACATAAAATAATGCCAAAAACTAACCCTACGCGGAAACTTTTCGCATAATCTTCTGTTTGTTGTCTTGCTTCGACTTTTACTTGCTGTGAATAGGGACGATCATTCAGTTTCTTCTTACTAGCTGAATAGCTCAAACTTGTAGTAATAATCAAACCAACGCCTAAAGCAACCAGAAGAAACATTGCCAGAAAACCGATGATCTCACTGATACCATTAGCAAAAAATACGAGCATTCCTACAGCTAAGATACAACTAGCAATTCCTGTTGAAAGAAAAAGAGAGAAACGACGAACTTGGTTCCAAAATGAAATCACTTCATCGATTTCAATCTCGTTTTCCCAAACTTCGTCATCAAGTGATGAACGAGAAAGTTCCAATTCTTGGAGGATCTCATCAATAGAGCCAAATTCACTGATGACTGCACCAATGGCTTCATGCTCTGATTTTCCTTCTTCTAATAATCCATGATACTGATCTTCCATGATTGCCAATAGATCTTCTTTGGCTTTTTTTGTTTCAGGAGTGATCGGCACATTTAAAAATAAACTATCTAAGTAATCCTGAATGGTTTTCATAGTTCTCCTCCTTGTAGAAAACGGTCAACAACGATTTTCGTTTGTTGCCATTCCTCTTTTTTTTCTTTCAAAATATTCTCCCCGGCATCGCTGATTCGATAGTACGTCCGTTTCTTTCCATGAGTGACTTCCCCAGGATACGAAAGGATCAGTCCTTGCTTTTCTAAGCGCGTAAAAGCGGAGTATAAAGTGGTTTCCTTAATCGCATATAGCGCATCGGTTCCTTCCCGGATCTGCTTCGAGATCTCGTAACCATAGGAATCTTCCTTGGAAAGAATGGATAAAATGATGGCATCATTGTATCCACGAATTGCATCACTTGATATCACTTGATCGCCTCCTTTTTCAATTACTCCATCTGTCGTAATAATTATAAAACAATTACTACGACAGGTAAAGTAAATTAAATAAATTAGTTAGAATTCAGTCTTAGGTCTGAGTCTGTTTGTTAGAAATCTATTTGCGAGACAATATCTGGGGAAATGTCACAATATTTAGACAAGATTTTATTGTTTTCGTTTTCATTTGAGCTTTGATAAGTGATTTGGTACAATTGATATAAATATAGAGTGAAAAGGAGGGACATATGTAATGGGCAGCTTGACTAAAATAACAGAAGCAGATAATTATTCTAGATATCATATTAACTTTAGTCATGCAATTATTTTTGTATTTTCTATCCAAGGCATCAGTGCGCTTAAAAATAGAAATATCAATCAAAAATAAATGACCATTCAATATGTTTATTCCATTTTTAGCTAAGTACCAAATAAATGAAATAACAACAGGTCATGAATTTTTTCATGGCTTTTTTGATTGGTCTCAAGGAGCGAGAAAATGTATATTCAAGCGAATAAGATCAATAAAAATTATAGTGGAGTACCACTTTTTGAACATTTGAGTTGCACACTCAATAAACAAGATAAAATCGGATTGATCGTACAAAATGGAACCGGGAAAACAACCCTTCTTCAAATTTTGATGGGGGCGGAAGGCATTGATGAAGGGACAGTTAGTAGGAAAAAAGGATTGTCGATTGGTTACATTCCACAGAAAATGGAAAATGGATCGATCGCTACATTTGACTATGTGCATCAAAGCTTCAAGGACATCCAAGAATTGCAAACACAACTCAATTACTATGAAGAAAAAATGTGTATCGCAACGGAAGATCTGGACCATATCATGAAAGTCTATGGCGACTTACAGCAACGATTTGAGACGATGGGCGGATATGGCTTAGAAGATCGGATCACGAGTGTTTTGAAAGGATTAGGCCTTGATGAACAAATTGAAACACCACTTGATCAATTAAGCGGAGGCGAACGTATTCGAGTAGAATTAGCCAAAGTATTATTACAAGAAAACGATGTCCTTCTATTAGATGAGCCAACCAACCATCTTGATCTAGACTCCGTACAATGGTTAGAAGAATATCTGAGGTTGACAACTTGTGCGTTCCTCGTGATTTCCCATGATCGAGCTTTCCTTGACAATGTAGTTAAAAAAATCATGGAGATCGAGGACGGTCAGATAATCGAATATTCGGGAAATTATAGTCGTTACATGACGTTGAAGAAACAACGGATACAGGAACTTCAAAAAAATCATGAACTTCAGCAAAAAGAAATCAAACGACTGAAAGTAATGATTCGCCGCTATCGTCAATGGGGAAATGAAGGGGACAACGAAGCATTCTTCAAAAAAGCAAAAGAAATCGAACGCAGATTAGAAAAAATGACACTGATCAATGCGCCAAAGGTCCCTCGCAAAAAGCTGACTACGATCAGTCAAGATAATCTATCGGGGAAAGAAGTGTTGATTGCCAAAAAAATAAAGAAAACGGTAGGGAATAAATGTTTGTTTTCAGATAGCTCTTTTATGGTTTATCGTGGTGAGCGGATCGCTATATTAGGGAAGAATGGTTCTGGTAAATCAACTCTATTAAAAGTAGTGATGGGAGAAATGGATGTAGAGGAAGGATCAATCAAAACTGGTGCTAGTCTGGCAATTGGTTATTTGCCTCAACGATTGACATTTGACCGACCAGAACAACGAATATTGAATTATGCTAAGTATCTGATACCTGATGAACAGAAAGCGCGACAAGTATTAGCGAGTTTTGGATTCTTCAGTGGGGATGTCGCCAAAAGGATCAAAGATCTTTCTGGAGGGGAACAAGTAAGGTTGTATCTTTTGAAACTGTTCCAGAAGAAAATCAATGTATTGATCTTAGATGAACCGACCAATCACTTGGACATCTATGTAAGAGAAGAAATCGAAGAATTATTGTCTACATTTACCGGTACCATTTTAGCAGTCACTCATGATCGCTATTTCTTACGAAAGAATTTCGAGCAGATATTGTTAGTGAAAAATGAAAAAATCGAAAAGTTGTTGTATGAGGATCATTTGTTTTAGACCAAAGAAGTATATAAAATAAAAAATAGTAGTAAGCTCAAGGGTGCGTGAGCTTACTACTATTTTGTTTTGATTAAGCTGATATCTGTTGTGCCTACCAATCATTTAGCTGGTCAGCGATGGATATATAGAGTCATTACATGGCGATAAACCAGTAACCGATCAAGATGATCCCTAAAATGATACGATACCAACCAAAAACAGTAAAGTCATTACGTTTCAAGTAGTTGATCAGGAACTTGATCGCAAAAATCGAAACAATAAATGAAACGACAGTACCTACTAAAAGAATAACTGTTTCTTCCATTTGGAAGCTGTTGCCATCAGCAAGGTATTTCACGATCTTTAATCCACTGGCACCAAACATCACTGGAATACCAAGGAAAAATGAGAACTCAGTTGCAACGAAGCGAGAAGCACCGATAAGGATTGCCCCTAGGATCGTAGCCCCAGAACGAGAAGTCCCAGGTATCAACGCTAAGACTTGAAAAGCGCCGATCAAGATCGCTGCTTGGAAAGTCAAATCGTTCAGATTCGACCAACGAGGTGTTTTATTTTTGTTTCGTTTTTCGACGATGATAAAGCCGATACCATAAACGATCAAGGCGATCGCTACTGGTAAAAATTTATAGAAATGGGCATCTAACCAATCGTCCAATAATAAACCAATAATAGCTGCTGGAACACAAGCAACAAGTACTTTTGACCATAAAACCCATGTATCTTTTTTCTCGATCGAGGATTTACTTGGCGCAAAAGGGTTCAACTTGTGGAAATACAAAACAACGACGGCTAAGATCGCTCCTAATTGGATCACGACATTGAACATCGACATGAATTGCGAACTCGCATCAAGCTTGATGAATTCATCTGCTAAGATCAAATGTCCTGTACTACTGATTGGCAGCCATTCTGTGATTCCTTCAATGATTCCGAGAATCGCTGCTTTTATGATATTTGCAAAAAACATAAATTCCTTCCTTCCCAATTAAAATACAACATTTAGTATACCGTTCTTTGTTTCCAAAGCCAAATTGTTTCTTTGAGATTAAAACAAAAATAAAGGAGTTCAAAAAAAGTACATTGAAATCAAAAGACTTCAATGTACTTATTCAACGAGTCATCACATAAAGGATTCTCTTGTTTGTTGCTTTCCTTGTTCGATATAGCTTGTGTCATTGACACTTTCAATTGAAAAACGACCATTTTTATAGGTTACTTTTGTGACACTACCATTCAACAAGCCAGCACGAACTGGTTGAGAAGGATCGATCAAGCTAAGAAGGAAGGCAATCGTCAACCCGTGGGAGACGACTAAAACATTGCCACCATTGTTCTTCTCACACTGATGGGCGATATCTTCAAAACCTGACCAAACACGTTCTTTTAATTCTGCATAAGGTTGCGCCCAACCCGCAGTATCCGTTTCATAGATGGCATCAGCGATTTGTTCAAAGGTGACATCTGTGGTGAACATCTCATCGTACGTTTGAAAGTTCAATACGCGAGGAATGACACCCCACATCTCCATATCGTAGCCACCTTCTAGCGAACCAAAGCACCACTCACGAATCCGTTTATCAATGAAGTAAGGAATTTCTTTCCCTTTCGTATGTTCGCTCAAAACGATCCGTGCCGTTTCGATTGCTCGGCCACTGTCGCTTGAATAGGCGTAAGAAAAATCAATATCTTTTAGACCTTTACCTAAAAAATGGATACCTTCTTGTCCTTGTTTCGTCAATGGTGTGTCACACCAGCCTTGCACACGTTCAATCGTATTGAACATTGTTTTACCATGACGGACGATATACAGGGTTGTTTCACTCATGTTGAACGACCTCCTAAGTTTGATTAAGCGTTAAAAAATGGGTTTGTTTTCTTCTCGTGTTCAATCGTTGTTGGTTCTCCATGGCCAGGATAGACCACAAATTCATTTGGTAGAACAAAAAGTTGTGTCGTGATGCTATAGAGTAATTGCTCTAAATTACCGGTGTAGAGATCGGTGCGACCGATACTCCCTTTAAAGAGTGCGTCTCCAGATATCACGAAGTCATCGAAAATAAAGCTAACACTACCGGCTGAATGACCAGGTGTTGGAACGACCTCAAATGACATGTTGCCGAGACGGTATTGTTTCATTTCAAATTCATATTCCGCGGGAGAAACAATGATATTATCCATATCATCATGGCGACCAAGTCCTGAGAGGTTCAAGATTGGATCTCCAAGCCATTCTTGTTCTAATGGACTGACATAAACAGGGATGTCATAGGTATTTCTCAATGCTTCGACAGCGCCAATGTGGTCGTAATGGGTATGCGTCAATAAGATAGCGACGGGTTGTTGCTGGGTCTTCTTGATTTGTTCTTGGATCATTTCAGCGTCAGCTCCTGGATCGATGATCAGAAGCGCTTCGTCATTGTAGACAAGGTAACAGTTTTCCTCGATTGTTCCAGTTTTCAATTGTAAAACGTGCATAAAAGGAAACCTCCAACTTTTAAAAATTTCTTTCTTCTATCGTTCGATATAAGTATAACGCAAATAGAGATCAGAAACAAAAGTGTCTACTTTTATAACGGTAGTTATCTGAATTGTCAGATTATATGAAAAGTGTTTAAAAATTTTAAACGGAAGAATAGAAAATTTTCATTGTTTTTTCATTTAGTCTTGTTACATTGAGTGTATCCAAAAATCCAAATTCTATATCCTATATCCCTGCTTATCCGAGCAGGGTGTTTTTGTTTTTTGCGAAACAGTCTATTTTGCGGTACTCTAGTACAAGAAGGAGGCGACCATGGTGAAAAAATCTAAAATCTCCGTCCGTCATTTAGTCGAGTTCATCTTGCGTCGCGGGAGTATCGATAATCGAAAGAAAAGTAATCATACCGCCTTAGAAGGTGCAAAAATCCACCGCAAGCTCCAAAAAGAAGCAGGCGAAGAGTATCAAAAAGAAGTGTTTTTACAAACTAGTGTACAGCTTGATTCCTATGAACTGGTCGTTGAAGGACGAGCAGATGGTATCTTCAAAAAAAATGATGTGTACTATATCGACGAAATCAAAACGTCGGAACCACGCTTTGAAGATTTAGAACCCGAACAAGTCGAATTGTTTTTTCATCAAGCAAGAGTATATGCCTATATTTATAGCCAGGAAAACAACTTAGAGGAGATCAACCTCCAGCTAACCTATTATCAAACCACAGAAGAAGTGATCACACGAAAAGTTGAACACCAGACAAGAGAACAATTAGAACTGTTTTTTAAAAAACTGACTGAAGATTACCAAGAGTGGCTGATTTTTCAGGAAAATTGGCGTACAGTACGTAATGCTTCATTGATGGCGCTAAAGTTTCCATACGAAGAGTATCGTAAAGGACAAAGAGAACTGGCAGTCGCAGCGTATAAAACGATCCGGACAAAACAAAAACTGTTCGCGGAAGCCCCCACTGGTACTGGCAAAACGATCTCGACATTATTCCCAGCCTTAAAGGCGATCGGAGAAGATGAAGGAGAACGTATTTTTTACTTAACCGCGAAAACCATTACAAGACAGGTGGCTGAGGATGCGTTAGAAGCGTTGAAAGATGTCGGGGCTGAAACAAAAAGTGTGACCTTGACAGCGAAAGACAAGATTTGTTTCTTAGATGAAACGACGTGTAACCCTGACCAATGCCCTTATGCAAATGGCTATTATAATCGAATCAATGAGGGGCTATGGGATTTATTGAACCACGAAAACCAGATCACTCGTGAGGTGATTGAGAAATATGCGAAGAAACATACATTATGTCCATTCGAGCTCTCTTTAGATGTCAGCTTATGGTGTGACGTGATCATCGGAGATTACAACTATCTTTTCGACCCAACGGTTTATTTGAGACGATTTTTTGAAGAAGAGAAAAATGAAGGTCATCTTTTCTTGATCGATGAAGCACACAATTTAGTCAACCGTTCAAGAGAGATGTATTCTGCTGAATTATCTTATGGCAAAGCGCGTAAGCTCTATGGAGAGATCCCGAAGGAATTTAAAAAACTACGTCGTCGATGGAATCGTCTTTTAAAAGCTTTTGATCAGATCCAAGAAATTGCCCTTGAAGAAGGGTGGAATTACCATCATCAAAAAGCCCCAGCGGATACATTGATCAACGCAGGGTTTCAACTCGGTGAGTTCATTCAAGAATGGTTGGCTGAATATCCTGAGCATCCGATGCAAGAGCAAATTTTAGGATTTTATTTTGACTTGAATCATTTTTTAAAAATCAGTGAATTCTATGACGATCATTATGAAACGACTGTAGAGAAAAGTTATCATGATTTGATCGTGAAGCAATTTTGTATCGATCCTAGTTTATTTTTAGAACAATCGCTGAATAAAGGGCGGAGTAGTCTTTTGTTTTCTGCGAGTTTTTCACCACTTTCTTATTATCAAGAAACACTAGGAGGCAAAGAGAGTTTAGCGTATCGCTTACCTAGTCCATTCCCAATTGAGAATCAACAAGTACTTATAGCAAGTTATCTTGAAACCACTTATCGCAAAAGAGAGCAGAGTATGCCACGTCTAGTAGAAACGATTCAACGTTTCATTGAAGGGAAGACGGGTAACTATATGATTTTCTTTCCTTCCTATCAGTATTTGGATCAAGTTGCAGAAGCTTTTAAAGAAACTTACCCTTCGACTCGAACACTTATCCAAGGAACCAAGTTGAATGAGCAAGAACGAGAAGATTTCTTAGCAGAATTTATAGTCGAACCGCAAGAAACATTAGTAGGCTTTTGTGTACTTGGCGGAATCTTTTCAGAAGGAATCGATCTACGTGGCTCACGCTTGATTGGTAGTATGATCGTTGGTGTCGGTTTGCCCCAGATGAATCATGAACAAGAGTTGATCAAATCTTACTATGATGAAAAAGAACAGCTAGGTTTTGCTTATGCTTACCAGTTACCAGGAATGAATAAAGTATTGCAAGCAGCTGGGCGAGTGATCAGAGATATGGAGGATCAAGGCATTGTGCTTTTAGCCGATCAGCGCTTTTCCTCATCGAATTACCGCAAACTGTTCCCGCCACATTGGCATCAAGCAAAAGAAGTTCGGACAGTTGAAGCGTTATCACAAACTATCCGTCAGTTTTGGCAAGACCACTAAAAAAGGACGAAGCATAATGCTTGTCCTTTTTTATGACAGAAAGTCAAAAGTTATTCATTACTTAACGATAATTCGTAAATTGCAATTCGATCGGCAAGTCTAGTTTTCTTAAAAGTGCGATCACTGCTTGGAGGTCATCACGATTTTTACCAGTTACTCGGATCTGGTCTTCTTGGATCTGTGTTTTCACTTTTAGTTTTTCATTTTTGATCGCTGTCGTGATCTTCTTACCATTATCTCGGTCGATCCCATTGACTAGATCAGCAGATTGGCGCGCTTTACCACCTAAAGCGTGTTCCGTCTCAGAAAAGTGGATATTTTTGATTGGCACATTGCGTTTATTCAATTTTCCAAACAAAACATCTTTGATTTGTTCGATTTTAAATTCATCGTCACTTAGAACAACTAGTTTATTTGTATTCTCTAACTTGATCTCAACCGTTGAATCTTTGAAATCGAAACGGTTAGTTAATTCTTTTGTGGTTTGTTGGATTGCATTTTTTACTTCTTCAACAGATACTTCTGAAATGATATCAAAACTTGCATCTTTTGCCATAATGTCCTCCTCGTTCATTCGGTTTTCTTTTATTGTAGCATAGGCTTATTTTTTTTGTGACATCTTTACTAAAATTCTTCTCATTTAAGTAGTCGCTATTTTATTTTCTGGAAGAAACTGTTATTCTTACATTTGGAATAAACTTGAAAAGGAGAGGTGCTTGTGAGCAGATTCATGACTGTCTATCAAAGAAACGAAAATCTTAAGAAAATAGTGGTTATCTTGATGACCGGTTTGTCTGCAGCGGTGGCATTGAATTATTTTTTGATTCCAGCCAACGTCTTTTCTGCAGGAATGAACGGGATCGCCCAAATCATTGCTTCACTATTATCTGAATGGGTCCATATAGATGTCGATACTGGAACGTTTATTTTTCTATTGAATATTCCTGTATTTATACTAGGCTTTTTAAAAGTCGGAAAACGCGCAACTGTACTTAGTTTCATCAACGTTGTTTGTGTGTCAGTCATGACGACAGTTTTACCGACAGGACAGGTAACAGATAATATACTGATGAATGCATTAGTCGGTGGTGTTTTACTTGGCGTCGGCGTCGGTATTTCTCTAAAAATGGGTTTTACGACTGGTGGAATGGACATCATTTCATTGGTTCTTTCTCAAACGACAGGGAAAACCGTAGGAAACTATATGCTGATTTTAAATGGCATTATCGTCGTAGCAGCTGGCTTCCTCTTTAATTGGGAAAGTGCTTTGTATACGATCATCTCGATCTATGCAATGACCCAAGTCATCGATGCGATC
This sequence comes from Enterococcus mundtii, assembly GCF_002947535.1. GTDB lineage: Bacteria > Bacillota > Bacilli > Lactobacillales > Enterococcaceae > Enterococcus_B > Enterococcus_B mundtii_B. Next base: position 50,581 of record NZ_PUAP01000041.1, read on the forward strand.
CATACGAGTCACCAAAAAGTGACCGCCATGATCGTCACAGTGAGACCAGAAGAAGTGACTGCTGAAATTGCACAACGCATGGTTCGTGGGATGACTCTCTTACCTTCAGTTGGCGGATATTCAAAGCGTGAAGGAAAAATGATCATGATGGTCATCACACGTTACGAAATGTATGATCTTGATCAAATCGTCCATGAGATCGACGAAGATGCGTTCATCAATATTTTACCAACGCATTCCGTTTTTGGTCGCTTTGCCAATGAGAACGAACAAAAAATGTATCGTTCAACAGGGGTTCTTCCTGAAATCAAACATGCATCTAAAAAGGCAAAAAGCAAATAAAAAAGTGATAGATAAACAAATCTACAACCTTGTTTGTCGCTTTTGAATCGAATAACTGGTGGAAATAGAAGTAACTTCTTCGGAACTAAGATGATCTATAAAAAAATTTGAAAAACAATTTGCGTAGCTGTTATCATAGTTCTTGAGGTGAAACACTACTGTCCAGACCTTGCTAGCCAAATGAATATTTACAACCCCCTTAAAAAAAGGTATGATAAACAAAAATTGTGAGAAGGAGAATCCGAAGAATGAGTGAACAAAAATGGTCTGCTGAAGAAGTAGATGAAATCAAAGAGCGAATTCTCACCGCGTTAGAAATGGTGATTGACCCAGAACTAGGAATCGATATCGTGAACCTAGGTTTGATCTATGAAATCGAATTTGACCCTGAAAATGGAGAAACCGTCGTTAAAATGACTTTGACAACGATGGGCTGTCCGTTAGCTGATATCTTGACTGAATCGATCCATGATGCACTAAAAGAAGTACCAGAAGTGTCAAAAGCAGAAGTCAAATTAGTGTGGTATCCCGCATGGACGACCGACAAAATGAGTCGTTATGCACGGATTGCGCTTGGGATTCGTTAGAAACAACTAATGATAAAATAAACGCTGAACTCTTTTATTAACTTTTAGGAAAAGTTAATAAAGGGGTTTTTTTGTTGGCAAAAATTTTATTCCAAGTAGATTGTGTAAATACAACGATAAATTTAATCATTTTACATGAGTGAATTTTATGAAGAAGAGTTTGGAAATTGCAAAAATATTGAATCAATAGAATAATCAGTAATCATAAATTTTGAGTATTGCTAGGTATAACGTGTGTACTTTGTGCGTAACGCATTTAAATCACTGAGATGAAATGATATAATATATCATGTAGTTAATAATAATAAGGAGTCGGTATTTATGGCAAACATAAGTTTAGAACGTCCAATTATTTTATCTAATGAAGATGTCAAAATTATTGAAAATACGCATCCTACAAAAAAATTCTATGACTTATTAGAAAAGAAATCTAGTGATCGTATTAGTAACAAGGATCAAGTACCTAATTGGATGAGAAAAAAATAATATGGACTATACTGTGATTTCATTAAGTAAACAGATCAAAATGCTGGTTGAAGTAATTAAAGAAGAGGAAATTGAGATTGGAAATAAAGCTCTTAGAAAGAAGGTAAGAGAACGCTTTTCGAACTTTGTAGAATCTTCTTTTTTTGTGGAAACAATTCAGAAATGACTGAATTTTTAAAACATGATGCCATACAAAAAGAGCTTTATCATGCGACAAGGACGTACTTGATTTTTAAAGACGAAACACAAGAACATCTCTTAGGTTTTTTTACGTTAGCAATCAAAGATTTAGATATTAGCAAGCTTGAAATAAAAGAGAAAAAGAAATTAGTATTTAACGGGAAATCGCCGAGTAAGGTAGGTGTTGCACCCTCTTATCTAATTGCTCATGTCGCAAAGAATGATTATTTTTCTAAAGAATTTTCAGGAGTAAAAATCATTGAAGAAGCTTTACTTATTGTTGACGATGCTAGAAGATCAATTGGTGGAAAATTAATAATACTTGATAGTATTTGTATTCCTAAGATAATGGATTTATATAAACAATTTGGATTTCGTGAAATTGGAGAAACATTTATATCACAAATTGGACAAGAGTTGCAGTTGATGGTGCTTTCAATGCCTAACTCATTTGATTGATAAATAAATACGTAGAAATTAATTAAGAGTACATCATTTTTTATGATAGCTTCTCTCTTCTAGACGAATTTTTTTGAGTACATATAGCTTGTTTGTTTATCGATATAAAAATAAATAAGAAATAGGATCTTAGACTCTCTTAGCGATCAATTAAAAAATTGATAAGAGAGTCTTTTATTCAATGAATAGACTTGATGCAATGTTTAATTAAATATTTTGATTATAAGTAAAAGTAACTCAATCATTTAAAATCACTTATTACGTATTCCCATCTAAGTACTTTTCTAAATACTCGATCTTTGCTAGATCCTTATGATTATTTTTATCTGCACGGTAACTATCTTTAGCGGAACGTTGATAGATTTTTAAATATTGTTCCGCTGTAGGTAAGTAAAAGGAACAGTCGTCGATCCTGATTAGAGAGAGTTCATTAAGTGGAATACCTGCAAAGGCGAGAAGACTGTCCATGCTGCCAAATTGGATGGTATAAGAATCTTTAGCAAATTCATGTTCGTGTAAATCAACTAGTTGGTAATTCAACGTTTCCATGATTTTTACGATGCTTTGCCAATTGTGCAAGCGATCTTCATCGGGTGCTTCCCAACCACGGGGATCGCCAGGAACATGGATGTCAATGTCTCTTGGTTGCCAGTCGATATCTGTTAAGTAAGACAAGCCTAATGAACCTAGTAGTAGCGGAGTGATCTGTTGCTTGTTTAATTTTTGCGTGATCAGTAAAAATTCTTTGAAATAAAGTTCCATGGATTTTCTCCTTTTCTTTGTTTGCATTTATTGTAACAAAGTGGAGGTCTAATCTTCCATTAAATCCTGAAACCAAAACTAGATTCTCTCAAAAAGTGAGTCTAGTTTTTTTATTTCTTGTATTTAAGAAATGAAGCTGGTGAGCAACTATAGATTTGACTGTAGGAGTTGTAAAAATTGAGTGTGAATGGCTTAGTCTTCCTATTTTTGGTACACTTGATTTACTATCAATCAGAAAGTTGGTGACAGATTGAACCTAGAAGCACAAGGATATTGGGAAAGCTTTTGCTCAAAAAAAAATGTGCCACAAGCGTCATTATATGAAATTTTTGCTTTTGGAAATACGAAAGAACACGCAGATGAATTAGCAGATTTGGTGTTAGAAGGAAAGAAAACTGGGACAAGTTCGGGATATGCGCTTTACCAAATGGATCACGAACCTTTACCTAAAGTTGGCGACTACTCCGTGGTTGTGAATGGCTCTGATGTACCGATTGGTATTATCCAGACTGTCGAAGTGTTGATCCTCCCTTGGAAAGAAATCACCGAAGAACAGGCAGCTGCGGAAGGTGAAGGCGACTTATCTCTTGCGTATTGGCAAAAGGGACATTACAACTATTTCAAACCTTATTATGAAGAACATGGACTATTGCTCAATGAAGAAACGAAAATCGTCTTTGAACGTTTCCAACTTGTTGATCGATATTTGCCGAAAAGTGAGGAAACCAATGCATATTGATTTAGTAGAAGAAGCAATAGAAAAGAAAAAAATCGTCCAAGAAATCTTGAATGATTTGCCAGAGTGGTTTGGCTTGCCAGATTCGACACAAGAATATGTTGAGGAATGCCAAAAGTATCCATTGTGGGTCTTACAAGAAGCTAGCGAGCCAATAGGGTTCATCAGTTTAAAAGAAACAAGTAAAGCCACCGGTGAGATCTATTGTATGGGAATCAAAAAAGCCTATCATCATCGAGGGTTAGGTAAGCGATTACTAGGAGAGCTAGAATCGTATGCAAGAGAACATTACCTATTTTTACAAGTGAAAACAGTCGCCGAAGGGCATTACGCGATCTATGATCAGACGATTGGATTCTATCGAAGGATGGGTTTTGTTGAGCTAGAAGTATTCCCAACGTTATGGGATGAGTGGAATCCGTGTTTGGTAATGCTAAAAAGTCTTAACTAAAAAGGAGACGAAGATGAAAGTTTCGCACATGACGTTTGTCGTTCGTGATCTTAAACGTTCGACAGAAGTCTTTACGGAGATTTTTGATGCAAAAGAAGTGTATTCAAGCAAGGAGAAACAATACTCCTTATTTCCAGAAACATTCTTATTGATCGGTGATCTGTGGGTGGCATTGATGGAAGATAAGCAGACAAAGCTTCCCAAAACTTACAATCATGTTGCTTTTGAAATCACTCCGGAACAAATTCCATTATATAAAGAAAAACTTCGTCTTCTTGACCTCAAAATTGAAGAAGGACGTTCTCGTGTATCAGGAGAAGGGACATCCATCTATTTTTACGATGATGATGACCATTTATTTGAACTCCATGCGGGGAATCTAAATGAGCGTTTGAAGAGGTATGAAGAATAACTATAAATTTTCAGGAGTAATGGAATGATTAAAAAATTGAAGGAACTAGACCAAGAGACAATGGACCGACTACTAGCTATTTGGTTAACGACCAATATCAGGACACATGATTTTATTGATGCGACATATTGGTATGAGAAAAAAGCGTTGTTGAAAAAAGAATTGCCAAAAGCAGAAATTTATTATTGTGAAATGAATAGTCAGATTGTTGGTTTTATGGGAATCGTGGACGAATCTTATTTAGCTGGTATTTTTGTGGAAGCAATGTTTCAAAATAAAAAAATCGGGCAAAATTTGATTGACACAGTCAAAAAAGAAAAAGAACGGATGACCTTACATGTTTATCGTAAGAATAAACGGGCGATCCGCTTCTACTATAAAAATGGCTTTAGAAAAGTGGATGAACAAATAGATGAAGCGACGAATGAAAAAGAGTATCTCATGGTCTGGGAAAGAAACAGACAGATTCAATGAGTACAAATCATGGGCAGTCTACTAACACCTAGCTGTAAAAAAACAAGATCAATCCTTGAAGGGTGATCTTGTTTTTTCTATTGAATTACTAGCGATCAAGAAGCATAAACGGAAGACTTGCGAGCAATGCGATCACTCCACAAATGAGTCCAAACAAAATGACGATCCCTAACTTTTCGATCCGATTTTTGACCTTGTTTCTTTGTTTACGTAGAGGTTCTACTTCTTTGTTTTCCATGAATGCAACGATTTCTTTGTAGGTTTTGATATTCTCTTGTTTTTTGAGTCCCTCGACTTTTATTGCGCCGTACATGCTGGCGATCCCAAAGATCAAGGGAAGAGCTAATCGCCAATTATCAGGTAAAAATAAAGATGGCCCAATTGAAATCAAAGCAAGGAGCATTGATACGAGCATGACTTTATTATATTTGTTTATTTCCAGAAGTGTCCTATTTTCTTTCATCTTTTCCACATCTCCTTTGACTAATTGATCCTAAGAAACGTCAAACAGGACACTCAGTAACAATAAATTATGAATATCGGGATAGCTGCGTTCATTCTCCCAGTTTGAAATCGTTTGTCTTGAAACAAATAATTTTTCGGCTAATTCTTCTTGGGATAAAGCTAGCTGTTTACGATATTTTTTTATTTGATGACTCAAGTCCATAGTATCCGCTCCTTCTTATCTCAGTGTGATCGAAGAAATCAAAATCGACGATCAAAGGTTTTTGTCATTGCCAGATTTAGCATGTAAAAAGTCTTTGACATGCTTTAAAATGCTGTTTTATCTGTATTTATTGGTTATTTATTATGTAAATAGCTGATCATTGGTTTATTAAAAATCATACGTTTTTTTTGAATGAACTACCGATCCCTTGAATTTATGATATCATACACTTAATCCGGAAAGGAAATTTGGATTGGAGGAATGGTTTTGGAGAAATCAACAAGTGTAGAAAAGAAGAAAGTTTATTTTTTATGTACCGGTAATTCATGCAGAAGTCAGATCGCTGAAGGGTATGGTCATGCATATCTGGAGGATCGATTTGACGTTCGCAGTGCTGGAGTGGAAACACATGGGTTGAATCCACGTGCCGTAAAAGTGATGGCAGAAGATGGCATCGACATCACGAGTCAAACGTCAGACTTGATTGACTCAGATTATTTTAATCATGCCGACTTGATCATCACTCTGTGCGGAGATGCGTTGGATAAATGTCCAGTGATTCCTGCTCATATTCGTCATGAACATTGGGATTTAGAAGATCCAGCAAAAGCTACTGGGACAGAAGAAGAAATTATTGCTGAATTTAGAAAAACTCGCGAAATCATCAAAGATAAAATCAAGAATATCGCTAACTAAGCGTAGAAAAATATGTATTGATAATATTGGTCTAAGAAAAATCAAGTGAGCATTGAATGGACGCGATAGACTAAGTTGTGAGGTGGGAGGATGAAAGAGCTGAACCGGCTGATCGATTATATCGAAGAACGTTTGACAAGTGACATCCAATTAAGCGATGTGGCCAAACAATCAGGAATCTCGGAGTATCATTTGAAGCGGACTTTCTCGTTTGTTGCAGGAATCACTTTATCTGAATATATCAAGAATCGGCGACTGGCTTGTGCCAATGTAGATCTTGTCAACGGCGCAAGTGCGACAGTGACGGCCTTTGCGTATGGATATCAAACGTTAGAAGGTTTTTCTAGAGCGTTTCGCGACTGGTCAGGTTATTTGCCTTCAGAGGTAAAAAAATCAGGGGTTTGCAAATCTTATCCTAAACTCACCTTTCACTTAGAAATCAAAGGGGGAAATTCAATGGATTATCGAATCGAAGAAAAAGGAACCTTTGCAATTGTCGGTGTATCAAAGCGGGTACCGATCCAATTTGTGGGAGTCAATTCATCAATCGTCGAATTAGCAAAAGCGATCACAGAGGAACAAAAAGAGGAAATGCATAGGTTAGGTGATCTTGCACCTAATCAAGTGGTAAATGCCTCTTTTCAATTTGATGAAGGACGCTTGGAAGAAAAGGGCGCTTTGACGCATATGATCGGTTTCTTGACATCAAAACTCGACGAATGTAAAGGGTTAGAGCAACGAATCATTCCTGGACATACTTGGGCGATTTTTCCCAATCAAGGAAGTTTTCCAGAAGTCTTACAAACGACGATGGCGAATATTTTTTCAGAGTGGCTACCGAACTCTGGGTACGAGTTGGTCGAGGCACCTGAAATCTCATTTACCAAATGGCTTGATCAAGGGGAAGCGTATAGTGAAGTGTGGATCGCTGTCACAAAGCGACATGGGTAACATTGAAACAAGTCAGTGAAGACGAGTAATATCGAAGAATGAACATTCATTCTAGGATATTGCTCGTCTTTTTTTTAGAAATCAGGCATACTAGAATTATAGTTGGATTGGAAACGATTTAAAACACATGTATTTTGAATAAGGAGAAGAATATGAGACCAAAGTCAAAAGAGGAATTATTGATACTCGCAGCTGAAAATTATGAGAAGTTAAAGCAGTTGATCGACTCAATACCTGAGGAACAAAGAGAAGCGACATTTGATTTTGAGGAAGTATTTCTTGAAAAGAAAAAAGAAGCACATTGGCGAAGGGATCAAACGATCAAAGACGTGTTGATCCATTTATACGAGTGGCATTGTTTGCTATTAAAGTGGGTGACTGATAATCAAATGGGAGAAGCGGTGCCTTTTTTGCCGGAGCCGTATAATTGGCGAACGACAGCTGAGATGAATCGTGCCTTTACAAAAAAACACCAGTCTACTACGTTGCAGCAAGCAACAGACTGGTTAAATGAAAGTCATGAAGAAGTGATGTTACTGGCGAAAAACTTTGATGACGATCAGCTGTTCCAAAAAAAACAGTATTCTTGGGTAGGGAATACGACGCTTGGCGGTTATTTTGTTTCGGCTACATCGAGTCATTATGATTGGGCGATCAAAAAAATCAAGCAAAGTCAAAGGCAGAAGCAAAAACAAAAGGGAACTAATGCGAAATAAGAACGAAAAAATAGGAATCAATAAGATTCCCATTTTTTCAAAATCGCTCTTTTTAGTACCAACCGTTAGCTAACCAGAAAGCTTTTGCAGCATCCCAAGAGCCATAACGAGAGGCAACATATTGTTCTGCTACTCTTTCTTGATTGGTAGCAGAGTAGTCACCGTTCAAGTAAGAAGAGTCTAATTGATAACGGCCGATATAGCGTCCGTTTGTTGCTGTGTAAGAACCGCTAGATTCTTTTTGTGCGATCCATTCTTTGGCATCGCTTGTGCCAGTTGAAACAGCCACTTCAGTAGCAGGAGCTTGTTCCACAACTGGCGCTTGTTCTACTACAGGAGCTTGTTCAACTACAGGTGTTTCCACAACTGGAGCTGTTTGTTGTACAGGTTCTACAGGCGCTTGAGTAGCGACAGGAGCAGCTGCTTGCTCACCAGTAGGAATAGTTAGTTCTTGACCTGAAAAGATCAGGTGAATGTTTGAGATTGAGTTCGCTTCGGCAATTGTTTGGATCAAGGAGTTGTCACCAACGTATTTTTGAGAAATCGTTGATAAAGTATCACCTGATTGAACAGTGTAGGCTTCGTCTGCGTGTGCAGAAGTACCCATAAATAATGCAGCGCCGGCAGCCAAAGTTGTTCCAAAAAGAATTGTTTTAAGTGATTTCATGAAAGATCTCCTTCGTATTTTAAAAAGTTATTTGATTAGCTCTTTTCGCTAACGAGTAATACTTTACCATGGGATTATATTTCATAGGTGAAAGATACGTGACAGTTTGTGACAAATGCTCCTTTTTTGTAACAATGATATGTTTAAATAATGTGCGTTTTAATTAGAAAAACATCATAAAAGGATATTCATGCGTTTTTGACATTTGTTTTTTATTAGAAAAATGCAAAACAAAAAAGTAGAAAATAGACAAAATAAATTTTGATTAGTCGGGAAAAAAGTGAAATTTTTATAAAAATCGATCAAAATGATACAATAGAAGAAACAAGGAGATGGTATGGATGACAAATATGTATGAAAAAATAATGGTGGCAATTGATGGTTCAGAAAAAGCAGAGAAGGCATTTACCGAAGCATTAGAATTAGCTAGAGACAATCAATCAGAATTATTGATCGTTTCAATTATCAACAAAATCGAATTGACACACAGTGCGTATGCTTTCTCGAAAATCTATGCGGAAGAAAAGCAAAAAACAGAAGTAGAACTACTGAAGAGGATCAATGATGCAAAAGAATTTGGAATCGAAACGATCCATGCAATCGTGGAAACGGGTGATCCAAGAACCTTGATCGCCACAGTATTACCGAAACAGGAGTCGATTGATTTGATCGTGATGGGGGCGACTGGTAAAGGCTCGATCGAACAAGCTTTGGTAGGATCAACGGCTTCTTATGTAGTGACACATGCGCCTTGCAATGTGTTAGTTGTAAAATAGACTACGATTCTCGAAAAGCTGCGTTGTTTATTTTCAACGTGGCTTTTTGATCGTAAAGAGTTGTAGTGCTAACTATGGATGTTTATAGAGATAATAGATCCATAAAATCAATATCGTTAATGAGATGATCAACCCAAGTTCATGAGAGAGTAATTTGGGGGTCGATTCCCAATGGCGAAAGGAAAAGATCCTGTAGGAGAAATAAGCGACAGGAAGAAGAGTAACCAAGACGGAAAATTTACGTTTCGTCCATTTTGTGTAGTAGATTGCTAAAGTTGTCATAAGAAAAAAAGGAACATAAAAAACCAATTGTCCCACAGTGTCCATACAATATACGCCTCCAAGAAAAATGAAATACCTAATTAAAAATAACACTTTGTATGTACATGCACAAGGGGAGATGTCATAAAATTTCTTGATTTCAACAAAAAAGTTGTTTTTTTGATTCTGAACGTACTTATTGTTATAATTCTTTTAAAGAAAGGGTGTAATGTTTCATGGACCAAGTTGTTTTAGAAGTTGATCTACATTTAGAAAACGATATCCGTATTTGCTATTATATCGTAAGTAATAGTGTGGAACCGCGAGTTTTAATGAATAAAATCGACGGTATTTTATCAAAAACAGATTTCCATCAATTTAATGATGGGGAAGAGAGTTACTATAGTATTCCAGTGGAAAAGGTAATTTACACGAAAGTGAATGTGCGGAAAGATTTAGATACGAAAGAAATACATGCACCGATATTCACTGATTATTGAAATAAGCTGGAGGCAATCAAAGATGAATCCCTATGAACAAATGATCCAAGAGTTGATGGATGGAAAAATCCAAAAAATAGAGGTCAAACGTGAGGAAGTCATGGCTTTTCGCGAAGCATGGTTAAAAATTGAGAATCGCAAGTTTATTGTTGGAAAGGCCGAATTGAATGGCAATGTGACGTATCACTATGATCCGACAAGATTGTACTAAAAGCAGGTTTTGATAGAAGTGTGGCTTTTGTAAATTTCCATGATGTTTTAGAGTCGCCAGAACCTTAAAAAGATCCCCGACAATCGTTGATTGTCGGGGATCTTTTGTTTCTAAATGTGATATTCTGGCTCGAACTACCCTATGAAAAGAGGCTTTTTCATTTGAACAGATTTTTTAATTTATCCGTTATTCCTTGAAAATCGACACCTTGGAGAAATTCTTGGGCTTTTTCTTTGTAAGGACCTAGTTGTTCTTTATGCTCTTCGAAAAATGTTTTGGCTTCAGTGAAATTGCCACTTTGGACCAGATCTTTGATTTTCTGAAGTATTTCTTCTTTATTCATAATGAAACACATCCTTTCTTTCCTATTATAATAGCAAAAATCTATGAAATTTTGTAAAAATAACTTCTGTGCTAAAGTCTGATAAAAAACTCGATCTACAGACGGATGAATGTGATTTTTCTACAGGCTATACTCAAAGAGTAAAGAGGAGGTAGGAAAATGAAAGTAATCAAAGTATTAGTATGTTTCGTTGTATTCAGTGGCTTGGCGTTATTTGGCTTAAAGTTTTATACGCAAGGTGCTAGTGGAGAATTGCCAGCAGTTATTGACCAATTGAATCCCTTGGTCACAAAAGGAGAAGTGTATGTCAAAACAAAACAGCCAGATGAAGTCAATTCGTATGGTACAGCAAAATATATCCAAAAAGCAGTTGATGAAAATGGCAATGAGCGCGAGATAGAGTTTAACGGGTTATCTGTTTTAAAAGAAAACCGTTACTTAAAATTAACGAATAAGGGCGCACATGTTGAAACATATGAGGAAGTTGCGAAAGAAGAAGTACCTAAAGAAGCATTAGCTATAATTGGTTGATTTTATTTTTATTATGTAAACTAAATATTGGAATAAAAAAATAAGCCTAAGAATGATCGATTAATGACTTAATCTTTCGTTCTTAGGCTTATTTTAGTTTTTTGTCATACTCAGTTTCAATTGATCGATCCGCCGTTCGAGTTTTTTGATCAATCCAGTAGGCAAGCCGATGATTTCTGCGGATGCCAAGACAGAAGAAAGCAACTGATACTCAAGTGCTTCTGCATAGATTTTACGATAAATGGTAGCTAGACGTTCGATATACTCAAAATGAGTATAGCCAGTTTGAATGATCAAAAATTTCAACAAATCAATAGCTTTCTCGTAGTCTTGCTCAGAATAATAAGCCAATGCTTGTCGATAAAGTTTGATTTCCAGTAAATCGAGGGAAGCAGGGCTGTATCGGTTCGTCCATTCATTGACTGATACTTTTTTTTGGATATTACCAGCAGTATCACGGACGAAAATGATAGGAATTTCATTTGGATCAGCCTTTTTATGAATAAATCGTTCCACAGCATCTTGCTCCTTCCATGCGTTGTTAGCTTGAGTATAAGCTATTTTTCTAGGAATTACTAGTTCTTTTCTAAAGTAAGCATTTGGCCACCCATGGCAGTAAATACTTGTTCAAAGTCAGCGATCGGTACCGCACGATTTTTTATGCCATAAGGATCGTTTACATAGATCGACTGCTCATCAAATCCGGTCACGACACACGCATGGACTAATGGTGTGACTTGTACTTCACCGTTTGTAGTTGTCCAAGTCATGAAATCATTTTCTGTCGGCACTTGAAAATCGATCGTGACAGAAGCCCAAACAGGTTTTTCTTCTTTTAAAGCAGTTTTGATATCAGTTAAGTTTGCATCCGTTTGCGGTTCGGTATGATAATCGGTTTGCACGATTTCTTGAGCTAACGTAGCGATTGGCGGAACATAGACACCCATTGCCCAGTCACCACCCCAAATTTCACCAACGAACCCTTCATTTGGATCGCCATGAGTTCCATCAGCATTGAAAACGGGGACATAATTTAATTGTTCGGCTAATTGATTTTTGGTGGTTTCGTAGCCATAGAAGCGCAGCAACATCGACAAGGCAGTAACTTCACAGCCATTCTCTAGTGCAGGTTCATCGAATTGGTTCTCAAGAGGTACATCGAGAAGCACTTGTTTTTCTTCGGCTTTGATCGTTTGCTCTACGTTTTCATTCAACATCGCTTTTTGATCTTCTGTTTGTTTATGTGTAAAGTAAAAGACGCTTGAAAACAATACTAGTGCTGCACCACCTAGCAGTAATCGTTTTTTACTTTTTTGTTTTGACATGAAATACTCCCCCAGACTGTTTTCTATTATAAGTGATTTTCTAGAAAAAACTATATGAATCTGCACTAATGAACCTAAAAAAAGAAAAAATCAGTCCAAGAACCTACTTTTTTTACTTGTTTAGCTGTTAAGATTTGTGAAAACGAAAACAGTACGCTATAATGCGGATAGATCAAATAAGAGTTTGATCAAATCACCACTAACGAAACACACAGATAAAATGAAATGATTTTCTGTGGCAAACTGTTTGAGTAGTTTAGGAGGATTTTGATGACGGAAGAAATGATTAATTTAGGAGAACAATATTCATGTAGGCCCATTGGTTTTACCAAATCAGTTGTTGGAGAAGTTGTTTCAAAAATGACGAATTGTGCCGTAGTCAAAGTTGCCCAATGCGCTATAGAAGATCAAGAATTATTAGAAGAAAAAGCTAGCATGGTAGTAGCTAAATATGATACATTTGAATAAGAAGATATGGACATGCAACATCGAATGAAAATGTTGCAGGTCCTTTTAAGGTTATGAACGGAGCGTTTAGCACTAAGGTATAAGAAAGAAAAATCGAAAATGGCTGTTTCATTTTTGAGTTCTTTGGCTTATGACCGAAGTACTGCTCCTCGAATACCTTTTGTTCAGTTAAAGGGGACAAGATTTACCCCTTGGATTTTCTAGTTCTAAGAGTTGAAAATAAAGGTGTGGATCAATAAGATGGTTTCCTTTTTTACAATAGTTCTTTTTTTATTTGTCATCGTGATGTGTTTATTTCTTTGGCTTGTACGACGCGAGATCGTTTATAAAACGGTTCGGAATCGCTGGGTCTATTTAGTTGTTCCATTTATCGCTATTCTTGTTCTATGGTATACATTGGTCAGTCAACCAACCATTGATGAATTAGTGAAAGGGGTCTTAGCTTCACTTGCCTTATTGAGTTTCTTGCTGGATAGTCGAGGACTCACAACAGAAGGCTTAGTCCTGAATAGTTTTGATCGCCGTGGAGTGCCATATTCTGAAATCAATAAAATCGTTCTTTACCAACCAAAAGACTCGAAAGAAGTCAAAATGAACTTTTTCCGAAATGGTTGGCGTGGTCCATTATTGAAATTTTCTGTTTCACTTGAAGAATTGATTCCTTTTTTAGCGAAACACTTAAATGATGATACAGAACTTGACATCATGATCGAGCATGAGGACGAATGATCACTAAGATGAAAAAAATGCAGCTCCTTCTTTAAAAGAGGGGGCTGCATTTTTTTATTAGTGAATTAGCCAAAGACGCGGAAGCGATCAGCATCGTTCATATATTCTTTTTCGCCAGCTGGAGATTCAGGTGAACCAAAGACTAGTTGTGAACGTAATTTCCAGTTTGCTGGAATTGACCATTCTTTTGCAACAGCTTCATCGATCACTGGATTATAATGTTGTAGGTTTGCACCTAAACCTTCTTCGCTTAATGCTACCCAAGTATTGGCTGTAGCAATTCCGTTTGATTGTTCTGACCAATCAGGGAAGTTATCTGCATATAATGCAAACTGTTCTTGCAAGTTTTTGATCACGTCAGTGTCTTTGAAGAACAACACTGTTCCGTAACCTTTTTTGAAACTAGCTAATTTGTTTTGAGTATTTGGGAAAGCATCAGCAGGTGTCAATGGACGTAATGCTTCTTCTGTCATTTCCCATAATTTTTCATGTGCATCGCCAAATAAAATCACTGCGCGTGTTGATTGCGCATTGAAAGCAGTAGGGCTTTCTTTGATAGCTTCTTGGATCAATGTGGTTAATTCTTCATTTGATTGTGATACGTTACGGCCTAGATCATAGATCGAACGGCGGTTTTTCAAGATGTTTGTAAATTCAGTCATAAATCAGTTCTCCTTTAAATCGCTTTTCTGCGTTTTTTTTCTTGATGACAAAATGAAGTATAACATCTTACAAAAAGTAAGTAAAATGAAACGCTCAACAAAATTTAAAATAGATGAGTAAGCGACTCTCTTTAATAAACTATAGATATAAGAACGTTTACATCTCGAATATGCCGACGTTTAAGCTGTTTATCGTAAAACGGAATATATAATTATTAAAAATAACCTATGTTTTTTCTTATCATTTTCCCATTGAAATTTTGTTGTATTTATAGAAAATAAGTATATATTTCTTAAATAAATATTTTTACAAGGATTTTCGGTAAATATGTATATTATTTTCTGAAAATTAAAAGAATTGGGGTATGGGAATATGGAAAAACAAGACAAAGGATTCTTCGGTCAGCCGAAGGGATTGTCTACACTGTTCTTCACAGAGATGTGGGAACGGTTCAGTTATTATGGTATGCGTGCCTTACTGATCTATTATATGTACGATACTGTAGCAAATGGAGGCCTTGGTTTACCTCGTGCAACAGCCTTGTCGATCATGTCGATCTACGGTTCGTTGATTTATATGTCGAGTATCGTGGGCGGTTGGTTTTCAGATCGCGTATTAGGAGCGAAAAAAACCGTCTTTATTGGTGGGATCTTCATCATGATCGGTCACATTGTTTTGGCGTTGCCGTTTGGTGTCTCCACTTTATTTATCTCGATGGCATTGATCATCATCGGTACAGCTTTCTTAAAACCAAATGTTTCGGGAATGGTCGGGCATTTGTATACGAAAACCGATTTACGAAGAGATGCAGGATTTTCGATCTTTTATATGGGTGTCAATTTAGGCGCATTGCTCGCGCCGTTGATCGTCGGTACGATCGGTCAAGAGTATAACTACCATTTAGGTTTCTCATTAGCCGCTATCGGTATGTTCTTCGGATTGTTGCAATATGTGATCCAAGGACGTAAGACATTGGATGGAGTGGGTATGACACCTCCAAATCCTTTGACACAAGGAGAACGCAAAGGCTTCATCCGTAATGTTATGATCGCTTTGGTCGTATTTGCTATTATTTTTGGTGGAGCACAACTAACTGGACATTTAACGATCGATTTCTTTGTTAATACGATCAGTGTCTTAGGAATCGTTCTACCATTATATTACTTTATTAAAATGTTGACTTCAAAAGATGTGTCGGTGGAAGAAAAACCACGAGTATGGGCATATATCCCGTTGTTTTTAGCAGCAATCATCTTTTGGTCATTGCAAGAACAAGGGTCATCGATCCTTGCGTTATTTGCGAGTGAACGAACACAATCGACCTTGATGGGTGTTCCGATCCAAGCGAGTTGGTATCAATCATTGAACCCGATCTTCATCTTTATTTTGACACCTGTGTTCGTTACTTTATGGACTCGTTTAGGCAAACGTCAACCATCAACTGTCGTGAAATTCTCTCTAGGGTTGTTATTTGCCGGATTGTCTTACCTATTACTGATGTTGCCAGGAATGTTATATGGAACAGCTGGAAAAGTCAGCCCACTTTGGCTGATCGGTAGCTTCTTCATCATCGTGATCGCTGAACTTTGTTTATCACCTGTCGGTCTTTCTGTGACGACGAAATTGGCGCCTAGAGCCTTTGAATCGCAAACGATTGCGATCTGGTTTTTAGCCGATGCTTCTTCGCAAGCCATCAATGCACAAATCGCTCGTTTTTACACACCTGGTACCGAATCAGCGTACTTTGGGATCATTGGTGTCGTAGCAATCGTTGGTGCAGTGATTTTATTTGCAATCAAAGAACCAATCAAAAAATTAATGGGCTCGATCCACTGATTGGATCAGCGTCATTTGTCGGAGAGGACAGTCGTCCATCTCCGGCTTTTTTATTTTCCAAAATTCAAACGATAATAGAACAAATGTTCAATTATCTTTGTTATAATGAAGAGGTATATCAACCAGGAAAAGGAGGCAATAAGGTGTCGTTACAATTTATCTTAGGGAATGGTCAAAAAGACCACCGCAAAGCACTGATCGATGAAGCCGCCGCTTGGCTTGAAAAAGACGAAGACAATCAAGTATTTTTCCTTGTACCTAACTATAATAAATTTGAACAAGAGCAAGAATTACTCGCTGAGATGCGCAAAAAAAGCGGAAAAAGCTCATTTAGCACAACGAATATGCAAGTATTCAGTTTCTATCGTTTGGCTTGGTACTTATTACAACAAACCACGTTGCTGACAGGTAGTGAATTGACCGAATCTGGTTCAGCAATGATCCTCCGCCAAATCCTAGAAAAAAAACAAGAAGAATTGACGATATTTCGAGGAGAAATCCGTAAAAAAGGGTTTATCCGTCAACTACAAGAGCTATATAGCGAACTGCAAGTCGGAAAAATTTCGCCTGTTGATTTGCTCACTTCTGTGACAGGAGAGTCGCCAAAAGAAGAAGACCGACAATTGAAAATGAAGGATCTACAACTGATCTTCTCGGCATTCGAAGAGGAATTAGTCCAACGTGCGCTACAATCGGAAGACGCATTGACTATACTAGCAAATTATATGGCGACACAGGATTATCACAAGATCAAGTTTTTAGTGAGTGGTTTTGCCCGGATCAATGCTCAAGAATACCAGTTGCTGCAAAAAATGATGGAAAAAGGGCATCTTGTGGTGGATTTGCTATTGGATCGCCCATACAAATCCGATCTACCAGATCCGTTGACCTTGTTTTTCAATACAGGGAAGGTCTATTTCCAACTACTTAACGCAGCAAGAGAATTGAATGTTCCTGTCTCTGTCGATCATTATGCACCGAATCGGGAATACCCAAAAGAACTTCAAACCTTACAACAAATGTGGGAAGAGACCTCTAGCCATCAGAAAAGTCAGTCTGTTGAACTTGGCGCGCAAGAGACATTACATCTGTGGGAGGCGGAGAATCCAACGGAAGAAGTTCGGCAATTAGCGGTGGAGATCCGACGTTTGGTCAGTCAAGAAGGCTTTCGGTATCGAGATATCCAAGTGTTGACGAAGGATATGACGCTTTATGGAAATCTACTGCGTCCGATTTTTCAAGAGATGGCGATCCCTTTTTATCTAGATGAAGAGCAACTGATGGAAAATCATCCATTGATTGAGTGGATCAACAGCTTATTTGCATTGGATCGTTACCAATACCGCTTAAACGATATCATGCGTTTCTTCAAGACGGAGTTGACGATCGGTGCCCCAGCGGAAGAACTGGATCTTGAGACTTGGGAAGTTACTAGAAATCAATTCCGTACGAATTTAGATATTACAGAAAATGTAGCGTTAGCTTACAACTATCAAGGCAATTATTGGCTCCGTGAGAAAGATTGGCAATTTGTTGCCTATGATTTTGAAGCAGAACAGCTAGAAGACGTCAAACAACTGGAAGAGCAATCAAATACGATCCGGAGACTTTTTCGTGACATGGTGCCGGTATTTTTGAAGAACATAAAAAAATGCCAAACAGGTCAAGAAGCCGTCACTTTGTTTTATCGCTTCTTGATCGAAAGCGGCGTGCAACAACAATTGCTTTTCTGGCGAGACCAAGAAGTGGCACGTGGTGGGTTAGCTGCGGCTAGAAATCATGAACAAACGTGGGGCGCGTTGATGGATCTTTTGGATGAGTATTCATTGATCTACGGAGAAACAGCATTCGACTGGTCATTATTCCAAGAGATCATCACGAGTGGGCTAGAAAATCTTAGCTATGGGAAAATCCCTACGGCAATCGACCAGGTGAGGATCAACCGCTTGGAACTTGTGCGACCTAATCAAGCAAAAGTAACATTTGCGGTCGGTTTGAATGACCAAGTGTTTCCAGATCGTCATGAAACCAAAGGCTTATTATCGAGCGAAGAACGTGAAGCGTTGAATCAAGGTTTAGGTGAGGATCAATTTTTATTCGATCCAGCAAAAGAAAGTATGTCTTTCGAACCTTTCCAAGCGTATTTAGTCTTTGCTTCGGGAACGGAACGCTTGTACTTGAGTTATGCGCAAAGCTATGATACCAATCGTTTGAAAATGTCTCCGTACTTGAAACGAGTCGTTGACTATCTAGGTGTTCCAGTTGAACCAAAATGTCAGTTGCAGTTGACGAGTGAACCAGATTGTTACGTGGGCACTTACCGCAGCGGGATCAATACGATCAATCGGGTCTATCGTTTAGCAAAAGAAGCCAAACAAGCAGTACCCCTTTATTGGCAACAATTGAAAGAGTTAGTTCTACGCTCTGACCAACGAAATTTTGCATTGACGATCTTTGAAAGTCAAGATCATCTGAATATACCAGTTTCCTTATCAGAAGAGATGGCAGAAGCCCTCTATGGCAAAGAAATCTACACGTCGATCTCACGCATGGAAAACTTTTATAACTGTGAGTATAAATACTTTGTCCAGTTTGGCTTGAAGCTGAAAGAACGTAATATTTATGGGCTGACACCTGCTGCTACTGGCGACTTTTATCATGAATCATTGGATCGCTTCTTCAAATTGTTATTCTCGAATCAACTGTCACTTGTGGCGATGTCGGAGAAAGAGCGACAAGAATTTACCGAAAAAGTCTTACAAGAAGTATTTGGTGAATTACGCTTTGAGATTTTAGATAGCTCTGCACGGATGAACTATATCCGTTACCAATTAGGGCAAACGATCCAAAAAGTGGCATGGGCGTTACAAAAACAAAGTAAGAATACTGGCATGAAGCCATTGCAAACAGAGATTCTATTCGGACAGATCGCTGGTGCACGAGGGATTCCAGGATTGGAAATACCTTTAGACAAGGGCGGGAAACTCCACGTTCGTGGAAAAATCGATCGCATCGATGTAGCAACTGAACAAAGTGATACGTGGCTGAGTGTGGTCGACTATAAATCAAGTGGTCGTTCTTTTGATGTGACTGAGGCTTACTATGGTATGGCGATGCAACTATTGACATATCTTGATGTGGCATTGATGGATGCTGTGCGATTGACTGGGAAAGCCGCAGTCAAACCAGCAGGCTCTTATTACTTACATGTGCATAATCCAGTTTTGACAGATACGACAGATGTCGAGAAAAATACGTTGAAGAAATTCAGCTATGATGGTGTTTTTGTCGATGATCCTGGTCTGTTAGAAGTGCTCGATCATTCATTGGAAGCAAAAGAAAGTTCATTGATCTATCCAGTGAAGAAAAATGCCAAAGACGAATTACAAAAGGGCAGTTATAGTAAAGAGAAATTCTATACAGAAGAAGAACTTCAATTATTTATGAACCATAATCGTGAGAATATGCGTTTAGCTGGTGAAGCGATCACCTCAGGGGAGATCAAACTGAATCCAGCTTACAAAGATAAACAACGGATTGCTTGTGAGCATTGTCCGTTCAGAAGTATTTGTACGTTTGACGTCATGCTTAAAGAAAATAATTATCATCGTTTAGAAAAATTGGATAAAGATGAGGCATTGCGCAGAATACTAAAAAGGAGTGAAGACGAGTGACATCAATTCCTTTAAAACCGGAAAATGAACGTTTTACCGATGAACAATGGCAAGCCATTTTTGACCAAGGCGACAACCTGCTTGTTTCGGCCTCCGCCGGCTCAGGTAAGACGACTGTGTTAGTCCGCCGTGTGATCGAAAAGTTGAAAATGGGTGTCAATATCGACGAGTTGCTGATCGTGACATTTACAGAAGCAGCAGCAAGAGAAATGAAAGAGCGGATTCAAGTAGCCTTACAAGAAGCGGTCAATAGTGAAAGTGATCCGGTCTGGCAAAAACATTTTACGAAACAGCTTGTTTTACTGCCTACCGCAAATATCTCGACACTCCATGCGTTTTGTTTAACGGTGATCCGTAAATATTACTATTTGATCGATATCGATCCAGTCTTTCGGATGTTGACGGATGAAACGGAAACGATCTTGATGAAAGAAGATGTCTGGGATGAGATCAGAGAACAACTCTATGCAGAAAATCGCGAAGGTTTTTTTCAGCTGACGATGAACTTTTCAAATGATCGTTCAGATGACGGTTTAACTAACCTCGTATTTTCTCTCTATGATTTTGCCCGAGCAAATCCTGATCCGTTGGCTTGGTTGGATCGCTTACCAGAAGCGTATCGCTTAGAAGATGGATTAGCAGCTTCTGCATTGTATCAAGAACAGATCCGGCCGCTTGTTTTAGCTGATCTACTTCATTGTACGCAGTTATACGAAGAAATGGTCGTTTTAGCACAAGAAGAAGGACTTGAAAAGATGTTTGAACAAGTCTCACAAGAACAAGCAAGCATCCAACAAATCTATGAACGTTTTCTTGGTGATGAGTTAGACGAAGCTTACCAAGCTTTAGAAAATCTGACGTTTTCGACCTTCAAAAGCAGTCGTAAAGCAGAGTTGAAAGAACGTTCGGCTGAAGTCAAAAACTTGCGAGACCGTGCCAAAAAAATCTTACAACAAATCGGCAAAAGCTACTTTCCAGTTTCGCCTGCACAAATCGAAGAGTTGAGTCAAAAAGCGTTACCCCTCGTTGAACAAATGACCGAAGTCACTAAGCTTTTCATGGAAGGCTTCAGTGCGCGCAAACGTGAAAAAGGCGTGCTAGATTTCAATGACCTGGAACACTTGGCGTTACAAATATTGACGAAACAGACTGAGGAAGAGTGGTTACCAAGCGAAGCATCAGATTATTATCGCAGAAAGTTCAAAGAAGTCATGGTCGACGAGTACCAAGACGTCAATCAATTGCAAGAAGAATTGCTCTATTGGGTCAGAGAGCCAGATGAGGAGAGAGGCAATCTCTTTATGGTGGGAGATGTCAAACAGTCGATCTACTCCTTTCGTCTAGCAGATCCAACTCTATTTATCAATAAATATGAGAAATTCTCGGAAGAAAAAGGGGGACGACGAATCGTCTTAGCTGAGAATTTCCGTTCAAGGCAGGAAGTCTTAGCGTTTACCAACTTGATTTTTGAACAGTTGATGGACCCAACAGTCGGACAAATCGCCTATGATGAAGCGGCTCGGCTGGTTCTTGGTTTTTCTGGGTTTCCAGAAAATGAACGATTTGCACCAGAAGTCTTGATCTATGAAAAGGAACAAGAAACGACAGAAATCGAGTTGCCGATGGACGATATGTTGGAAGACAAAACAGAAGGTGAACTCTTGATGACTGGTTTGAAGATCCGTGAATTGATCGATTCAAAATTCATGATCTACGACAAAAAAAGTCAAGAAGAGCGCCCGATCGAATACAAAGATATCGTGTTATTGACACCAACGAAGAAAAACAATTTGACGATTTTAGAAGTGTTCAAAACGTTCGATATTCCGTTGGAACTCAATGACGCGCAGAATTATTTCCAAGCGACAGAAATCAGGATCATGATTTCATTGCTCCAATTGATCGACAACCCTTATCAGGATATCCCCTTAGCTTCAGTGTTACGTTCACCAGTCGTTGGCTTGATCGAACCCGAGTTAGCACGTATCCGATTAGCAGATAAGGTGCATACTTACTATGATGCAGTCTTAGCTTATCAAAATAATAACCAAGATGAATTAGCGGCTAAGTTGCTTCATTTCAATGAGCAACTGCAACAATGGCGAGAGTTAGCCCGGCGTTCTTCGATCACGGACTTATTATGGGAGATCTATTACCAAACAGGGTATTTAGAATATGTCGTTGGGTTGCCAGCTGGTGCGCAACGTCAAGCGAATCTTTATGCGTTAGTGGATCGTGCCAAAGCTTATGAGCAAAGCTCGTTTCGCGGTCTCTATCAGTTTGTACGATTTATTGAGAAAATGCAGGAGAAAGACAAAGACTTGGCAGAACCAGTGATTGCTTCTAGTGACAATGCCGTTCGCGTCATGACCATCCATGCAAGTAAAGGATTAGAGTTTCCTATCGTTTTCTTATTAGATATGACGAAGCAATTCAATCTACAAGACTTGAAAAACCGTTATGCCTTCGAAGAAAAACTAGGTGCGGGCGTGCGCTACATGGAGCCAGACACGCGGGTCTTGTTTGACACATTGCCTTATCAAGCCATCAAATTAGCGAAACAAAAAAAATTGCTCTCAGAAGAAATGCGTAAATTATACGTTGGATTGACTCGGGCGGAGCAAAAACTGTTTATTGTTGGTTCGTACAAAAGCAAAGAAGACACGTTCAAAGCCTGGTCAGAAGCAAGTGAGCAAACGGATGTAGTGTTAGACCCTGTGATTCGCCTGAAAAGTTCAAGTAGCTTGATGAATTGGATCGGTTACAGCTTGATCCGTCATCCTAAAATGACCGAATATTTCCCAGAAGCCATGCCTTTGCCACAACTGAAACATTCACCGGGAGATTTTACGATCACCTGGATGGATCAACAAGCGATTTTAACACAACGCCAAGCATTGACAGTCAAAGAAGAGCAAGCAGAGGAACAAAAAGGAGATCAAACACCATTAACGGCTGAACTACAAGCTCGTTTAGCCTTCACTTATCCTTATGAAGCCTCTTCGCAAACAGCAAGTTATCAATCGGTTTCTGAGATCAAACGGCTGTTTGAAGATCCAGACGATTCCCCAGAGGCACGTTTGACTTGGGAAAGCAGTGATAAAAAAGCCTTTGCCCAGCCTTTCAGGTATACGCAAGACCAATTAGCTGAACCACGTTTTGTACAAAAAGAGCGCAAAGTTTCTGCCGCAGCTGTTGGGACAGCGACACATTTTCTATTACAAGTCTTACCATTGGAACAGTTGACGAAAGAAAGCATCGAAAAAGAACTGACAACCCTCGTCAAAAAACGTTTAGTCGATGAGCAAGTAGCAAAACGTGTGCCAGTTGATTCGATCTTATGGTTTTATGAATCTACCCTTGGTCGATCATTGATCGAACATCCAGAAAAAGTAAAACGCGAACAACCATTTTCAATGCTTCTACAAGCAGAAAGGGTATTCGATCACTATCCAAATGAAGAAGATGAATTATTAGTCCATGGGATCGTCGATGGTTATCTTGATTTTGGTGAGTATGCACAGCTTTATGATTTCAAAACTGATTTTATTCTACATCCTGAAAATCCAGAGGAGATTGCTAAAGTCATCAATAAATACCGCGGGCAATTGAACTTATACCAGCGTGCGTTGAGTGAAGCATTGGCTAAACCCGTTCAAGATGTCTTTTTAGTTTTGCTACAAGCGAAGAAAATAATAAATCTTAATAAAGAATAAGAATTGAGCAAACTGGACTTACACTTTGTAAGTAATATGCTATACTCATGAAAAGAGGTGAGTAAAATGGAGCTAACACAGACAGAATTCATTCTGTGCCCCAAATTTGAAAAAACATTCTCGATTCTAGGGAAAAAATGGAATGGGTTGATTATCGATGTATTACTCGAAAATGGTCCGCAACGCTTTGTTGATCTCTCTGCAAAAATCCCGATGGTCAGTGATCGTGTCTTGGTCGAACGATTAAAAGAGCTTGAGAAAGAAAAGATCGTTACCCGCAATTTTTCGTGTAATGAATCCAGTCGTTCAGAATACATGCTGACGGAAAAAGGGGCAGATCTACAAAAAGCGATGGTCCAGTTACAGCTTTGGAGTGAGAAATGGGTCACACCCGAAGAATGCAGTTGATTTTGCATCAAAAATCTTGTACACTAGTTTTTAGTTGAATAGATAAAAAAGAATGTTGACGAAAAAGAGTAGTTTGGCTAAACCAGTATAGGGAGATCTGTCATGGACTGAAAGCAGATCCTGTGTTTGAAAAATGAAGTTCACTTTCCGAGTTCGTCTGAGATAGTTCAGACCGGCAGTATGTCTGTCGTTATTAAAATGAGTGTACGATCTCATTGGGATCGTAAATTAGGATGGTAACGCGAAGACCTCGTTCCTTGATAGGAATGAGGTCTTTTTTGTAGTTGAATTTAAAGGAGGAAATGTCATGTCTTTACAAGCGCAACTCGAAAGCTTGAAAGAAGCAACGATCGTCAAGATCAAGCAGGCGCAGGATTTGAAAGAACTAAATCAGATCCGTGTCGAAACATTAGGGAAAAAAGGACCGATCACTGAGGTCTTACGTGGAATGAAAGATCTAAGTGCCGAAGAGCGACCTAAAGTAGGAAGCTTTGCCAATGAGATCCGTGATCTATTGACACAAGAAATCGAAGAAAGAAAAGCAGTATTGGAAACCGCTGCAATGAATGAAGCATTAGAAAAAGAAACCATCGATGTAACGCTACCAGGTAGCTCAGTCAAGCAAGGTACACGCCATATCTTGACGCAGATCATGGAAGAAATCGAAGATATTTTTGTCGGCATGGGGTATCAAATCGTTGAAGGATATGAAGTCGAGTCAGACCATTACAACTTTGAACGAATGAATTTACCAAAAGATCATCCAGCGCGTGATATGCAAGATACTTTCTATATCTCAGAAGAGATCTTGATCCGTACCCATACGTCACCTGTCCAAGCACGTACCATGGAAAAACATGACTTTTCAAAAGGTGCGCTACGCATGATCTCACCAGGGAAAGTTTTCCGACGTGATACTGATGATGCAACACACAGCCATCAATTCCATCAAATCGAAGGATTGGTGATCGACAAGAACGTGACAATGGGTGATCTGAAAGGAACGCTTGAAGTCGTGATGAAGAAAATGTTTGGTGAAGATCGTCAAATCCGTTTACGTCCAAGCTATTTCCCATTCACAGAACCATCTGTTGAAGTCGATGTCAGCTGTTTCAAATGCGGTGGTTCAGGCTGTAACGTCTGCAAACACACAGGTTGGATCGAGATCTTAGGCGCTGGTATGGTTCATCCAAATGTCTTGGAAATGTCAGGGATCGATCCTGAAGAATACTCCGGATTTGCTTTTGGACTTGGCCCAGATCGTGTCGCAATGTTACGTTACGGGGTCAACGATATTCGTAATTTCTATCAAAATGACTTGCGCTTCTTAAGTCAGTTCAAGGGGGAGTAAAAGAATGTTAGTATCATATAAATGGCTGAATCAATACGTTGATTTATCAAATGTGACACCGCAAGAACTTGCAGACAAAATGTCAGTCACAGGAATCGAAGTCGAAGGTGTGACTGTACCTGAAGAAGGGTTGAAAAAAATCGTTGTTGGAGAAGTGAAAGAATGTATTCCACATCCTGATTCGGATCATCTATCGATTTGTCAAGTCGACATCGGTGAAGAGGAATTATCACAAATCGTTTGTGGCGCACCGAACGTCAAAGCAGGAATCAAAGTCATCGTGGCTTTACCAAATTCACGGATTGCGGGCAATGTCAAAATCAAAAAAGGCAAGATGCGCGGACAAGTTTCGAATGGGATGATCTGTGCTTTGCAAGAAATCGGTTATTCTGACAGTGTCGTACCGAAAGAATATTCAGAAGGCATCTATTATTTGCCACAAGAAGCGGTCAATGGGGAACCAGTCTTTTCTTATCTAGATATGGACGATGCCATCATCGAATTATCGATCACACCTAACCGTGCCGATGCGTTATCAATGAGAGGTGTGGCGTACGAAGTTGGCGCGATCTACCGCCAAACACCGACATTCAATGATGAAAAGTTAGTAGAAGTTGAACGTAAAGCTTCAGAGAAAATTGCGGTAAAAGTAGAAGACGAAGAATTAGTACCAGCATACCAAATCCGTATCATTGAAAACGTCAAGATCCAACCGAGTCCACAATGGCTACAAAATATCTTGATGAATGAAGGAATCCGACCAATCAATAACGTCGTCGATATCACAAACTATATCTTATTATTGTTCGGTCAACCGTTACATGCATTTGACTATGATAAGTTAGGTTCAGAAGAAATCGTGGTGCGTCATGCAGCAGAAGAAGAGAACATCGTGACGTTAGATGGCGAAACGCGTACATTGACTTCAGAAGACTTGGTCATCACGAATGGACAAGTGCCAGTGGCTTTAGCTGGGGTAATGGGAGGTCTAGACTCAGAGATCACGGAAACAACGACAACCGTTGCGTTAGAATCCGCTCTATTCGACCCAATCTCAATTCGCCGCACAGCAAAACGTTTCAATTTACGTAGTGAATCATCTGCGCGCTTTGAAAAAGGCATCAATAAAGGAACCGTCGGCGAAGCAAGTGATGTTGCCGCGGCGATGATCGTTGCTTTAGCAGGAGGAGACGTGTTACAAGGAGCGGTCAAAGGTTCTGAGTATCAAGCGAAAGAAGTCGAAGTACAGATCACATTGAACCGCATCAACCATTACCTTGGCACAACCTTAAGTGTCGCTGAAGTAAGTGAGATCTTTGAAGCATTAGGATTCGGCTATCAAGTCGATGGAGAAACTTATACTGTCGTTGTGCCTCCAAGACGTTGGGATATCCAGATCGAAGCAGACATCATCGAAGAAGTGGCACGTATTTATGGGTATGATCGTTTGCCTTCAACGTTACCAAGCGGCGAAACAGTTGCAGGTAGTTTGACACAAGAACAAGCGACAACACGGAAGATCCGTACATTACTTGAAGGCAGTGGTCTAACTGAAGCCATTAGTTATGCATTGACAACGGAAGATAAATCTCGTCAATTCGCTTTGAAAGAAACAGCCATCACTCGCTTGGATTGGCCGATGAGTGAAGACCGTTCTGTCTTACGTATGAACTTGATCAGTGGTCTTTTGGATAACGTCCAATACAATACAGCACGTAAAAATGCAGATATCGCATTTTATGAAGTGGGTCGCGTCTTCTATCAAGAAAACGATCCATTGACTCATCTACCACAAGAAGTCACTCACGTAGCTCTTGCGGTGTCTGGCACATGGGAAGAAAAGAGTTGGCAAAGTAAGCCTCAAGCGGTTGATTTCTTTACAGTAAAAGGCATATTAGAGAATGTATTCGAACAACTTTCCATCAATGAGGAAATCACTTATCAAGCGTTGACAACGATCGATGAACTTCATCCAGGTCGTACAGCAGCCATTTATTTAGGTGAAACAATGATCGGGTTTGTTGGTCAAGTACATCCTATGACTGCTAAAGCTTATGATATTCCAGAAACGTATGTGGCAGAGTTTGATTTAGCGACAGTCGTAGAAGCATCGCAAAAAGGCATCACTTTCCGACCAGTCACAAAATTCCCAAGTGTGACGCGTGACATTGCCATGTTAGTAGCTGAACAAGTGACGAATCAAGAAATCGTTCGCACGATCCAATCAGCAGCTGGTCGATTCTTGACGAATGTGGAACTATTCGATGTCTATCAAGGAGCAAATATTGAATCAGGGCATAAATCAGTTGCCTATACGTTAAGCTTTGAAAATCCTGAAGCAACGTTGACGGATGAAGAAATCAACCAAGCGATGAGTAAGGTTGAAAAGGCGTTGACAGAAACAGTCGATGCAAGTATTCGTTAACCTTTAACAATAGAAGAAAAAAACTGGAACAAAAAACCATTCAATGATTTTTTGTTCCAGTTTTATTTGTGTGATTACTTATTGAAATAATTGATGCCCATTGCCGCTTTCACTTCAGAAAGTGTGGCTGCCGCAACTTTAGCGGCTTCTTCACTACCATGACGTAAGATATCGATCACGGCTTGTGGGTCTTTCGCCAACTCTTCACGACGTGCGCGGATCGGTGCAAACTCTGCTTCTAATACGTCGATCAAGTAACGCTTGATTTTCACGTCACCTAGTCCACCACGACGATAGTGGGCTTTCATCTCTTCGATTGCTTCTTTGTCTGTACCAAAAACATCTAAGTAAGTAAAGACCATATTGCCTTCGACTTGTCCTGGATCTTGGACATGGATGTGATTTGGATCAGTATACATACTCATGACTTTTTTCTGTAAAACATCCGCAGGGTCAGAAATGTAGATGCCATTTCCTAATGATTTACTCATTTTTCCGTTCCCATCGATCCCAGGTAAACGACCCATTCCTTTAGGAGGGAAGACGCCTTTCGGCTCAACTAGCACATCACCGTAGGTATGATTGAAGCTTTGGACGATCTCTTGCGTTTGTTCCAACATTGGTTTTTGGTCTTCACCAACTGGGACTAGATTCGCTTTGAACGCAGTGATGTCAGCAGCTTGTGAGACAGGGTAGATAAAGAAGCCTGTTGGGACACTTTCGCCAAATTTCTTTTGCTCGATCTCCGTTTTAACAGTCGGGTTACGACGCACACGACCAACACTCACTAAGTTTAAGTAATACATTGTCAACTCAGCTAATTCAGGGATTTGCGACTGGATAAACAATGTTGATTTGGCAGGATCTAAACCGACCGATAAGTAATCTAAAGCAACTTCTAATACATTGGAAGACACTTTTTCAGGGTCTTTCGCATTGTCAGTCAAGGCTTGCATATCTGCGATCATTACGAACAACTGATTGTTCTCATCCGCTTGCATTTCTACACGTTTTTTCAAAGACCCGACATAATGGCCTAAGTGTAGTTTGCCAGTAGGACGGTCTCCTGTTAAAATAATATTTTTCAAAAAAGAACACCTCTTTGTAATTTCTAAGACTAATACTTAATATCTTACCGTTTTTTTGCAGAATTAACAACAGGATAAACCGAAAATCATTGAAAAAATCAGTTAGGAAATCGTTATTTATACAAATGGTAAAAGAAAACGAGTAAAGGAATTTTCTTGGAAACTTTACAAGTTGCTTCGCTTTCGGATATAATGTGTTCTATTATATATCTTTAAATGAAATCTTACTAAATAATAATGGGAGTGTAATGTTATGACAATGATTAAATTTGATAGCGTGGAAAAGTATTACGGCAAATTCCATGCGTTGAAAAACATCAATCTTGAGTTTGAAAAAGGGGAAGTTGTCGTTGTCATTGGTCCATCAGGATCAGGGAAAAGTACGATGCTTCGCTGTATCAACGGCTTGGAAACAATCACTTCAGGAAAACTTTTGATCAATGATGTCGATATTCGCGATAAGAATACAAAATTGACGGAAATCAGAAAAAATGTCGGAATGGTCTTTCAACATTTTAATCTTTACCCCAATAAAACAGTTTTAGAAAACATCACATTGGCACCAATCAAAGTATTAAAACAAGATGAGGCAACTGCTGTAAAAAATGCGGAAAAGTTCTTAAAGACAGTCAACATGCTAGATAAAAAAGATTCCTATCCTTCCATGTTATCTGGTGGACAACAACAGCGTGTAGCGATTGCTCGCGGCTTAGCGATGAATCCCGAAATGCTGTTATTTGACGAGCCAACATCTGCCTTGGACCCAGAGATGATCGGCGATGTATTGGACGTAATGAAAAAATTGGCAAGAGATGGCATGTCAATGATCGTGGTCACCCACGAAATGGGCTTTGCGAAAGAAGTGGCAGATCGTGTCATTTTTATGGCGGATGGACAAGTATTAGAAGATAGTCGCGATGTACGCAATTTCTTCGATGATCCAAAAGAAGAACGTGCAAAACAATTTATCAGTAAAGTAATCAATCATTGATAGGAGGAACGATATGCGTAAGACAACATTCACTCGTTTATTATTTCTTTTTGGGCTAGTATTTCTAGTATTAAGCGGCTGTAAAGGTAGCAGTTTGGCAGAAAAAGATATTTTGACTCGTAGCAAAGAAACGAACGAGATCATTTGGGGTGTCAAATACGATACACGATTGTTTGGGATGATGGATATCGAAAGCCGCACAGTTCAAGGGTTTGATATCGATATCGCCAAAGCGATCACGAAAAAGATTTTAGGAGAGGACGGAAAAGCAGAGTTTGTCGAAGTTACTTCTAAAACAAGAATCCCTTTATTAAAAAATGGGAATATCGATGCGATCATTGCAACGATGACGATTACCGAAGAACGTAAAAAGCAAGTCGATTTCTCCTCTGTTTATTTTGACGCCGGACAATCATTGCTCGTTGAAAAGGGTAGTCCTATCAAAAGCGTAGAGGATCTAAACGCTGAAACGACTGTTTTAGCGGTAAAAGGTTCGACTTCAGCTGCCAACATCAGAGAACATGCACCTGATGCACGAATCTTAGAGTTAGAGAACTACGCAGAAGCATTTACCGCCTTACAATCGGGGCAAGGTGATGCCATGACGACAGACAATGCGATCTTACTCGGAATGGCAGCGGAAAACCCTAGCTATGAATTAGCAGGAGGAACATTTACCGAAGAGCCTTATGGTATTGCAATCAACAAAGGACAAGAAAATTTCTTGGATGCAGTCAACCAAGCATTAGCAGAAATGGTTGAAGACGGCACCTACGATAAGATTTATGAAAAATGGTTCCCAGATACGACTCAGGGAAAAATTGATTAAGGAGGGAATACAATGAGTGATTTGATACAAACTTATGGGCCAGCCTTCCTTGATGGATTCAAAGTAACGATCCTATCAAGTGTCTTGGCACTTTTATTCAGTTTGATCATCGGAACGTTGATGGCGATTTTTCAATTGTCACACAATAAATGGATTCGTGGCTTTGCGAAAGCCTATGTTGAATTTTTTAGGAATATCCCGTTATTGATCATCGTGATGTTCTTCTATGTCGTATTGCCACTTTATTGGATCAGCTTTGACGGTTTTCAAGCAGGAACGATCGGGTTGACGATCTATACTTCCGCATTTATTGCAGAAACCGTTCGTTCGGGCATCCAAACTGTGCCAAAAGGCCAAATGGAAGCTGGTCTTTCATCAGGATTTACTTACTCAGAGACGATGCGTTACATCGTATTGCCACAGGCATTTAAAATCGTTATCCCACCGTTAGGCAATCAATTTATCAATTTGGTCAAAAATTCATCGATTTTAGCAATTGTCGCTGGTTTGGATATCATGTATCAAGGAGATTTGATCGCCAGTGAAACCTTCAACACGTTTGACACCTATATCATCGTCGGTTTATTTTACTTGATCATTACCTTACCATTGTCTTATTTGATGGTTTATCTTGAGAAAAAATGGGCAGTTCGTTCATAGAAAGGAGAATCGCAATGGATTTTAGTGGTGCATTTTCATGGATGAATATTCGCTTTTTACTGGAAGGACTAAAAGTAACGATCGAAGTTTCGCTGTTCTCCATCATTTTTAGTTTTCTGATCGGTGGGCTGACAGGTGTTCTTCGTTTTGCGAGTATTCCTTATTTATCAAAAATAGTAGGTTTGATTATCGACATCATTCGTAATCTGCCATTATTGCTTATCATCTTTTTCACTTATTTTGCTTTACCGCAAATCGGTATCCAAATGAACATCTTTTGGTCAGCAGTTGCAGCATTGACGATTTTTGAATCTGCCATGTTATCAGAGATTTTCCGTGCGGGTTTGAATGCTGTGCCGAAAGGTCAGATGGAAGCAGGGCTTTCCACCGGATTAAGCTATGTGGAAACGATGCGTACGATCATCATGCCGCAAGCATTCAAGTCAATGATCCCTGCCATCGTCAGTCAGTTGATCTCGTTGATCAAAGACACTTCTTTAGCGGTGATCATCTCGTTACCAGAGTTGACTCACCAAGCGCGGATCATTTACGGCCAAAATACTAATTATGTCTTACCGATGTTCGTTATGATGACTTTTATGTATTTTGTCGTATGTTACGCACTTTCTTTACTTTCTTCTTATCTAGAAAGAAGAAAATACAGTTATTAGTAAAAAAGCGAAGCTTAAATGGTTCGTTAAGAAGGAATCCACGAAATTTGCTCTTCAAATTTTTGTGGATTCCTTCTTACGTTATCCAAAAATTCCATCGAACCACGAGTAGGATCGTCATGTTGGAAAAGAGCAGGAAAGCAGATTGTAGGACTTGATAAATCACGTCAAAAAGTCCACAATATAGAAGGTAGAATTTTTTGAAAAAAGGATGATTCGATTGACAGATAAACGTCCGATCGGTTTTATTGATTCAGGAGTTGGCGGTCTTACGGTCGTCAAAGAAGCATTGAAGCAATTGCCGAATGAAAACATATTATACGTTGGTGATACGGCGCGCTGTCCCTACGGACCAAGACCAGCAGAGCAAGTGATCGCTTATACATGGGAAATGACGAATTATTTAGTTGAAAAAGGCATAAAGATGCTTGTGATCGCCTGCAATACGGCAACTGCGGTCGCATTAGAAGAAATCAAAGCAACCCTCTCGATCCCAGTGATCGGTGTGATTTTGCCAGGAACGAGAGCGGCAGTCAAACAAACAAAAAATCAGCGAGTTGGCGTGATCGGAACGATCGGTACCGTCAAAAGCGCAGCTTATGAGACAGCCTTATTGGATAAGGCACCTGAACTGACAGTAACCAGTTTAGCCTGTCCAAAATTTGTTTCAGTTGTAGAAAGCAAAGAATACCGCTCATCAGTCGCCAAAAAAATCGTGGCTCAGACCTTGGCTCCTTTAGAGTTAAAAGGGATCGATACCTTGATTTTAGGGTGTACCCATTATCCGCTCCTTCGCCCGATCATACAGAATGTCATGGGGGATAAAGTCATGCTGATCGACTCAGGAGCAGAAACGATCGGTGAAGTTTCGATGCTGCTTGACTATTTTGAAATCAGTAATTCTCCACAAAATGGCCGAACGCTTTGTCGTTTTTATACGACAGGGTCAGCTAAAATGTTCCATGAGATTGCCCGAGATTGGTTAGGATTAAAAGAACTGATCGTTGAATCGATTGATTTAGGAGGAAAAGAGCAATGATGCGTCATGACGGAAGAAATGTCCAAGATTTACGTAAAATCACGATTGAAACAAATGTGTTGAAACATCCAGAAGGTTCAGTTTTGATCAGCTTTGGCGATACGAAAGTGATCTGCGCTGCAACGATCGAAGATTCAGTGCCTCCTTTTTTAAAAGGAAGTGGTAAGGGATGGGTGACAGCAGAATACAGTATGTTGCCCCGCGCTACGAATACGAGAAATCGTCGTGAAAGCAGCAAAGGCAAGTTAAGTGGACGGACGATGGAGATCCAACGTTTGATCGGTCGTTCGTTACGTGCGGTCGTCGATCTCGAAAAACTTGGTGAACGCAGTATCATCGTTGATTGCGACGTGATCCAAGCAGACGGTGGCACCCGAACAGCAAGTATTACCGGCGCATTTGTGGCTTTAAGATTAGCAATCGAAAAATTACTACAGGCAAAGGTGTTAGCGAATGATCCAATCAAAGAACATTTGGCTGCCATCAGTGTAGGGATTTTAGCTGATGGCACGTGCGTGACTGATTTGGATTATCACGAAGACGTTGCAGCAGAAGTCGATATGAACTTAGTGATGACGGAATCGGGCAGGTTCGTGGAGATCCAAGGGACAGGTGAAGAAGCCACCTTTGATGGCGAACAATTGAATGAAATGCTTGTTTATGGCAAAACAGCGATCGAATCACTGATTTTTGAACAAAAAAATGTTTTGTTGAGCGAATGGTCAGACACCACTCATGAACCGACAGAAAAAACGATCGTGATTGCTACTCGAAACGCAGGAAAAGCAGAAGAATTCCGTTCCTTATTTGCGAAGGAAGGCTATACAGTCAAAACACTGTTCGATTATCCTGAGATACCTGATGTCGAAGAAACAGGTACAACATTCGAAGAAAACGCCCGTTTAAAAGCAGAAACGATTGCACAAGTATTGAATCAGCCAGTATTGGCGGATGACTCTGGCTTGAAAGTCGATGCGCTTGGTGGCAGACCAGGAGTTTATTCTGCTCGTTTTGCTGGCGAACACAAGAGTGATGCGGCAAATAACGCAAAACTGCTTTTTGAATTAACCGATGTACCCGATGAAGAACGCACAGCACAATTCCATTGTACGTTGGTTTTCGCTGAACCAAATAAAGAAAGCCTAGTAGTGGAAGCAGAGTGGCCTGGACGAATCGGTCGGATACCTAAAGGTGAAAATGGCTTTGGCTATGACCCTCTATTCATTCCAGACGGTTACGCTCAAACAGCGGCAGAAATCTCAAGTGAAGAAAAAAATAACCACAGTCACCGAGGCTTGGCCATGGCAAAACTGAGCCAAGTTTGGCAGGCATGGTTGGAAGGAGTGGAGTAGATGCGCTATTTAGTCGTTAGTGACAATCATGGGGATCGAGCAATCATAGAAGAATTACTCACCCAATACCAAAATCAAGTCGATTATTTCTTTCATTGCGGCGATTCAGAACTTGACGTAACAGATGAAGTATGGGAAACCTATCTCGGTGTACAAGGCAATTGTGATTTCGGCACAGACTTTGAGACAAAACGAGTGGTAGATACTGGGCTTGATCGCGTATATATGACGCACGGCCATTTATCGAATGTCCGCTTTGGCTTGACTCAGTTAGCCCTTGAAGCAAAAGAACAACAAGCAACTATCGCTCTTTTTGGTCATACGCATCAACTAGGCTGTGAATTTGAACAAGGCATTTTGTTCTTGAATCCAGGAAGTATTTCTCAACCTCGGGGAATGATCCAAATCCCAGCTTACGCAATTATTGAGAGTACTAAAGAGACCCTTGCTGTCCAATACTATAATCGATCACATAAAAAAATCGATAACATGGCATTTGAATATAAACGCTGACAAACAAACTCTAATTTTTGCTAAAAATAGAAATGTTTGTATAGATTTTGCATCCGTTTTCGGTAAAATAGAGATATTGAAAGAATTTGAAATGGAGGGCCAATACATGATTGGACCAATTGTAAGAGAGTTATTACTGCAAAATCAAGAGACATTTTTGGTTCCGGCAGAAAACGTGGCAAATGTTATGTATCAACATCCGTTATCGCATGGACTATTAGTTTTATCGAAAGTTGGCTACACTAAAATCCCTGTGTTAGGGAAAGATGATCGCTTTGTTGGTCTAGTCAGTCTATCGAATGTCGTCAATAAGATGATGGACCTACAAACAATCAGTATGGAACCATTAGAAGGCCTAACAGTGGCTGATGTAATGGAAACCGATGTACCAACCATCGATGAAAATTGGGAACTAGAAGAAGTTCTCCATTTGCTAGTTGATGCTTCTTTCTTGCCAGTCGTCACAGAGGATAAAGTATTCAAAGGAATCATCACACGAAAAGAGTTATTGAAAGCAGTCAATTACATGGTACACGAATTAGAACGTCAAAATATCGTATCACCTAAAATAGATGTAGATGAATTAAGAGAAAGAATCGATATCGTTAGTTAAGATTTGAGCGGGAATCGTTTCAATAATAAATCAATAAAAGCTACATTAGAAAGCCAACCCTAAAGCAGGAAACAAGATCCTATCTGTGATTTTGTTTCCTGTTTTTTTGTATAAAAAAATTCTTGATATTCTAGTATATTGTGTTACTATATACTAGCACTTAGTAATAAAGAATAGTGAGATATAAATAGATGTTGGGTAAATAAACAGTTAAGAAAAATCCTATTTTTTAACCTATGTGAGGAGATTAGAAATGGAAGGAATTACAGAAATCCTAAAAGGTTCCCTTGAAGGATGTATCCTTGAAATTATTAGTCGAGGAGAAACCTATGGATATGAAATCACACAAACTTTACGTGAGCTAGGGTTCACAGAAATCGTCGAAGGCACCGTCTACACGATTCTTCTACGATTGGAGAGAAAGGGACTTGTGATAGTTGAGAAAAGAAAGTCTACGCAAGGTCCACCGCGAAAATTTTATCAGCTGAATCAATCTGGGAGAGAAGAATTAGAAATATTTTGGTCAAAATGGGAATTTGTATCGACGAAAATCGAAGAGTTAGGAAGGAAAAACAAATGAACTTTATGGATAGAATTACTGGTAATGACATGAAACGGGCAATGCAACGGATGCAAGAACAGGTCGAACAATTGCCTAAAGAGTACCAAGAAGCTTGGTTACAGATCCATACACATATTTGGTCATACGCGGATATCACTGGTCGGAATTTGATTCCTGTCCTTGAAAATATCGTGGAATTACTTGAAGTGACTGCCGCAGATCAATCAAGTGTCCAAGAAGTCTTTGGTGAAGATTATAAAGGATTTGTTCAAGCGTTAATAGGAGGAGAAGACTCCAAATTGTATCGAGACAAATGGCGTAGGCAACTGAATGAAAATGTCGAAAAAAAACTAGCAAATCTATAGGAGAAAACGAAAATGAATCTACAAGAGATGATCAATGAAAAACGAGAATGGCGTGGTCACGTAAAAAGAGTGAACAAGTTGCCGAAAGAATATCAGATCGTTTACAAAGAGATCCAAAATTATCTATTTAAAGTTGGTCCCGTCAATCTCAGAAAGAATGATTTTGGGATTTTGTATGAGTTGGTGGATCTTTTTGAACTAAGTGCGAATGAAGGAAAACACGTTTTGGCAATCACAGGTAAAGATGTCGCTAGGTTTGCTGATGAGCTAATCGGTGATACTCCAACCTATATGGATGGCGTGATGGCAGAATCCAATCAGAAAGTATCGAAATCGATTAAAAAGTGGATCAAGAAATAGTGTCAGCTAGTTAAAGGTGGAAGTAATCGATAAACATAAAAAAAGCGACTCTTAAAAGACAGATTTTTTAGTTTGTCTTTTAAGAGTCACATTAAAATCAAGGTGAGCGTAGAAACTATTTCAACACGATCGGTGTATTTGGAATGCTATAACCGGCAGCTGTCAGTTCTTTGACGTAAGAACTCAAAAATTCTTCTTTCAATTCGAACTGTTTACCATTCAAGACATAACAGATCGTCCGAATCGCAAAGTTACTATTGCCGATATCGACCAATCCAAAGATCGAGGGCTCTGTTTGTAATTCTTCTTCGTATTTCACAGCCAAGGTGTCATTGACTTTTTGAATGATCTCATAGATCTTATCATAACCTTCTTCCGGAACGATCCGAATATCAAGAACAACTTGCATATTGGAACGAGAGAGGTTGCTGATCGTTGTGATACTGCGGTTTGGAATGAAATGAACGGTACCATCAACACCTTTGAGTTGCAGAGTTCGGATACCAACTGATACCACGGTACCTTCGATGGTAAGATTCGTTAATTTGACATAGTCGCCAACGTCCATTTGTTGTTCCATGATAATAAAGAAGCCAGTGATCACATCACTCATAAAGCCTTGTGCCCCTAAACCTATGGCTACTCCGGCAATCCCTGCTCCGGCTAATAGTGAACCGATCGGCACACCGATCACGGAGAGGATGGCATAAATAAAGAAAAAACCAATCGTATAATTGAAAATGGTATTTAAAAGACTTTGTAACGTTTTTAAGCGGCTGCCGTTAAGAACGGTTTTTTTTGAATATTGTTTAAAAGACTTGTCGATCAAGTATTTACCGATTCGATTGATGAGCCCAAAAAGAATAATCAAAAAAACAAGGAATAATCCTTTTTGGATCATTGTAGAAAAAATCCCATCCCAATCAATATTATTCCAAAAACGTTGGAACGCATTGAGTTGACTGACCGCTTGATCTGTCAAATTTTCTCCGGTTGAGCTTGTTGTTTCTGCTGTAGCAATGAATGAAAACATAAAATCCCCTTTTCTAATTAGTCTCTTTTGTATTGTAACAAGAACAGCACAAAAATCAAAATAAATCATTAGATAAGTCCGCGTTGAGAGTTGCAATAACAAGTGGATAAAATAAACGATGACAAATGGGAGAGATAGTGCTAAAATATTTCAAAACTGACGATTGGTGGTATGAACATGCAAATAGATTGGGATAACTTAGGATTTTCTTACATCAAAACACCTTGGCGCTACGTTGCCAAATGGAAAGATGGAGAGTGGGAAAAAGGCGAATTGACCGAGGATAATTATCTGTCGCTTCATGAAGGATCGCCCGCACTTCACTATGGCCAACAGTGCTTTGAAGGATTAAAGGCTTATCGTAGAAAAGATGGAAAGATCAATTTATTCCGTCCAGAGCAAAACAGTCGTCGCTTGAACCAAAGTGCAAGACGTTTATTGATGCCTATGGTTCCAGAAAAAATGTTTGTCGATGCAGTGAAAGAAGTCGTAAAGGCAAATGAAGCCTTTGTGCCGCCTTATGGTTCAGGAGCAACTTTATATTTACGTCCTTTCCTGATCGGTGTCGGAGAAAATATTGGGGTTCATCCAGCGCCTGAGTATTTGTTTGTGGTTTTCTGTACGCCTGTAGGAGCCTATTTCAAAGGTGGGTTGAAACCAACGAACTTTATCGTTTCTGGTTATGACCGAGCTGCTCCAAATGGTACGGGAGCTGCCAAAGTAGGTGGGAACTACGCAGCAAGCTTGTTACCAGGGACTGAAGCGAAAGAATTGAATTATTCAGATTGTGTTTACCTAGATCCAGCGACCCATACAAAAATTGAAGAAGTCGGCGCGGCGAATTTCTTTGGTATTACTAAAGACAATCAGTTCATCACACCGCAATCGCCTTCGATTTTACCAAGTATCACGAAATATTCCTTGTTGCAGATTGCGGAAGAGCGTTTAGGACTTGAAGCAGTTGAAGGGGATATCTATATCGATCAACTTGACCAATTTGCTGAAGCAGGGGCGTGTGGAACCGCAGCGGTGATTTCACCGATCGGTGGGATCTACTATAAAAATGATTTACATGTCTTTTACAGTGAGACAGAAGTAGGACCAGTAACTAAGCGCTTGTATGAGGAATTAACGGGTATCCAGTTTGGTGATATCGACGCACCAGAAGGTTGGATCGAAGTCGTCGAATAATGACTTGCTGTAAAAATAACTACAAAAAAAATCAGCTCTCACATAGGAGGGCTGATTTTTTTTAGTGGATCAAGATAAATGAACACCTTTATCTACGTAAATGATATCACCGATGATCCCGCTAGATAAGGGACTGATCAAGAAGGCACAAGTATTTCCGACTTCTTCGATCGTCACACCTTGTTGATCAGGTGTGCGTGATTCGGATAACTCGATCAATTTTTGATAATCCTTCACACCAGTCACTGCTAATGTTTTGATTGCACCAGCTGAGATCCCATTGACACGGATTCCTTTAGGTGAAAATTCAGCAGCTAAGTAGCGAATGGCAGCTTCTAGTGATGCTTTTGCAATCCCCATCATATTATAGTTAGGGATAGCACGTTGTGAACCAAGGTAAGACATACTTACGATCCCGCTGTTAGGAGCTAAGTATTTTTGGGCATACTTCGATACAGCAATCAATGAATAGCTACTGATATCTTGTGCTAATTGGTAACCATCTCTTGAAATATCAGAAACGTTACCTGAAAGCTCTTCTTTGTTGGCATAAGCAACAGCGTGGACCAAACCATGGATCTCGCCAGCATATTCACCAATCGTAGCCATCGCTTTTTCGATGCTCTCATCGCTAGCAACATCGCATTCCACTGTGAATGCATCTTCACCGACTAATTTGACTAACGATTTCTTCATACGTTCATTTTGGTACGTATAGATGATCTCAGCGCCTTGTTGCATCATTGCTTCCGCACAACCCCAAGCAATACTACGTTTATTCGCAACACCCATGATCACGATTTTTTTTCCTTCTAAAAAAGACATATAGACACTCCTTTGATTCAATAAAAGTTTTGTTTGACGATAATATAAGTGCAAAAAAATAACTTCTTGATTTCTTATTATTCAGTAAAATGCTTTGATTGTCAAACTATTTTTTTGATGAATAAAAAATGATTGCCAAATAATCAAGAATATGATACTTTGATAATCAAAGTATTGATTACGGCAATTGCCCGAAAGAAGGAGTAAACTATGTCATACGCATTATCAGCAACGGAAGTAATGGATCTTATTCCAAACCGATACCCAATTTGTTACATCGATTACGTGGATTCGATCGATTCAGGAAAGAAGATCATTGCAACAAAAAATGTAACGATCAATGAAGATTTTTTCCAAGGTCATTTCCCTGACAATCCTGTCATGCCAGGAGCGTTGATCCTAGAAACCCTTGCACAAGCAGGTTCGATCTTGATTTTAAAATCAGAAGAGTTCCTAGGCAAACGTGCGTATATCGGCGGGATCAACAAAGCAAAATTCCGCCAAAAAGTCGTTCCTGGAGATGTGATGAAATGTCATTTTGAGATCATCAAAATGAAAGGTCCTGTAGGGACTGCGATTTCTGAAGCTTTTGTTGACGATAAAAAAGTGTGTGAATGTGAATTTACATTTATCGTTAATGAGCAAGCATAAAGATGATCTTACAGTTTAAGAACACATCGAGAAGTTCTTAAAGAGTAAAAATAGATGGAATAGGGGAGTTGAAAGTAGCTCTTCGCAAAATGAATCATCTCTAGGATAGTTTTTTCTATCCATGGATGGTTCTTTTTTGTTTTAATTAAGGCCGCTATTGAAAAGATTAAGTTTTTATAAATTTAAAAATGAAACTAACTCTTTTTTATAGAAAATAAAAAAATAGTTCTAATACCATAGGGAAAAAAGGTGAAGCAAAAAACTCCTTAAAAGCGATGTACTTTTAAGGAGTTTTTTGCTGTTTCAGCAGTAAGTTCTCAATCGTCTGCTTATTTTGCTTCCTGTAAGATGTTGATTTTTTCGATCTTCACATCTTCTGTTGGTTTATCTGAGCTATCTGTTTCAACAGCAGCGATCGCATCAACAACGTCCATACCTTCAACGACTTGACCAAAGACAGTGTATTCACCATCTAAGCTAGGGTAGCCGCCATTTTTATAAGCGTCAATGATGGCTTGTGGGTAATCATCTTTCAATAAACCATCATGCATGTCATCAGAGTTTTGTACGATGAAGAATTGGCTGCCATTACTATTCGGGTCTTGTGTACGAGCCATTGAAAGGGCGCCGCGGATGTTATACAGTTGGTTTGAGATCTCCGTTTCGAAACCTTCTCCCCAAATACTTTCTCCGCCAGTTCCGTTCCCTTCAGGATCGCCACCTTGGATCATAAAGTCTTGGATGACACGATGGAAAGTGACGCCATCGTAATAGCCATCTTTGGCATGAGTCATAAAGTTCTCCACAGCTTTTGGTGCAAGCTCTGGGAATAGTTTGATCTTGATCGTTCCTTTAGTTGTGACCATTTCAACTAGATCTTCGTTATCAGCGACTTCTGTATTCAATTGAGGTAACTCTAAAGAATTTAAATCAATGCTTTCTACAGTGCTAGTCTCTGTTGTTTTTTCTGTTGATTCTTTCGTACTTGAAGATGCGGTATCTGAACCGTTCGACGTACAACCAGCTGCAAATAATAGCGTTGCAGCCATACTCATAGTTAAAAATAATTTTTTGTGTTTCATAAGTAATTCCTTTCTTTTTTTGTTCGTTGTTATCTTTAATGATAGCAAATTATCAGATAAATACCTACTCTTTTTCGAACAATAAACGAAATTATTTAATAAATACTAAAAGGTGTAGACCATTTGAAAGCGGTTTGTTATAATGTAAGTGGATACAAAAACGCACATCCAGGAGGGTATCAACACATGGGAAAATTAGGAATTTCAATTTATCCAGAACGTTCAACGTTTGAAAAGGACAAAGAATATTTAGATTTAGCACATAAATACGGATTTAAACGTGTATTTACAAGTTTATTACAAATTGCGGATGATAAAGAAAAAGTCTTAGCAGACTTTAAAAAAGTAGTCGATTATGCCAATCAATTAGAGATGGAAGTCATGGTCGATATCAATCCAGCGTTATTTGAACAGTTAGAGATCTCATATGATGATCTATCGTTCTTCGATGAGATGGGCGCCGACGGCATTCGTTTGGACATTGGATTTACTGGAGCAGAAGAAGCAAAAATGACTCGTAATCCATACAATATCAAAATCGAGATCAATATGAGTTCAGGTACGAATTATGTTGACAATATCATGAGCTATTCACCGAACACAAATAACTTATTAGGTTCACATAACTTCTACCCTCATCGTTATTCCGGGTTAGGCTATGATCATTTTGTTGCTTGTTCGGAGAAATTCCGTAAATATAATTTGAATACGATGGCTTTCGTAAATTCACAAACAGCTGACTTTGGCCCATGGCCAACTCAAGACGGACTTTGCTCATTAGAAGACCATCGTGATCTTGAGATCGCAACACAAGTCAAACACTTGATGTTGACAGATTTGATCGATGATATCTCTGTAGGGAATGCTTATGCGAGTGAAGAGGAATTACGCGCAATGTCCGAGGCTTTCTTTGCAAGCTATCCTACATTAAAAGTTGATGTAGCAGAAGATATCACAGAAGACGAACGTATTTGTTTATTCGATAACCTTCATAGTTATCGTGGGGATCGCTCAGAGTATATCTTGCGTTCAACGATGACACGTATCTATTACAAAGACAAACCATTCCCAGCACATAACACAAAAGATATGACGCGTGGGGATGTATTGATCGATAACGTTGGTTACGGTCAATATAAAGGCGAAACACAAATTGCCTTAAAAGAAATGAAGAATGATGGACGTGTGAACGTAGTCGGACGAATCTCAGACGATGAGTTATTCTTACTTGATTTCTTAAAACCATGGTCAAACTTCAAGTTGATCGAAAGCAAATAATTGTGTAATGATAAATATTGAAAAGACCTGTAAAGCTCTGATCGCTTTATGGGTCTTTTCAATGACGATTATTATTTATTCTAGATTGCATCACACGTCCTCTTTGTTTATACTAATTTTAGATAGTACATCAATGTAAAAGCAAGGAAGGTATAAGATGAAACTTTGGATCAAAATTTTAATCGGCGTGACATTACTCGTGACAGTCGTATTAGTCTTTGCGGGTAATTATTTTTATAACTATGCCGTTGTTCCTTCAGAAAAAGACTTTTTAGAAGGCGATACTCCTGGCACAACAAAAACAAATGAAGAGTCGAGTGCACAATCTTGGTTTGCGAACCCTGACAATCGTAAAGAGTGGCAACAAACATCTGCGGATGGGTTGAAGCTATCAGCCATCTATCTACCAGCAACAGACAGTCATAAGACAGCAATTGTTGCTCATGGATATATGGGGGATGCGGAAACGATGGCAAATTACGCAAAGATGTTCCATGATCTTGGCTATAACGTATTAGTACCTGATGCCCGTGGACACGGAAAAAGCGAAGGAGATTATATCGGTTTTGGCTGGCACGAACGGAAAGATTATGTGAAATGGATCGATCAAGTGCTTGAAACAAACGGCCAATCCGAAGAAATCGTTTTATATGGTATCAGTATGGGGGCAGCTACTGTGATGATGACTAGCGGAGAATCACTGCCTACAAATGTCAAAGCGATCATCGAAGATTGTGGCTATTCCTCTGTTAACGAAGAATTGGCTTATCAGCTCAATGAATTATTTGGCTTACCACCGTTCCCACTGATCCAAGTAACTAGCTTGATGACGAAAATCAGAGCCGGTTATTTCTTCGGTGAAGCTGATGCAATCAAACAATTAGAAAAGAACAAATTACCTATGCTATTTATCCATGGAGATGCGGATACATTTGTTCCTTACGAAATGTTGGACAAAGTGTATCAAGCGACGAATGGACCAAAAGAAAAATATGTCGTCCCAGGAGCAGAACACGCCAAAGCCTACTCAGTTGATCCTGAGAAATATCAAAAGACTGTAAGTAATTTTTTAGAAAAATATGTAAACTAGCGGTTGTGACCGAAGTGTTTCTTAAAGAACTTTAAGTACTTTCTAGAAACTTTTGGTCACAACGTTTTATTTTGTCTCCATTCGTTCTTGCAGTAAAATAAAGAAAGAGTCAGGAATTTCCGTGAAACTTTCAGTTTAATGATGGACAAACGGGCCATTCACCGATAAAATAGACAGGACTTGTGTTTATTGTGGAAATTCAGGTAGTCAGTATAGTTAGAATAGATAAAAGGAAATAGGAGGACGATAATATGTCCATGTTTTTAGATCAAGTAACGATCGACGTGAAAGCTGGCAAAGGCGGCGACGGGATGGTTGCATTTCGTAGAGAAAAATATGTACCTGATGGAGGACCGGCTGGTGGCGATGGTGGTCAAGGCGGCGATGTGATCTTAGTTGTTGATGAAGGGTTACGTACGTTGATGGACTT
The DNA here is from genome assembly GCF_002947535.1 of Enterococcus mundtii. Taxonomy (GTDB): domain Bacteria; phylum Bacillota; class Bacilli; order Lactobacillales; family Enterococcaceae; genus Enterococcus_B; species Enterococcus_B mundtii_B. The sequence continues at coordinate 95,007 of NZ_PUAP01000041.1, forward strand.
CCGTTTCAACCGTCACTTTAAAGCTCAGCCTGGTGAAAATGGTATGAGTAAAGGGATGCACGGACGTGGTTCAGATGATACGTATGTCAAAGTCCCTCAAGGAACAACAGTACGTGATGCAGAAACAGGAGCACTTTTAGGTGATTTGATCGAAGATGGTCAGACCTTAGTAGTGGCAAAAGGTGGTCGCGGCGGTCGCGGAAATATCCGATTTGCTTCTCCAAGAAACCCTGCACCGGAAATTGCTGAAAATGGCGAACCCGGTCAAGAACGTAAAATTGAATTAGAATTAAAAGTACTAGCAGACGTGGGTCTCGTTGGCTTTCCTTCAGTTGGAAAATCGACCTTGCTTTCTGTGATCTCTTCGGCAAGACCAAAAATCGGTGCGTATCATTTTACTACCCTTGTGCCAAATCTAGGAATGGTCACTACAAGTGACGGACGTAGTTTTGCAGCGGCGGATCTACCAGGTTTGATCGAAGGAGCTTCACAAGGCGTCGGCTTAGGCACACAGTTTTTGCGTCATATCGAGCGTACTCGTGTCATTTTGCATGTCATTGATATGAGTGGAATGGAAGGGCGCGATCCTTATGAAGATTACTTGGCGATCAACCATGAGTTGTCTTCTCATAACCTGCGCTTGTTAGAGCGTCCACAGATCATTGTGGCAAATAAAATGGATATGCCAGATGCAGAAGAAAATCTAGTGAAATTCAAAGAACAATTGAATAAAAACAAAGAAGATGAATTTGCCGATGACCTGCCGGTATTTCCAATCTCCGGTGTGACTCGTAAAGGACTGGATGCGTTACTGAATGCGACAGCTGATCTATTAGAAGTAACACCAGAATTCCCATTATACGAGGAAGAGATCGAAGAAGAAACTGTGCACTATGGTTTCAATCCAGAAGGTCCTGAATTTACGATCGATCGTGAACCAGATGCGACATGGGTATTGTCAGGTGAGAAGATCGAGAAGTTATTCCAAATGACTAACTTTGACCACGATGAAACGGTTATGCGTTTTGCTCGTCAATTACGTGGGATGGGTGTCGATGAAGCGCTGCGTGCCAGAGGTGCAAAAGATGGTGACTTGGTCCGCATAGGTGAGTTTGAGTTTGAATTTGTCGAATAATTTTTTGGTACACCACATATCTAGGTGACTAGGTAGTCGTTCAGCTCCAAGCAGTAAGGCGAAATTTGAGAAAATAATCGTTCATTTTTTCAAGTTTTGGCTTACTCTCTTAGGAGTAGTTTTTTTAAAACGTTTATCAGATTTTAGGAGTTGACGAATGTCATACTCCTTTTTTTGTATGCTGCGTTATTTTTTAAAGGTTTTCCCTTTTATTTTTGTTTATTCCAAGGTACACTAAAAGAAAATGAGAAAGAGGCGATCTCCATGAGCAAACGAGTGATCATATTGAATTTTGAGTTAGAAAGTCAAGCCTACCAAGCATTTTCTGAAATCAAGAAGCTTCACATGACGAGAGCGATCAAAGGCGAACAAATGGCGGTCATCAGCCATCAGTCTAATGGTGCTCATCAATTCAAAATCGAAGACTTTTTAGATTTTACTGGCAATAATAAATCCTCTAAAGGTGGTCTGATCGGGATGCTAGTTGGCGTTTTAGGCGGCCCATTAGGGATCTTACTAGGATGGTTTGCGGGCGGAATGATCGGTGCCAGCCAAGATGCGAAGGAAATCAAAGATGCACAAACGGTGTTTGATTTTGTCGGTAATAAGATCGGTGAAGGATCAACCGGTCTGATCTTGATCGCAGAAGAAGAGGACAACCGACCATTGAACCAACTGGTGATGATGGAATTAGGTGGAGAAATCACTCGATTGGATTATGAAGAAGTAGAACAAGACGTTCATGATGCAACAGAGGTAGAAAAACATGCAAAAGAAACAGCGCAGAAAAATTGGGATGAAAAGCACAAAAAGCCAACTGATGGATCAGAGGATGTTACACCTTCTGAATAATAAATAATAACGTATGAACTATAGATAGTAGCATAGATACAATCTTTTCATTCTAAAGAGAACTTTTCTAACAAATATCCTGCGAATTTCAGTTGATTGTCGGCTGATTTTACCCTAGAATTAATAAGAATGAATAGAAAGTCAGGTAAATTATGGAACTAGAATTTTTAGGTACAGGCGCAGGGGTTCCTGCTAAACATCGAAATGTCTCAAGTATCGCATTGAAACTTTTGGACGAACGAAACGAGATTTGGTTGTTTGATTGTGGGGAAGGCACACAAATGCAGATCCTACGAACGAATATCCGCCCAAGAAAAATAGAAAAAATCTTTATCACTCATCTTCACGGTGATCATATTTTTGGTTTGCCAGGTTTGATCAGTAGTCGCTCATTTCAAGGTGGCGAAACACCTTTAGAAATCTATGGGCCCAAAGGAACGGAAGCATTCGTACGCAATGCGTTGACGATTTCTCAAACAAAACTGGGATATCCACTTGTGTTTATTGATCTATCAGAAGAGCAAGCTATCTTTGAAGACGCGCACTTTTCTGTGTATGCAAAGAAATTAAGTCATGGTATCGATAGCTATGGATATCGGATCGTTGAGCATGATCACAAAGGCGAATTACAAGTTGATAAGCTCAAAGAACTGAATATTCCGGCTGGTCCCATCTATGGCAAACTAAAAAAAGGGGAAACAGTCCAATTAGAAAATGGGCAGCTCATCAACGGACGTGATTTTGTCGGTCCAGACAAAAAAGGCCGAATCGTGACGATTTTAGGAGATACTCGAAAAACGACGAATTCTGTTTTATTAGCAAAAGATGCAGATGTCTTGGTACATGAAAGTACGTTTAATAAAAACGAGGCAAGAATGGCCCATAATTATTTCCATTCAACGACTCATCAAGCCGCAGAAGTGGCAAAAGAAGCAAATGTCAAAAGATTATTACTGACTCATATCAGTGCGAGATATCTAGGGAAAGCAACACAGGAACTTGAACAAGAAGCACAAGAAATCTTTCCAAATACAAAAATCATGAAAGATTTTGAGGTTGTGGATGTTCCGTTTCAAGAGGAGGAAAAAAGTTGAATTTAGAAAATAAAGTCGTTTTAGTCACTGGCGGTTCTGGTGGCTTAGGTGCACAGATCTGTTACGAAGCAGCAAAACAAGGCGCAATCGTTGTCACGTGTGCTAGAAGAATCCAACAAATCGGCGAAGTGAAGGCGGTTTGTCAAGAATTAAGTGGAAAACCAGCATTTGCGTTTCAACTAGACGTTAGCGATCCTGAAAGTGTAGACGAACTTTATGCGAAAGTGATGACTGAGGTCGGACATGTTGATATTTTAGTCAATAATGCTGGATTTGGTATATTTGAAGATTTCTTATCCTTTGACTTAGGCAAAGCTTACGATATGTTTGAAGTCAATGTTTTAGGGATGATGGTATTGACGCAAAAATTTGCGATCGATATGGCAGAAAGACGTCAAGGACATATCATCAATGTGGCATCCATGGCAGGAAAAATGGCGACAGCTAAATCGACCATCTATTCCGCTACTAAATTTGCTGTTTTAGGCTTTTCTAATGCATTACGTTTAGAGTTGAAGCCATTAGGCGTCGCAGTCACGACGGTAAATCCTGGACCAATCGAAACGGAATTTTTTGATAAGGCTGATCCAAGTGGAAGCTATTTGGAAAAAGTTGGGCACCTTGTTTTAGATTCAACAAAGCTCGCGCAAACGATCGTGCGTGCGATGAAACATCCGAAACGTGAGATCAATCAGCCGTTATTGCTTGAGATCGCGTCGAAATTTTATACACTTTTCCCAACCATTGGAGATTATTTTGCAGGTGGAATTTTTAATAAAAAGTAGGTGAAGTAAATGAAAAAGCAAGGTAGTGTGATCGTTGGTTTTTTACTTGTACTAGTCATCGTCGTGTTCGCTGTATTGAATAATCAAAATGTTCCTGTAAGCTTTGGATTTGCTTCTTTTAATGCGCCATTGATTTTAGTCATCATTGGTTCCGCATTGATCGGTGCATTGATTGTCTTTTTAACAGCCTTTACGACACTATGGCAACAAAAGAAACAACTGAAACAATTAACGAAAGAATTAGCAGAAAATCAAGCGGACATCCAAAAGAAAATCGAAGAGGCAACAGAAGAACAAAAAAGAGAATTCCGCAATGAGCGTGCCGAATTAGAAGCAGCGTATCAAGCGGAATTACAAGCGAAACAAATGCAGATCGAGCAAATGAAAACTCCGTCTGAGACACCTTCTCAAACACCAAAGCAAAGTGTCAATTACTTTGATTGATCATGGATAACTGATGGTTTTCTGAAAGTAAATAGAATAAAGTGGTAGAAATCACTGTATCAAAAATCAAACAGAGGATTTTTTACTCAATTTCTAAAAGGCAACCAAAGTAGGCAAACGAATCTGTTTTGTCTACTTTGGTTTATTTAAGTTGGAGATGTCAGAATCTAATCTTCTGAAATTCTTTTTTTTAGAGAAGACGTTTGCTATAATGACTAAGTTAGGGGTGAGTATGTGAGACGAGCAAATTTTGATTGGAAGGTCAATGAAACAACACCTTCTGAATCTTTTATCCAAATAATCAAACAACAAGGATTGTCTCCTCTGATCGGGCAACTGCTTTGGCAAAGAGGATACCGAGAGGAAGAAAGTATCCATCGGTTCTTACATCCAAAAGAGCAAAAGTTGCATGATCCATATTTGATGTTTGATATGGACAAGGCAATCAGCCGTATCCAAGAAGCCGTGATCAATGGTGAACAAATCTTAGTTTACGGAGATTATGATGCAGACGGCATCACCAGTGCGACCGTCATGAAGGAAACGTTAGAATTGCTTGGTGCCCAAGTGGAAGTCTTTTTACCTAATCGATTTGAACATGGGTATGGACCTAATCTAACCGTTTATCAAGAGAAAATAGCCGCAGGGACTCAATTGATCGTGACTGTCGATAATGGGGTAGCTGGGCATGAAGCAATTGCTTATGCGCAACAACAGGGAATAGATGTGATCGTGACAGATCATCATGAGTTGCCGAATGAATTACCGGCGGCTTATGCAATCATTCATCCTCGCCATCCGAAAGGCAATTATCCTTTTGGAGAATTAGCAGGTGTCGGTGTCGCATTTAAAGTAGCGACTGCTTTGTTGGAAGAACCACCGGCAGAATTTTTAGACTTAGTCGCAATTGGAACGATCGCGGACCTGGTCTCTATGACCGATGAGAATCGTACGTTAGTCGCGTTAGGTTTAGAGGCGATTCGTCATACTGAGCGTGTGGGCTTACAAGCATTATTTGCCAAAAGTAGTGTACGCACGAATGAAGCGGATGAAACGATGATTGGTTTTTCTATTGCTCCACGATTAAATGCCATTGGTCGCATGGGAGATCCTAATCCAGCGGTTGAATTATTAGCCACATTCGATGAAAGCCAAGCACAGACATTAGCCGAGCAGCTACAAACGGTCAATGAAGAACGTAAAGCCATCGTGGAGCAAATCACCTCAGAAGCATTAGCGATGATCAATGAAGAGAATCAGATCCATTTATTAGCACATCCAGGTTGGCATGAAGGTGTACTAGGGATCGTCGCAGGGAAAATCATGAACCAAACAGGGAAACCAACAATCGTTCTAGGGATCAAAGACCAAACAATCGCAAAAGGCTCAGGTAGAAGTATCGAAGCGTTGAATCTTTTCGATATGCTGAATGAGATGAGTGAATTGTTTACATTTTTTGGTGGCCATCACGCAGCAGTCGGTTTAACGATGCCAGCGGAAAATATCCCTCAATTACAAGAACGGATGAATGCCTATATAGAAGAAAAGAAAATTGACTTGTCCAAGGGTCCTGTGTTGACGATCGATGAGGTCGTCTCGCCAAAAGATGTGACGGTCGAACAAATCGCTACATTGAAATCACTTGCGCCATTCGGAACAGATAATCCTGTACCCAACTTTTTATTCAAACAGGTTGCTGTCCAAAATGTGAAACGAATCGGCTCGAACCAACAGCACTTGAAGCTTTCTTTAGTAGATGAAGAGAGTCAATTAGATGCCGTAGCGTTTGGCTTTGGTCCGCAAGAAAATGAGTTTTTAGATGATTCACTTGATATCGTCGGACAGTTATCGATCAATGAGTGGAATGGACGCAAAAAACCGCAGCTGATGGTTTCCGACTTTGCAGTAGAAGGATTGCAAGTGTTTGATTGGCGAGCAAAACGTTACCGAACGCTAGCAAATGAAATCGAACATCCGATTTATTTAGCTTTTGATGAAGCATCGATCAAAGAACTAAATGAGTCGATACAAAAGCAAATCATTCTTTGGTCAGATAAAGAAACGATCAAAACATGGATTGAGGAAAATAAACCAAATTCACTAGTTGTGATCGATTGTCCAACTGACTTGATCGACTTGAAAGAGATATTGTCTTTTGGGGCATTTAGTCGAGTTTACTTCTTAGGAATTTCTGTAGATGAAGCATACTTGAATGGTGTAGGAACTAGAGAACAATATGCTAGACTCTTCAAATTGATCCATGCACAAGAACGGATCGATATCCGACACAAGTTAGGTGCGATTGCCAACTATTTGAAAATCCCACAAAAATTATTAATTTTTATGATACAGGTGTTTTTTGAGTTGAAGTTTGTTACAATAAACAATGGTGTTTTGGAGAAAGTCGCAGATCCAGCGAGTCATCCATTGACTGCAAGTGACCGCTATCAGGAGCGATTGAAAAAAATCAAATCAGAGGAATTCTTACTGTTAAGTGACATTCCCACAATAAAAAAATGGTTAACAACCTAGGAGGAAACAATAAAGTGGACTTAAAAAATTATATTGCTAGTATTCCTGACTATCCGTCAAAAGGAATTATATTTAGAGATATCTCCCCATTGATGGCTGATGGAGATGCTTATCGTGAAGCAACGAAGCAGATCGTTGACTATGCGAAAGAAAAACGTATCGACATGGTCGTTGGACCAGAAGCACGCGGATTTATCGTAGGTTGTCCAGTTGCTTATGAATTAGGTGTGGGCTTTGCTCCTGTTCGTAAAAAAGGAAAATTACCTCGTGAAACAATCGAAGTGACTTACGGACTTGAATACGGTACAGATACCTTGACGCTGCACAAAGATGCAATCCAACCAGGGCAAAGAGTCTTGATTTGTGATGACTTATTAGCAACAGGTGGAACAATCAAAGCAACGATCGAATTGATCGAAGAGCTTGGCGGAGTCGTTGTTGGATGTGCCTTTTTGATCGAGTTGATGGACTTGCATGGCCGTGATAAAATCGAAGGCTATGACATGATCACTTTAATGGAGTATTAATCAAGTAATAGAGTATTGAATAAAAAGAATCCCTACTACAAACGCATGGACAGTTTGTGGTAGGGATTTTTGTTGATTGAGGATATGACACATTGACTGAACAAATGTGTGATAGGAACAGATAGCTAGTTTGTCGATAACAAAAAGCAAACGAGCGATCATCGTTTGCTTGGACGGAATATTTATAGAAGCGATCTTATTTTTTACGAGTGCCTGGAGCTGTAATAGGTTTCGTGATAGAAGGCGTCTTCATGTGATTGACGACGTTGTGATTGACGGTATTTTTTTTCATCCCACAACATGAACCACAATGTAAACAAAGGAACAAAAACCAACAGCGCTGTACGTAGACCAAAATTACCAATAATAATACCTAAAAACAAAACGATCAATACTAAACCAAAACGTCTCATTGATTTCATGATATTCACCTCTTTATAGAATGCGAACAAAAGTTCGTACTATTAGTATACGAACTTTTGTTCGGTTTGTAAAGAGGGAAGTTCAAAAAGAACAAAACATCTAGCAAAACAGGAAAAGAAGAGCTTGAGATCATGGTCTCAAGCTCGTAAATAAATAATTTTACTATCTTCTTGGATTAATAAATATGGCTGCGGTAAAGACCAACGACTCGACCTAAGATCGATACCTCATCTAAAATGATCGGTTCCAGTAAATCATTTTCAGGTTGTAAACGGAAATGATCTCTTTCTTTATAGAAACGTTTGCATGTTGCTTCGTCTTCTGCAGTCATCGCAATGACGATGTCACCATTTTGTGCAGTTTCTTGTTTACGGACAATGACATTATCGCCATCTAATATCCCAGCATTGATCATACTTTCTCCGCGGATCGTCAACATGAACAGACTGCCTTCTTCTGACGAAAGATTTGGTGGGACTGGAAAGAAGTCAGAAGCTTCTTCGACAGCTAGTATAGGCTCTCCGGCTGTAACAACGCCGAGAACAGGGATCGTCGATGGGCGAATCCCGATTTTTGATAATCCTTGTTGCGTCAATTCGATTGCACGTGGTTTCGTAGGGTCTCTTTGAATAAAGCCTTTTTTCTCTAATCGGGCAAGATGACCATGGACTGTTGAGGTAGAAGAAAGCTGAACAGCTTCTCCGATCTCGCGGACGGTCGGTGGATAGCCTTTTCGGGTCACTTGTTCGTGAATATATCGTAAGACTTCGATTTGTCTTGTTTCAGTTTGTCGGGCCACAAGGTACACCTTCTTTCACTTGATAAGTAAATAGTACCATAGAAAATGTACGATTTCAAACAAATGTTCGCATTAAAACCTATTGATGTAGTTGTTTTTTTTTCATTTTTTATATAAGATGTAGGAGAAGCAAAAGCGAGGAGGAATAGTTGTGTTATCGCCTGAAAAAATCGAACGTATCAATCAGTTAGCTACAAAGAAAAAAGCAGAAGGATTGACTCCAGCTGAAGTCAAAGAGCAAGCGGAATTACGGGAAGCATATCTGACAGCCTTTCGTTCTGGCATGAGACATCATATCGAAGGAATGAAAGTCGTCGATCCTGATGGAAATGATATTACACCGGATAAATTGAAAGAAATCCAGAAGAAAAAAGGCCTCCACGATCGAAATAGCAAGTTTTAGTAAAAAAAACTAAAAGTCGTTGCTTTTTTAGAGGAGATACTATAAAATTAGAAGTAGAAATATAGGTAAAAAAAACCTAAATTACAGGAGGGGTTACATTGTTTGATAAAATTGATCAGCTTGGTGTGAACACGATCCGTACATTGAGTGTCGATGCAGTACAAAAAGCAAATTCAGGACATCCGGGGTTACCAATGGGTGCCGCGCCAATGGCTTATGCCCTTTGGACGAAACACTTGAAAGTGAATCCGAAAACTTCTAAAAACTGGGCAGACCGTGACCGTTTTGTCTTATCAGCGGGACATGGTTCAGCGATGTTGTACAGCTTGTTACACTTAGCAGGGTACCAAGTGACGATCGATGACTTGAAACAATTCCGTCAATGGGATTCAAAAACGCCAGGACACCCTGAGGTCAATCATACGGACGGCGTCGAAGCAACGACTGGTCCGTTAGGTCAAGGGATCGCAATGGCTGTGGGAATGGCAATGGCAGAAGCGCATCTAGCGGCGACCTATAACAAAGACCAATTCAATGTCGTTGATCATTATACGTATGCGTTATGTGGTGATGGCGACTTGATGGAAGGCGTGTCTCAAGAAGCAAGTTCGATGGCTGGTCATATGAAACTTGGTAAATTGATCGTTTTATACGATTCAAATGATATTTCTTTAGATGGACCAACCTCAAAAGCCTTCACTGAAAATGTAGGTGCACGCTATGAAGCTTACGGTTGGCAACATATCTTGGTCAAAGACGGCAATGATTTAGAAGCCATCTCAAAAGCAATCGAAGAAGCGAAAGCCGAAACAGACAAACCGACATTGATCGAAGTAAAAACAGTCATCGGATTTGGTGCTCCAAATCAAGGAACTTCTGCGGTCCATGGCGCACCACTTGGCTTAGAAGGTATCCAAAAAGCCAAAGAGATCTATGGTTGGGAATACCCTGACTTTGCCGTACCAGAAGAAGTAGCGGAACGTTTCCGTCAAACGATGGTTGAAGAAGGCGAAAAAGCTGAAAATGCTTGGCGTGAGCTGTTCGCAGCATACAAAGCAGCGTATCCAGAATTAGCGCAACAATTCGAAGATGCGTTTGCTGGGAAACTACCAGAGAATTGGGATGCAGAGCTTCCAACATACGACGAAGGTGAAAGCCAAGCCAGTCGTGTTTCAAGTAAAGAGATGATCCAAGCATTATCAAAAGCAATCCCAAGCTTCTGGGGTGGTTCTGCCGATCTATCCGGATCAAACAACACGATGGTCACAGCAGACAAAGACTTCACGCCTGAACACTATGAAGGCCGCAACATTTGGTTCGGTGTTCGTGAGTTTGCGATGGCATCAGCGATGAACGGGATCCAATTACATGGCGGTACACGCATCTATGGAGGGACATTCTTTGTCTTTGTGGATTACTTGCGACCAGCTGTACGTTTAGCAGCGATCCAAAATACGCCAGTCATTTATGTCTTGACCCACGATTCTGTAGCAGTTGGTGAAGATGGTCCGACGCATGAGCCAGTGGAACAATTGGCTTCGGTTAGAAGTATGCCAGGTGTCCATGTCTTACGTCCAGCGGACGGGAACGAAACTCGTGCGGCATGGAAAGTAGCGATGGAATCCACAGATACACCAACGATCTTAGTCTTGAGTCGTCAAAATCTACCAGTTCTTCCAACAACGAAAGAAGTGGCAGATGACATGGTCAAAAAAGGTGCTTACGTCTTGTCTCCTGCCAAAGGGGAACAACCAGAAGGAATCTTGATCGCGACAGGTTCAGAAGTGGATCTAGCTGTTAAAGCGCAAAAAGTATTAGCGGAACAAGGAAAAGATGTTTCAGTGGTTTCAATGCCAAGTTTTGATTTGTTCGAACAACAATCCGCAGAATATCAAGAAAGTGTCTTGCCAAAAGCTGTGACGAAGCGTGTTGCGATTGAAGCAGCTTCACCATTCGGTTGGGAACGTTATGTGGGTATCGAAGGTCAAACGATCACAATTGATCATTTTGGCGCTTCTGCTCCTGGAAACAAAATACTTGAAGAATTTGGTTTTACAGTAGATAATGTAGTCAACGTCTTCAATCAATTATAAACAAATACTGAAAGCAGTTCGATTGGAGTGCTTGGAGATTTTTTCCAAGCCTCCAATTTTCTATTTTTTTGAGTACAAATAAGAAAAGAATCAATCGTTTTTTTATTACTATTGTGTTACTTTTTGATTACTTGGAGATTACAAAAAGTAAATAATTGAAGATTCGTTTGAGTTTCAATAAAATAAAACGTATAATTTAAATGATTAAGTTTCGTTTAAGAGGAAGTTTTATTTACTGTTTCATTTGAGGAGGAATTTGAATGCAAGAGCTGAGAACCCGTAGCGCTCGACACCATAGGCCCAAAAGGAAAATGACCATTAATAAAAAAGCCATTGCACCTTTAGTGGGTACAAGCCTATTAGTTGGGCCAATGTTGGTCACAGCAACACCACAAACTGTACGCGCGGATGAACTAGATGTCGCATCTTCTGCCGATCCGCAAGCATTTATCAATCAAATCGGATGGGCTGCTTCTGAAGTCGCAGCAAGCAATGACTTATATGCATCTGTCATGATTGCACAAGCATTACTTGAAAGTGCATATGGTACATCTGGATTATCAAGTGCACCGTATTACAACTTATTTGGAGTCAAAGGTAGCGCAGGTCAATCTGTGGTGTATATGAATACTCAAGAATATTTGAATGGCCAATGGGTAACGATGAACGAACCGTTCCGTCGCTATTCATCTTATTGGGAGTCATTCCAAGACCATGCAAATGTTTTACGTTCAACAAGTTTTTCTACAGGCGATTATCATTATTCAGGTGTATGGAAAAGTAATACAACCAGCTATTATGATGCAACAGCTTATTTAACTGGACGATATGCTACAGATCCTAATTATGCATACAAATTAAATGAATTGATCAGCACGTATAATCTGACTCGCTTTGATACACCATCGACTGGTTCGACGACAACTAGTACGACAAGTACCACAACAACTAGTACAACAACCTCTACAACGACTACGACAAGTAGTAACCAAACGTATACAGTCGTCTCTGGAGATACACTTTGGGATATTGCTCAAAAATTCGGTATGTCCGTCGATGATCTTATGGCGAAAAATGGCATGACAATGTCAAATTATTCATTATTGGTTGGTCAAGAAATCAATGTTTAACTTTATAGTATGTTAAAAACAGAGGCACATCTTTTGATGTTCCTTTGTTTTTTTGCTTATCCAGTAAGAATCACTCGCAGAAGTACCATTTTTGTATTATGATTAATAGAGAAGTAAATGAAGGGGGAAACAACATGACACAGATTTATCAGTCCATCACAGAATTGATCGGTAAAACACCTATCGTTCGATTAAATAAAATGGTTCCAGAAGGAGCTGCAGATGTTTTTGTTAAATTGGAATTCTTCAATCCAGGTGGAAGCGTGAAAGACCGTATTGCCTTGAATATGATTGAAAAAGCAGAACATGATGGGATATTGAAACCGGGTGATACGATCATTGAACCAACTTCAGGAAACACTGGTATTGGTTTAGCGATGGTCGGTGTAGCAAAAGGGTATCATGTGAAACTTGTCATGCCTGAAACGATGAGTATCGAGCGTCGTTTATTGATGAAGGGCTACGGAGCAGAACTTGTTTTGACTCCAGGAACGGAAGGAATCAGTGGCTCAATTAAAGAAGCAAAACGTTTAGCTGAAGAAAATGGCTATTTCTTACCTTTACAATTTGAAAACCCAGCTAATCCATTAGTTCATGAAAAAACAACTGGCCCGGAAATCCAAGCAGCATTTGGTGTGAACGGTTTAGATGCATTTGTCGCTGGAATCGGTACCGGTGGGACTATCACTGGTGCGGGTCACGAATTGAAACGTATCAATCCAGCCCTGAAAATCGTTGGAGTTGAACCAGCGGAATCTGCTATTTTGGAAGGAAAAGAACCTGGTCCACACAAAATCCAAGGAATCGGAACGGGTTTTGTACCGGATACGTTAGATACGAATGTGTATGATCAAGTCTTATCTGTATCTAGTGAGCAAGCAATGGTAACAGCACGCCGGATGGGTCAGGAAGAAGGAATCTTAGTTGGTGTTTCAGGCGGTGCCGCAGTTGAAGCAGCGCTTAATGTAGCAAAAGAACTAGGTGCTGGAAAGAAAGTTCTAGCTATTATTCCTGATAATGGCGAACGTTATTTGTCTACTCCTTTGTATCAGGACATGTAAGTCTAAGTGAAAATCTGAATAAAAAGTGTAAAATAATGGTGAAACATCCGTTATTTTACACTTTTTTTGCATAAATCAGGCAAAATTATAAAATTCTTTCCTTTTTCTTTCCATAATATGTAGATTTAAAAAAATAAAAATAGTATGATAATAAAAGAACAATAAGGTGGGGTTTTGTTTATATGGAAAATAAAAAAGTAGAAGCGGCGATCGAGCAGCTGAAAAAAGAAAATATTCGGATTACGCCGCAAAGATACGCAGTTTTAGAGTATCTGATCGAGCATCGTTCACATCCAACTGCAGATGAAATCTACAAAGCGCTTGAGCATCGCTTTCCTAATATGAGTGTTGCAACAGTTTACAATAATTTACGGTTATTCACATCGATCGGGTTTGTTCAAGAAATGAAATATGGTGACGCTTCAAGCCGATTTGATTTTAGTTCACAAAGACATTATCATGTGATTTGCCAAAATTGCGAGACGATCGTTGATTTTCACTATCCTGGATTGGAAGATATTGAAATGGCGGCGGGACGCTTAACTGATTTTGAAATCCATGATCATCGTTTAGAATTATATGGGTTATGTCCGAATTGTAAAAAATAAATCATGCGACGATTGGAATCGTCGACAAGGTCAAATGACTTTGTCGACGGTTTTTGTTTTTAGTGTTCTTCTTATGATGTACAGGAGCATAAGGGATTTCAACACCTGTAAAAGTAAGAAGAAAAAATCCCATCGGTTTTTGAAGATGTATAGATATTTGTTAGATTTTTTTTTGCTATTTCGTATTCATTCACAAGCGTATATGGTTTAGTTAAATAAATCACAAAAGGAACGTTTATTTGTCGCTGTTTTAAATCGAAAATGCGCAAAATATGATAAGTAAGCACTTGTGAATTCACAAGCATAAAACTGTTGGATACGTTTTAATTTTGCTATAGTAAAAACTGTCAAAGAACAAATCGTTTATCGGAGGGACACACATGAAAGTAGTAGTAATCGGCTGTACCCATGCAGGAACAGCAGCAGTAAAAAGCATCTTAAAAAATAACCCAGAAGCAGATGTTACAGTTTATGAACGTAACGACAATGTTTCATTTTTATCTTGTGGGATCGCATTGTATGTTGGAGGCGTCGTGAAAGACCCAGCTGGCTTATTTTATTCAAATCCTGAAGAGTTAGCTTCATTAGGTGCGAAAGTAAAAATGGAGCATGATGTCACTGATGTTGACACAGAAAACAAACAAGTTACAGCGAAAGATCTAAAAACTGGCGAAACTGAAACAGTTTCTTATGACAAATTAGTAATGACTACTGGTTCATGGCCAATCATTCCGCCAATCAAAGGGATCGAATCTGAAAATATTCTATTATGTAAAAACTATAACCAAGCAAACGAAATCATTGCAAAAGCAGAAGAAGCGAAGAAAGTAGTGATCGTTGGTGGTGGTTACATCGGGATCGAATTAGTCGAAGCGTTTGTCGAATCTGGCAAAGAAGTGACATTGATCGATGGTTTGGATCGTATCTTGAATAAATATCTTGATAAACCATTTACCGATGTGTTAGAAAAAGAATTGGTTGATCGTGGAGTAACTTTAGCTTTAGGTGAAAACGTTTCTGAGTTCATTCCAGATGAAAATGGCAAAGTGAAACAAGTAACTACAGCTAGCCAAACATTTGATGCGGATATGGTTATTTTGTGTGTTGGTTTTAGACCAAATACAAAATTAGTTGAAGGTAAAGTAGAAACATTACCAAACGGCGCGATCAAAGTAAATGAGTACATGCAAACAAGCAATCCGGATATTTTTGCAGCTGGGGATTCAGCTGTTGTCAATTACAACCCAAGTGGCACTCAAAACTACATTCCTTTAGCGACAAATGCTGTCCGTCAAGGGTTATTAGTAGGAAATAATTTAACAGAGCAAAAAATGGCTTACCGTGGTACACAAGGAACTTCTGGTTTGTACTTGTTCGGTTGGACGATCGGTTCAACAGGTGTGACAACAGAAAGTGCACCAATGAATAACTTGGATGTCCAAGCAACATTATTCGAAGATAACTACCGTCCAGAATTCATGCCAACGACTGAAAAAGTCATGATGGAATTAGTCTATGAAAAAGGAACAAATCGTATTGTAGGGGCGCAATTCATGTCTAAATACGATATCACTCAATCTGCTAATACGATGTCATTAGCGGTTCAAAATAAAATGACTGTTGAAGACTTAGCTCTATCTGACTTCTTCTTCCAACCTCATTTTGACCGCCCTTGGAACTACTTGAATCTTCTTGCACAAGCAGCGCTAGGAGAAATCGAGACAGCTCAATAATTGGTTAAAGCGTGATAGATGAACCATCTGGAAGCAATATTGTTTCTAGATGGTTCTATTTTTTTCGAACATTATTGGCTATTGAAAGGTCAAAACTGATCATTGACACTTTTTGTTTTATTTCTCACGAGATAGGAACGGTTTGTTGCAGACTTCACCAGTTGCAATTAGTTGTTTTCCTTTGTTTTTTTTGTCAAAATAATAGATGTAATTAATTTCCGACTAAGCAGATACAGCGAGTTGGATCAGAGGAGGATCATTATGGAAAAAGAATACTTTGTACAACAAGATAATTTTATTGAAGACTACAAAAAAGTGACAGGAACTGAAAGCATCGATATCGATGCCTTGGCGGAAAAAGTGATCAATCAGCTAAACGAAACTCAAGCAGAAGAATTCGTTTTATCTGGAGATGAAACGAAAGACGGTGAGGACCATCAATTTCCATTTAGTCGACGGATCTATACTGATGAAAATGATGGAACATTGAATACAGAGTACACGTATGAAGGACAACCTTATGAGCTGCGAACGGATGACGAGGTACAATAGGAAACGTTCTATAGCGCGTATGAGTGATTGACTAAGCTACTTGTGGATGTAGGACTTCTGGATACAGAAGAGCATATCTTCGCGCAAGCAGCTTTTTCTACTGATATACATATATTCCGAAAAGTGAAAAGAAGAATAAAAACCATCAAAATGATTTAAAAATTCAACGAATCCTTTCTTGCTTCAATTCTTATTTTTACGTATACTAATTTTAAAGCGAGGGATATTAATGTTGAATTTAGAAAACTATTTAAAAGCTGGTCAAACGATCGTTTCCAATCTTTTGCTGAAAAATTATCATCGTATCGGCTTACAAGCAGATGAATTTTTATTTATTTTACAGTTGCATATGGCACAGTCAGAAGGGGATTCTTTTCCAGATCTGATGATCATTTCCCAGAATATGGGCGTCAAGCAAGAAAAAGTTTTTCAAATCTTGAATCGATTGGTCAGTGGTCATTTCATAGCAATTGAAACTACACTTATCGATGGACGTAAAGCAGATCGTTATGATTTGACGCCTACTTATGCGCATCTAGAAAGACTATTAGAAAAAGACTCTCTAAAGCAAGAAGAAGAAGTGCATGAAAAAACGACACGCTCAGTCTATCAATTATTTGAACAAGAATTTGGACGTCCGCTATCCTCTATCGAATTCCAGCGAATTGGACAATGGTTGGAAGAGGACCATTATCATCCTGAAATTTTGAAACTAGCTTTACGAGAGGCAGTATTGAATCAAGCGTATAGTTTCAATTATATCGACCGTATCTTATTGTCTTGGGAACGGAAAAATCTAAAAACCAAACAACAAGTAGAAGAAGATCAAAAACGCAGAAAGCAGCAACTGCTTCAAAAAGAAATCGATCAGCCAGCCCAACAAGAAGAGCTGCCAAAAGTATCATTGAAGAATTGGCTGGAAGAATGGGAGTAATATGTTAGGTAAACAACGTACGATGGAAGCTTTTGAGAAAATGTATGAGATGTTTCCAGAAGCGCATGGAGAATTACAGCATAAGAATCCATATGAATTATTGATTGCCGTCATTTTAAGCGCACAAGCAACAGACGTTTCGGTCAATAAGGCGACACCTGCTTTATTTGAAGCTTTTCCAACCCCAGAAGACTTAGCTCAAGCCCCACTTGAAGAGATCATACCAAAAATCAAAACAATTGGATTGTATCGGAATAAAGCAAAAAACATCAAAGCATGTGCGCAGCAGCTGATTGATCAGTTTGGAGGACAGGTCCCTCAAACTAGAGAAGAGCTTGTCTCATTACCTGGTGTAGGTAGAAAAACAGCGAATGTGGTGCTTGGAGATGCGTTTGGGGTGCCAGCTATAGCAGTTGATACTCACGTAGAACGTGTGACGAAACGACTAAGGATCTGTAAATTGGATGCGTCAGTTCAAGAAGTTGAACAAACACTGATGAAAAAGGTACCAGAAGATCTGTGGGTAAAAACGCATCATACATTGATTTTCTTCGGACGGTATCATTGTACTGCTAGAAGTCCACGTTGTGAAGTATGTCCTTTATTGGATATGTGCCAAGATGGAAAAATGCGTATGAAAAATCCTGCCAATAAAAATATAAAATAAGCAAACAGCGTTGAAATCAATCGCGATGTGTAGTGACCTCAAAAAGTTACGCTTTTATAGAGTGGAGAAATCCACTCTTTTTTTATGCAATAAAATAAGGATTAAGCACCATCTTGAAAAGGGAGTTATGGAAGGGAAAGGCTTGCCAATTGTTTATAACATTACAAGAAATTATCCTTGATCAGATAGATAATAATATTGTTGACTAAAAAAATAAGCAAGTGCCTTATTAATATAAAAATAAGTTAGTTATTTTATTATGATGTTTTTTGTATATTTTATTAAATGTTTATTTTAAAATCAAGTAATTATAACAGAGTAAATTTATTTATTTTATTTTAAGTGTGTTATATTTGTTGTTTTAAAAAACTGAGGCTTGTGTTAGAATTTAATTATAGAGGAGGAATTATATGATTAAAAAAACATTACTTTTATCAACTTTAGTTTTAACAATGGCTGGATGTGCTGCATCTGCCCAAGGAGAAGATACAACTAGTACAACAAATGAATCACAGGTGGAAACACCAGTCATTACTCTTTCAGATGTGGAAGAAGCGCAACAAGAATGGGCAGAAAATATTATCGCTATTGGTGAAGCTAGCTTAGAAAGTGACGAAAAAGCCGAAGAAAAGGCGCTTGAGACACTTGAAAACCTTTATGCTTACGATGATGGTCAAGTACTCTTCAAACCAACTAAAGCTGCGGAAGTACCATTTCGTGGAACAAAAGATGAAGCCTTATCTTATTTTGTTGGTGGAGACATCGCAGAAGATGGTGGATTTGCCTTAGAACCTTGGACAGATATCCGCTTTGATAATCACGACACGATCTTAAACGGCGATACAGCGATTTCTTCAGGTGTATATTATTTTACTTCTGGGGAAACCAACGAAGAAGTCAAAGTTGAATACACATTTGGCTATATCATGGATGAAGACGGTGACTTGAAAATCCAGTTACATCACTCAAGCGTACCATTCGGATAAGAGAGATATGTGTTGCTGTATCATCTAAATGATTGACTATCCTACTTGATCTTTTAACACTTCCACCATTTAAGATTGATACATAATGTAGGATAGTCAAACGAATCCCCGGAATAAATTATAGGTATTAACTGAAATGATTTTAAGAAATATTTGCAAAGCGACTGGAGGATCAAACGAGTCAACTCGTTGGTTCTTCAGTTTTTTTTGCTAGGAGCCGTGTGCAAATGAATCAATAAATTTCTCTTAAATTTATTGGATTAAAATAAATTAAAAAATATAATTATTGGAATTTTAGCGCGAAATATTTTAATATTAAATTGTACTTGTTTTTTTATAATAGTTATTTTAGGTTATTCTTAAAAAGAGAACGAAGGTTTACTCCGTTTTTATGTTAAATAATTACTATAAATCAACAAGTATATTTTGTTTCCTGAATAGTAAGAATATTTTTACTATTTAAGAATAAAAAGTAGAATTTGAGGTGATGTTATAATATTAGAACTTTACATTTCAACTATAGATTGAGGAGAAAATAAATATGCTGCCAGATAAACTAATATTATTATTCATTACAAAAACACAATTTTTACAAATGAAGGTATTAAAAGAAATGAAACATGGAGCAGTCTCAATAAAAAAGCTGGAAGATGAAATGGATCTAACAAAAAGACAAGCAAGGAAGATACTTCAAAATTTGATGACAGAATATGAAGAAAGTGGATTCTCAAAGAAAACGCACACTTCTTTGATTCTAGATAAAGATGAATTGCGCTGTGTGCCACAACTAATAGATACGGAATATCTCGAGTTGATCAATATTTTTCAAGAAAGATATTTTGCAGAGTCAAATTTGTATCAGACATTGTTATATGTGTTGGAAAAAAGGAAATTCAGTGTTTCAGATATCGCAAAATATCTAATCTATAGTGAATCACATGTATACAAACTTTTAGGAAAGTTGAAAGAATTGTTTCAATTATTAAAAATCGATATTCGATTGATGAAGATCAATGAAACATTGATTGAGTTAACAGGTAGTGAATCTACTATACGTATGTTGCATTATCTGGGAATTGCAGTCATTTCAAAAGGAAACTATTGGTTGTTCAAAACGATTACACAAGAAGAAGTAATCAACTTACGCTTATCCATCAACTTTGATCATTACCAAAATTTATCTCCGCTTGGAAAAAAGCGTATCAACTATCTATTAGCGGTCAGTTTGATATCATTGAAAAACGGGTATCAAATCCAGGATCTACCCTCAGAACTCGTGGAGCTGGGAGAAACAGTCTATAAGGAGGAGATGGATGCATGTTTAGAAAAGCTGACTATCAAAAAGATGATAGATGGAACAAATGCACGAAATGAATGTATTCATTTCGCCTTTCTATCCAACTATTTTGCACAAGATTTAAATAAGAAAGAAGAAAAAGAAGAACTAGGAAGAAAGCTAGGGGAGCTAAAGAAGAATTCAATCGTCACCAAGTGTAAAAAATTACTCACGTGCATGATTGATTACTTTCATATACCAGAAACGATTTTTTACCAACTACTCTATTATTTGACAAACAAATTAGTCACTATCCATCATTTGGAATTATATAAATTTATGCCTATATACCATGATGCACTACCAACAAATCGTTATAGCTCCTATATAGAGCGTTGCATTGATAAAAACTTAAAACCTTACCAAAATGAACCTTCTTACAATCACATCAAAAATAGTTTTGTGCAAGTCATCTTAGGAAGCTTGGCCTCCAACAGTCTTAAATCTGAACATAAAGTTTATGTGGAATTTTTTAACCTTCCAGAATCTAAAAATATAGTCGAAAATGTTATTACTCATTACTACAATAATAAACGAATAAAAATCGTAGAATCGTATGATCATGCTGATATCGTTATTTCGGATACCCATGGATATGAAGATAAAGATTTATTTTATTTTAAGCATATATCGGATAAGGATTCATGGACGAGGTTGGGATCGTATTTTAATAAAGTCATCGTAAATACGTACAAATTTTGACCATCGATTAACTAAATAACATAATCAGATACGATAAATCGAAGTTATTTGCCAAATCTGTTTATCATCTCTTGGTTTAAATGAACAAAAACTGAATAATAGTTTTATTTTTCACAAGTTATGAATGCATATATATAAAGTTTTTTATGTTTTTTATATGCGTTCTTGTGATTTGTTGATCAATATATGTTTGCTATTTTTAAATAAGTTATTATGTTATAAAAATAATGTAACAAAAAAATATTGGAAGGAAGGTATGATATGAAAAAAAGATTATTGGGTAGTGTTGTATTGGTTTTAAGTCTAGGAGGAATCATTTTTGGAGCGACAAAAGATGTTTCTGCACATGGGTATGTAAGGGAGCCGATCAGTCGTGGATACCAAGGTTCATTAGATGCTCGCACCAACTGGACTGCAGCATTTCAGAAGTATGGGGCAGTGATCAATGAGCCACAATCTTTAGAAGCATTGAAAGGCTTCCCAGCAGCAGGACCAGCGGATGGACGAATTGCTTCTGCAAATGGCGCGTTAGGTTTTCAGTTAGATCAACAGACATCCACGTTATGGACAAAGCAAGATATCAGTACTGGTCCTAATAATTTCACTTGGCATTTTACTGCAAATCATCGGACTGCGAAATATCATTACTACATCACGAAAAATGGTTGGGATCAAAACAAGCCACTTGCGAGAGAAGATCTAGAACTATTATCTGAGATCGATGGTGGTGGACAATCTTCTGCGAATATTAGCGCAACACACACAGTCAATATTCCAGAAGACCGAATGGGCTATCACGTTATTTTAGCCATTTGGGATATTAGTGATACTGCGAATGCCTTTTACAATGTGATTGACGCGAATATCAAAAATAATGGAGCGATACCAGTCGTACCAAATAAACCAACAAATGTCAAAGCAGTGAACACGACAAAACAGTCAGTCTCACTATCATGGGATGCGCAAGCAACTGTTGAAAAATACAATGTGTACCGTGATGGCCAACTGATTACCACAACTTCTGCGAACAATTATCAAGATAATCAATTAACAGCAAATACCACGTATAAGTATGAAATCGAAGCAGTATCGTTCAACGGACAAGTATCTGAAAAGAGTGATGCGCTTCATGTGACAACTTTAGCTGATAGTGAAGTTGAAGTGCCAACAAGTCCAGGTAACTTACATTCAATGGGCGAAACGGTGAATTCAATCTCGTTGATGTGGAATCCTTCGAGCCACTCTACAGGAATCAAAACATATGAAATTTATAGAGATGGCCAATTAGTTGGTCAAACTGCGAATACAACTTATCTGGATACTGGGTTGAATGCTGGGACTCAGTATACGTATACGATCAAAGCAGTGAGTAATGATTCTATTCGATCAGAGGCAAGTAATCGCTTAGTGATTTCAACAAAAACAAATGAAATTGCACCACCGAGTGAACATCGTCAATTTGAGTTAGGAAGTTTAACTAATCCAGTGCTGTACACAAAAGATGAAATCGTCTTCCATGAAGGTAAACTGTATACAACATTAGTGACTCATTATAACTATGGTGATCCATCTTGGGCGCCAGATAGTGCAGCTAGTTTATTTAGAATTAAATAACTTTTAAAAGTTTTTTTACTCTTTTGAATTCTCTCAAGATCTCAATAGAATATTTTTTTTAAAAGAGTATGAAACAGCGAAGGGCCATTTATTGGAAATAAATAAAAATAGTGGGATATTGTTATTAATTACGCCTTAGAGAGGCTATACAATTTGTATAGCCTCTTTTTTCTTGTTATCTCTCAAATCTAAGATCTATAAAAAAACTTTAAAAAAACTTCGTCTTCTAAAGAAATTTTTTTCTCTAAGTCGGGAAATACAATACCTCGAAATAAAAAAACATATTGTTTATAGTGAAGTTGTTATGTGAAAGGGGGAAGGTAAGTGGAAGAGATTCTTGAACGATTAATATCGAATGATTACAAAAAACGTGTCGTATTTATCTTGAATACTTTAGAGCGAAGAAAAAATGTGACCGTTCAATATCTTGCAAAAAGTCTCAAAGTAACTAGAAGAACGATTACCAATGATTTAAAAGCGATTCAAGATGAATTTTCCGACACAATTGAAATATTGACTTCCTATAAAGGGGTCAGCATGTTTGTATTGAACCATTTTAAGTTATTCGAGAAAAAAAAATCTTATTACATGAATGAAGACTTAGTAAAAGTGACAACAAGTATCCTTACAGGTGAACTGAAGCAGGTGATCGATTGGAGCTGGGAATTACACTACTGTGAGAAAACAGTGATCCAAAAAATGCGAAAGCTAAAGAAAATCTGCCATCAATATGGTTTGAATTTAAAACTTTCACCGGTTGAATTTATAGGGAAAGAAATCAGAATCAGAAAACTGTTTATTGATCTTTACATTAAATCAGCATATCTAGAAATCGAAGATCATTGCCCCTATAAAAATGAAATGGAAGAAATAACCAAAATCGTTTTGGCGTTATGTTCGGATGTTTCCCAATCAATCACAAAGAAAATACTTGCTTTAACTTTTATCCGGTTTGGAAAAGACAAATTATATATCCAGTCGCGATTGTTAGATTGGTTTAGAAACAATCCCTTAACGAATCAATTATTCGTTGAATTTATTCAATTAGATTGTTTCAAGACCTACTCTAAAGAAGTCATTTTTGAAGAATGTTGTTTTATAGCTTGTATGATCCATTTACATGAATGTTATTACACAGAGATAGAAAAACACAATAAAGGATTTGCAGAATACTTTGGTTTTTCTGAGACAGTCAAACATTTGGTTTTAGATCTCAAGAGTGTTCTTGGGAATCGGATTCAAGTCGATAATGAGCAACTGTATTCAATTGTCAATTGCTTTTTATTTCAAGAGAAAATCAAACAGGAACTTGAAATAGATTTTTCATATAACGATGAAGAATCGGCGATGCTGATTGATTCAATCAACCGGCGACTATATAAAGAAATGAATACGGTCATCAAAAAAAATAAAGCGATCCAAAAGAATTTCCTGCAAAAAAGATGTGCTTCGTCATTTACTTCTGACTTATTACTTTTCTTATATACGAACAAGGCATGTGAAGTTTTAAGTACAGTTGTTGTTGCATTGAAACGAGGATTTTTAACGGATTTTGCTTTAAATGAAATTATTGAAAGATATCTACACACCAGAGCAAGCATTATGTACCAGGAACAATTGGAAACCATTGAAAATCCACTTGACGTAGATATATTAGTGACAAATATACTACCATTTCCGTATCAAGTTGGTGATAAAACCAAAATGTTTTATCTACCAGAAAAAGCAGATATTGACCGAACGATGGACATCGTTTCAGACTTGCTCGTTACGGATTTTAGATAATAACAAAGATCACTTATGTCGTTTAGGAGGGCAAGTTGAAAAACTCAAAGACTTGGTATTATAAATTACTTTTACTATTTTTATTTCTTGTATTCGCGTATACGGCAAATCGGACCATCCTGATTTACGAGAATTTCCGACAACAGACAGAAGATATCGCACAAGTCTTGGTTCGCACAATCGATCAATTTGGACTAGAAGTCAGTCGCTTTGAGTTTGACTTTAGTTATAGTTTAGCAAGTATCATTGGTACATTGACAATCGTGGGGGGGCTTGCTCTTGGTATCTTGTATCACTCAGGTATGCCGAAACATACAGAGTTTGAATATGGAAGTGCCAGATGGGGCAACAAAAAAGACATCAAGCCAATGATGGATAAAAAAAAAGACAACAATATCATTCTCACAAAAAGTGAATCGCTGTCTATGTCTGGTCGTATGAAGATCACTAAATCTAATAACTTTAATCGGAATAAGAATGTCATCGTAGTAGGAGGAGCTGGATCAGGGAAAACAAGATTCTATGTGAAACCAAATTTGATGCAACTGCATTCCTCTTATGTCGTCAGTGATTCTAAGGGACTATTGTTAAGCGAGACAGCAACAATGTTTAAAGAAGCAGGTTATGAAATCAAGGTTTTTGACTTGATCACGCGGGAAAATACAGACTACTATAATCCTTTTACTTACATCCGTACCGAAGACGATATTTTAAAAGTCGTCAACAACTTGATCAAAAATACTTCAGATCCTGAAAAAAAGGGTGGCGATGATTTTTGGGAAAAAGCTGAAACGGCCTTATTGATGGCCACATTCAGTTATCTTTTGCAAGAAGTTGATGAGGAAGATCAAACATTGACGAACGTCGTTGAAATGGTCCGCTTAGCAAACTGTCCAGAGGATGTGTCAGATTATGTTTCCCCACTGGATGTGATTTTCAATGAACTTGAAGAAAAAGATCCTGCCAACTTTGCAGTCGCGCAATACAAAATTTTCAAACTAGCGGGGGATCGCACCGCTAAAAGTATTTTAGTCAGCCTAGGAGTGCGATTATCACCTTTTTATATTCCGAATATCAAAAAAATCGTGAGTAAAGATACGTTAGCATTAGACACCGTTGGGGACAAGAAAACCATTATCTATATTTTATTATCAGATACAGATACGAGTTTCAATTTCTTAGCAAGTATGTTGTACCAACAATTATTCGATAGCTTAGTTTACAAAGCAGACAATGTCTACAAAGGTCGTCTGCCCCATCATGTGCGATGTGTCTTAGATGAATTTGCCAATATTGGACAGATTCCAGACTTTGAAAAAGTGATTTCAGTGATTCGAAGTCGTGAGATATCGGTCAATGTGATCTTACAAAACATTAGTCAGCTTAAAAATTTGTACAAAGATACTTGGGAAACAATCATCGGGACCAGTGACGTTTTTCTTTATTTAGGTGGGATGGAGTTAAGCACGCATGAGTATATCTCCAAATTACTAGGAAAGAAAACGATCCAGCACAAGAACATTAGTATCACCAAAGGTAGTAATGGGAACTACAGTGAGAACTATCAAAAAATGGGTCGAAATTTATTGGATGTAGATGAAGTGGCAAACCTAAGTGGAACAAAAGCGATTTTGAAGATTCGTGGAATAGTTCCGTTTATATCAGAAAAATATGATATTACCAAACATAAAAATTATAAAAAACTCGGAGATGTGACTCCAGAGAATTGGTACGAACGAAATCAATCACCGAAAAACGAAGAGGAGAATGGATAGAAATGAGTAATCAACAATTATTACAGGATGTATTTAATTTGATTTCAAGATTTACGATGGTTGGCGGAGGATTATGGATCATTTGGGGAACCGTGATCTTAGCCGGAGCATTAAAAGATAAAAACGGACCACAGCTGCAACAAGGAATTTGGCAGGTCGTCGGCGGTGCGTTGATTTTAGTAGCTGCAGTTTGGTTCGTGACCGCATTTGATGTTAGTTCACTTGTAACCAATAGGTAAGTAAAAATTTTTTGATAGAAAGAAGGTTAATCAGTGCGCTCAGCGATAATGATGCTATTTGATCGAATGATGGAATATTTGAATGGGGACAATATTGCAGAAACCTTAAGCCGTGGTTTGCAAGATTACATGGCAGATGCCTATCGAGTAGCAGGAATCATCCAACAAACGATCATAGCTCCAGTTGCATTTTCAATACTAGCGATATTCATCTTATTTGAATTTCAAAAAATTTCTTTAAAAGTAGAGAATGCTGGTGGTGCTCCAACTTTGGGATTTGAAATGATCATGAAAGCATTTGTGAAATTTATTATTTGTTATATTGTCATCTTAAGAATCCAAGTGATTCTCGATGCCATTGTCGCATTAGGGGCGATGTTAGCAGGGCAAATAATGGCCCTAAATAGAGATGATTTTTTAAGTTCTTATCGCAATGTAGTCAATTCAGCAGTAAGCAATCTTTCGTGGTGGGAAGTAATGGTCGTATTAATGATTTTTGTTGTTCTATTTTTAGTTTCTTTAGTGGTAGGGGTCTTTATCAATGTCATCGTCTATATAAGATTTTTTGAATTATATATATTTAGTGCGATTGCTCCTATTTCGATGGCGGCATTACCTCATCAAGAGTTTTCATCGATGGCAAAAGGATTTTTCAAGAATTTTGCAGCTTCCTCCTTACATGCTGTAATGATCGCATTAGTATTGACCATTTATCCTTTGATTTTTGTGAATTTCTTAAATAGTCATAGGAGTGGCATGTGGTCGCTGATTTTTGGTTTGACGATTTACATGATTGCTTTGATGTTTGCAATAAATAAGACAAAAGGATGGGCGAAAATGATTGTATCCGCCTCATAGAAAGGAATAAAAGCAATGGCAATTGAAGTCAAAGTCCATAAAGATGTACGTGAATATAAAGAACGAATCGTAGCAGGTATGAGCGTACGACAATTAGGCTTTCTGTCTGTGGCGGTGTTGACTAACATCGTGATCAGTTTTGTGTTTGTGCGCTTTTTTGGTTACTCCATGGACGTGATCAGTTGGCTGATGATTCTCGTTTCAATGCCAATCGTCGCTTTTGGGTGGCTAAAAAAAGAGGGACTGCCTTTTGAACGCTATTTGAAATACTATTTTATTTACCATTTTGATCAAGGAGTAGTTGTTTATGAAGAATCTGATACGTCCCAATTTCATGAAGGTGAACTTCAGGCAAAACAAGAATAAGAAAAATATGCAAGAAGAAAAAAAATCTTTTTTACTTTATGAAGAAATCTATGATAACGGTATTTGTTTAATTACTGAGAATGAATACTCAATAACGATCCATATTGACGATATCAGTTATCAACTTTGTTCCGAAGAACAACGTATGCAGATATTCATTAAATATTGTGAGTTCCTAAATTCTTTGGAAGCTTCCATTGATTACAAAGTCACGTTAGTAAAAAAGAAAAAAACAGTCGAAGAATTGACTCATGTCCTTTTTAAAGAAAAAAATGAACAATATGATGATAAGTACCGCCAAGAAATGAATGACTATCTAACAGCGAAAATCAACGAAAAGAAGAATGCGTTTGAAAAGAAAATTTTTATTACGTTTACTCAAAAACATGAGAATCAGGAATTTGCGGAAAGAGAGTTATTCTTGATTGCCGATCAATTGGATCTATTCGCTCGAAAAATTGGTTCGACCATCCATATTTTAAAAGGGGAAGAACGCAAAGAATTGATCGGGCAAATCTTAAATAATGAGAAGCATACATTACTACCGAAACAAGTCGATCTCAAATTAGATAAGCGCCTGATCAAGATCGATGACAAACTAAATCAGACCCTGTATTTGAATGGTTACCCTGCTGAACTATCTGATGAATGCTTGACAGGTCTCATGGAGATCGATGAAGAAATCACTCTTACGGTTAGTTGCAGGCCGATACCGATGGCAAGCAGTTTCGACTTAGTAAAGACTAAAATGGCTTACATGGATCAGCAAAAAGTGGATGAACAGAGAAAAGCCTTAAATAGTGGGTACGATTATGACATGCTAACCTATGACCTGACTTATTCCCTGGATGAAGCAAAAGAGCTTTTAGATTCATTACAAAGTAAAAGCCAGAAACTATTTGAAGTAACTGTGTTGATCAATTTCTCCGCAGAGAATCAGGATAACTTAAATAAAATCGCTAGTAAAATCAAGTCGGTAGGGCGAAGATTTGGTTGCACGATCATTGAACTAGCGTATTTACAAAAATTTGCTTTAAATACAATATTACCAATAGGAAAGAATCATGTTCCTTTAAATCGCTTATTGGCAACTTCTGCGGTTTCGGCGTTGATGCCATTTTCGATTTCTGAAATGCTCCATGAGAATGGCAATTATTATGGGATCAATTCTGTGACAAAAAATCTGACGATTCTTGATCGGAAAAAACTAATGGCGCCCAATGGGTTTGTCTTGGGCACACCAGGATCAGGTAAGAGTTTCTCTGTCAAACGGGAAATAGTGAATGTTTTACTAAGAAACGCCAAAGACGAAGTGATCGTCATTGATCCTGAATCAGAATATCAGCATATTTGCTCGGAATTTGATGGTCAAATGGTTCGATTGGCTGGAAATTCAAACACCTGCATCAATCCGATGGATATCAATAGTAACTATGGCGATGATGCAGACCCGATCGCTTTAAAAACCCAGTTTTTGATTTCACTTTGTGAGCTGATCACGGGTGGTATTTTAGGGTTATCTTCCCAACAAAAGACGATCATCGACCGAGTATGCCGAAAAATTTACCAAGAACAGACACAGTTGCCGACATTAAAAGATTTTTATATGGCGCTAAATGCACAGCCAGAAGAAGAGGCAAAGCAACTGGCGATTGAATTGGAGCTTTATACAGAAGGTAGCCTAGCGCTATTTTCCAAACAGACGAACGTGGATTTAAATAAACAATTGGTCATTTTTGACATCAAAGATTTAGGGAAACAACTTAAACCATTCGGAATGTTGGTCGTTTTAGATCAAATTTGGAATCGAATCACATTAAATCGAGAATCAGGAATCCGTACATGGTTATATATTGATGAATTACAGTTGCTCTTTACAAATGAATATTCAGAAAATTATTTCTTTGAATTGTGGAGTAGAGCAAGAAAATGGGGGGCTATACCGACAGGGATCACTCAAAATGTCGAGACACTATTATTGTCGGATCTAGCCAGAAGAATGCTTTCTAATAGCGACTTCGTTGTCATGTTCAATCAAGCAAAATCTGACCGCTCAGAGTTGACTCGTTTATTCGATATATCGGAAGAGCAGGAAAAGTATGTATTAAATGGGAGTGAAGGTACTGGATTGATGGTGTTTGGGGACACGATCATTCCATTTGAAGACCGACTGCCTAAAGAGACGAAACTCTATCAAATCATGACAACTAAACCTGGTGAAGAGGTAAAGACAAAGCAAGATTATGAATGAAACATACGAGGGGAATAAACAAGAAAACAACAAGCAGCAAGATCTGTTATCGATCAAATTGAAACGTGTCAGTCCGAAAGAACAAAAAAAGAAAGCACTGAAGAAACGCCTCCGATTCAAAAAGCGTCAGCAAAAATTAGCGAGAAAAAAAAGAGATAGCTTACAGCTAAAAAATAGAAATATCGTTGATTTCAAACAACATATAATGAATAGCCAGTCAAGAAAAGAGCCATTAAGTAAAGGCGCAACAAGCAAAAAACCATACGCTAGTCATTTTAAAAAGCGTCATCTTATAACAAATAAAAAAAAGTTAAACAAAATCAATAGTAACAAACAACATAGTACCACAAGAGAAAAGGCCTATTTCATAAAGAATAAACATCGCTCTCCTAAAGAAATCAATCATGCGCTTTTAGGAATAAAAAAAAGACAAACTTCACCCAAACATAGTGGGACGAATCAGCGAAGTCAGCTCTCTACTGAAAAAATCAATAAACAAAAATTAGGATCAAAAAAATTCTATCATAAGAAACAAGAAAAACTAGATAAAAATGTTCTCAATCTATCTGGCATAAAGAATACACTTACTACGAATAAGCAGACCAGAGCAAAGAAACTTGAAGAAAAATTATTCGGCATCAAAGACAAACTTGAACGTAAACATCAAGTGTTAAGTAACTCCAACAAAGTCAAACGATTAAAAAAGCAAACAAAAATGCCATCGAAAAAAAAATTCAAACCCAAACTGAAAAAAAATCTGGCACAAACAGCCATAGACACAGTTGGCAGGAACAAAGATGGCGAATTGAATATTCTTGGAGTTCTTTTAGTCTTATTTATTATTCTCAAACTGATCCTCATGTTGTTGTCCGTCAAAGTAATGATGATCTTGGCTGTCGTCATTGTCGTTATCGTCGTAATTATCGCCATCTTTAATTTTATCGCTAGTATATTTACTATAAAAACGGAAGATATGGCGTTAGCAGAGGCATATGAGCATGTCACACTTTTGGATGCCAGAAAGAACAAAGAAGTGCAACAAGTTTTTGAAGATTTTTCAGAAAATTCTGAAATCGAAGAAGTTTATTTTGTTGTAAATGGTGTTGCAAGACCAGATAACAATTTTATCTATAGCTCTGATGCAGATACGTACCTCTATTACCTGAATGCAAAATATGAAGACTATAACATCAGTAAACGTATCTCAGCAAGTAGCAATATCTTTGGTGCAACAAGAGTTCGTGGAGAAGTAGAAGGAATCCATGGCTATACCTTTAGTTACACGACAGAAATCGAAACAAGAGAAGTACCAATTATTTATCCTGATGAGACTGATCCAGAAGAGGACGGATCGGAAGACTCTGAAGACGACGATGAATCGGAAGAAGCTGATGGTTCGGAAGAGGAAGAACCAGATGATTCGGAAGAAGACGAGGACTCAGAAGAAGAACCGGATGATTCAGAAGAAGACGAGGAATCAGAAGAAGAAGCGGATGATTCGGAGGAAGATGAGGATTCAGAAGAAGCGGATGATTCAGAAGAAGACGAGGAATCAGAAGAAGAAGCGGATGATTCGGAGGAAGATGAGGATTCAGAAGAAGCGGATAATTCGGAAAAAGATGAGGACTCAGAAGAAGAACTGAACGGTTCAGAAAAAGAAGAGGACTCGGAAGAAGAAGCGGATGAATCGGAAGAAGACGAGGACTCAGAAGATGCACCGAATGAGTCCGAAGAAAATCAAGCGAATGACACTCCAACTGGGGGCCAACCCGCTACCCCTCGTAATGAAGAAGATCGTCCAACGCATCGTACGATAAAAGTGGCGTTGATCAATATTGAGATCAAAACAATCAGTCAGTTTATTGATGAAAATTCAGATACGCTGACAGAGGAAGAACTAGATAAGTTTGGACCAATCCAAGAATTGGACCGATTTGAGAATAAAGTATTTTTGCAAAGTCCTTTTGGCATGAACCAAGACGCCATCGTTGTTCAAAAATATGGCTATCGAGGATCAGATGACAGAAATAGACATAATCATATCGAGCTGTTGGCTGAGCCTGGCACGCCTGTCTATGGCATCGATAATTCTGGATCAGGAAGAGTACATGCTGCTGGCAATGATTATGTCACTATCAATACTTCTTTGAGCAAAAGAGTTGTTTTGTCTCCATTAAAAAATGTCCGAGTGAGAAATGGTGAGTGGGTAGATGCCGATACAATCGTAGGAGAAACCACAGGAAATTTAAAGGTTGAAGTCATTGAACGTCGAACATTCTGGCCAAACAGACATATTTATCCATCTGCTTATATTTTTGATCTGGAATTTCAATATCCTTCTGAGATAGAAGGATTTACACATCATTCTTCAAGAACGATCTCAGGAAGTCTTAAAAATCCTGGACAAATGATTTTACAATGGGAACATCTTGTTCGAGAAGCCTGTGAAAAGTATGAGATTTTAGAGTATGTCAATATGATCTTGGCAATCATCCAAGTAGAATCCGGTGGTGATGCAGAAAGATTCCCTGATATTATGCAGGCTAGTGAGTCACAAGGTTTGTCTCCTAATACGATTGATGATCCAGAACTATCAATTGATCGAGGAACCCACTATTTTGCCCAATTATTAAGCAAAGCGAGAGACTTACATCTTGATGATCGTGCGGCTCTTCAAGCCTATAACTATGGAGAAGACTTTTTAAACTGGTTAGCAAATACCAATAACCAATATAGCTTCTTTCATGCAGAGTTATATGCAAGGGAAAAAAGCAACAGACAGACTGTTACTTATACCCATCCAGTAGCGTTAGCATATGGATTTTCATGGCGATATGCTTACGGAAATATGTTCTATGTACCTATAGTAACTAACTATCTATGGCTCGAAAACTCAGATTTCCTTGAGACTGCAATCAATGAGATTGGTACGATCCAAGGAGAGAAGTACTGGCGATGGTATGGGTTTGAAGGAAGAGTAGAGTGGTGTGCGATCTTTGTGAGTTGGGTAGCAGACCAAGTAGGGTATCTCAACCAAGAAAAAATAATCAAGACTGCTAACTGTTTAGAAATGATCAACTGGTTAACTGAAAAAGGGAACTATAAGAAGGCTTCAGAGAACTATCATCCACAACCAGGTGATTTGATTTTCTTTGATTGGAATGGAGGTGGTACAGGAAAAGATCATGTGGGAATCGTAGAGTTTACAGATGGAAATATCATTCAGACCATCGAAGGGAATACTGCCGATAAAGTAGCTAGAAGGACCTATTTTATCAATGATCCAAGCATTTCAGGGTACGGTATTCTTCAATAAAGAAAGAAAAGGATGAACGATGAAAAAAATAAAAAATATAGTTGAGTCAAAAGAAGGAAAAAGAATCGTGTTTATAGCTATCGGCATTTTCATCACCATGTTCAGTTTTATTTTTTACTCGCTATTTTTTCATCGCGGTACGAATGAAAACTCGGAAGCTACCACTAGTAGTAAACCTTTGTCTGCAAGCGAGCAAAAAAAAGAGGACCTAAATTTAGTAGAAAGAAATGAAGCCTTAGTTTATAGAGGTATTTGGTATTCTGATCGAGCGGATGGCATGGTTCTGGAATTAAAAAATGATGGAACTTATCAAAGTACCAGTTGGCTCACAACGGGTCAGTATCGCTTAGTAGATACAAAGCTTGTTCTGACGGACAAAGAGAAAGAGGAAGTTTCTTTTGAGCTGATGACAAGGTTAGGCGAAACGATTTTCTTTTATGAAGACAATGAAGGGAACACGACCTATTTCTATCCTAGTGTTGCATTGATGGAAAGGGCCAAAGAAATTATTGATTCCAGTGGGGAAGAAATCGATGAGATAATCAGTCAAAAATGGAATGACGTGTTACTTCAAGGTAGTTGGACGGGAACGACGATGAATAGTCAAGTGTTGATTGATTTTACAGAAGACACATTTGTCCAAAGAAAAGTGGAAGACGGAAACGAAATAAGTCGAATTTTTTACTATCGCGTCATTTCTGAAGATATTTCTGAGACGCTATGTGTACTTGAACTATCAGTCACAGATGAAAATTCAGCAGTGATGACATTTGAGGTCACCTTAGAAGAGACACAATTCGGTTATCGCATGCATTCCCTCCCAGGGATGTTTTTATGGGTAAATGATTACGAAAAACCACATCAAGCTGTGCGATTAACTCAAACAGGTATTTTTAGAGAAGAAAATTCATCTTTAGAACAATTACTTGAACATCGCTTGAATGGTTAATCGACTCTAAAAAATTCTTCATTGAATGGAGGAGACCGATGTTTTATCAAAAATATGAAAACTATCTTAAAGAATATATAAACAAAGATATTTTAATAAAATCAGTAAAACCTCATGAAGAAAAAGTATTCAATGAGTTTCAAGCAAAAGCAATATTGGATAGTAATCCTGAAACTATCAGAGAAGAATTCCACTTCGTTCTAGACTTGGTTTCTTCAAGAAAAGAAGTGAAGGAAGAAAAGACAAATGATTTAAAACAATCATTTGAAAGAATGCTCAAAGACATTGATCCATCAGACTACAATACGTTGAGATTCTCCATTTATAAATCGCGGATGATCGTCTTAAAAGAAGATATACGTGAGCAAGAAACAAGGACAAAAGATGCGGCACCCACTTTTACGTCAAACACACAGTTACAAGCATCTGACGAATTAGTAAGTCCTAAATTAGTGGCTGAACAAGAAAGAAGATTTGCAGAACAAGCCTCACTCAATAAGAGAGACAACGTAAAGCAAGAAGTTTTATCTAATGAGCAGATCAAAGAGAATGTCTCGATGCACGTAAATTCTGTCCACACGACGAATCAATATACAAAAGCAGAACAGCATCAAAGTCTTAAAGTGAGTGAGTTAAAAGAACGATTTGAAAAAGAACCTTCTTATAATAAAGAACCGCATTCAGCTGAAGTACCATCAGGAACAGTCAACCGATTGCGACAATACTATGAAGGTCTGAATCATTCATCAAATGAACATTCACCATTAGAAAGTCGAAAGTCATCTAGAAGGAGAACCCCGCAAACAAATGACTCGCAGACTGTCCAAAATAGGCAAAATCAACCGATAGATCGACAGAACCAAAGCGATCAAGGAATATCGTCCTATCAAAAAGCTCATCCATTAAAAGGCACTAGCGAATTTGTGCGTAGAGGAAACGAAAGCACAGTCTATACGAATGAATCATCACCCACAAATAAAGCAGAACCGGATCAAACGGGCATGACGAATGAAGAATTTCAAAGACGGCGAGACCGATTTGGCAATCTGCCTGGACCAAGTAACGAACCACCAGCCATCGAGAGAACAAACCAACGAGAACCGGATAACTACCAGACAGCTACTTATCAAAATCCACCTAGGCAACAACGAAGTAGTGAGTTATTGCAAGAAAGTCAAGCTAGTAGGATAGACAACAATGACTCATTAAGGGCAAACAATGCAGAATTAAGTCGAACTGGTAGGGCGAACGAAGAAAATCAAAGATATCGAGACCGATTTGGCAATCTGCCTGGACCAAGTAACGAACCACCAGCCATCGAGAGAACAAACCAACGAGAACCGGATAACTACCAGACAGCTGCTTATCAAAATCCACCTAGGCAACAACGAAGTAGTGAGTTAGTGCAAGAAAGTCAAGCTAGCAGGATAGATAACAATGACTCATTAAGGACAAACAATGCAGAATGGAGTCGAGCTGGTAGAGCGAACGAAGAATTTCAAAGACGGCGAGATCGATTTGGCAATATGCCTGGACCAAGTAACGAACCACCAGTTAGAGAGAGAACAACCCAAAGCGAACCGAATAACTACCAGACAGCTACTTATCAAAATCCACCTAGGCAGCAACAAAGTAGTGAGCTAGTACAAGAGAGTCAAGAGAGTCAAGCTAGTAGGATAGATAACAATGACTCATTAAGGACAAACAATGCAGAATTGAGTCAAACTGGTAGGGCTGACGAAGAATTTCAAAATCTTCGTGATCGATTCGAAAACCTGACTAGTACAAGCAATGAACCATCGTTTTCCAAGAAAAAGAGTCGTGGAAAAAGTGAACATCAAGGAACTTCTTATCAAAGAGCTACCCCCATGCATGGCAGTAGCGAAATCGTACGTAAAGGAAACGAAAGCGCAGTTCATACGAATGATTCAGCATCTGCAAACGAAACAAAATCGAATCAAACCGGCATGACGAATGAAGAATTCCAAAACCGTCGTGCTCGATTCGAAAATCCTAGTGTAAAAAGTGATAACCGTCTTGCACCAGAATCCACGGGACGAGTGAGAGCAGCGAGGGACCAGTTTGAAAAAGCGAACGATCATCCTAATGAGCGACCAGTTCCAGAATCAACGGGACGAGTGAGAGCAGAACTAGACCAGTTTGAAAAAGCGAATGCCCATCCTAATGAACGACTAGCTCCAGAATCAACGGGACAAGTGCGGGCAGTGAGAGACCGGTTTGAAAGTGCGAATGCCCTTCCTAACGACCGACCAGTTCCAGAATCAACGGGTCAAGTTAAGGCAGCAAGGGAACAGTTTGAAAGTGCGAATGCCCTTCGTGATGAGCGACCAGTTCCAGAATCCACGGGTCGAGTGAGAGCAACGAGAGAACGGTTTGAAAGTGCGAATGCCCTTCCTAACGACCGACCAGTTCCAGAATCAACGGGTCAAGTTAAGGCAGCAAGGGAACAGTTTGAAAGTGCGAATGCCCTTCGTGATGAGCGACCAGTTCCAGAATCCACGGGTCGAGTGAGAGCAACGAGAGACCGGTTTGAAAGTCCGAATGCCCTTCCTAACGACCGACCAGTTCCAGAATCCACGGGACGAGTGAGAGCAACGAGAGAACGGTTTGAAAAAGAGAATGCCCTTCCTAACGACCGACCAGTTCCAGAATCTACGGGACGAGTGAGAGCAACGAGGGACCAGTTTGAAAGTGTGAATGCCCTTTCTAGTGAACGACCAGTTCCAGAACCCACGGGTCGAGTTGAAGCGATGCGAAGACAGTACGAGTCCAGAAATGGGAGAGAAACTGAAGCTAGTGACTCTAACGAAACATTCCAGCAAAAACTAAATGGCTTGGCTAATGAAAGATTTCGTCAACGCCGAAACCAATTTGAAAATCCTGCTGTAACAAGTAGTGATGGGCAAAAATCGGAAGAAACGGTTATAGCCGATCAGCTAGATCGTAGAAAAGAAACAAGCAACCAACCTACTGTTCACTCTGCTGATCAAACAAATCAAACAGATATTGCTGCTGGTAATACGAAAAAAATCCGTGAATTGTTAGCTGATAAACTCAAATTTAATCCAGAAGAAAAAGTACCACTTGAAACAAATACCCAGACAAATAATCAAACAGATAGTTCCCATGCACCCTTAGAGGAATCTTCCTCAGACACTCAAAATAGCCAAATGAGAAATCAGATGATTGAAGGTGTGGAACCGAGACCAACGAAACTGGATGAAGCGAGTATAGCCACTCGAGGAATGGATAAAAAACAGTCGGAAAACACAACTGATTCTTTAGATAAACTTGGAATAGACGCGAGTAGTGATAATTTTGGTTTAAATGAGAATGCTTCAGGAAAAACGGATAAAGCTACAGAAACCGATTTTATGGATGACGATATAGAATTGCCAGAGTCAGGACCGCTTACAGAAAAAAAGAAAATCCACACAAAAAAAAGCCGAGCGATTCAAATCGGAAGATTTTTGTTGAACTTACTACCATTAGCATCTTGGCCGTTGATCAGTATGTGGGTAACTGGCATTTTAGGTATCGTTCCAATTTACTTTGCTATGTATGGACTACCATTAACTCGGTTTATTTACGTGACTATTTTGATTGCCGTTTATGGACCAAAACTCATCAACTATATTCTTAAACTTCGTTCTAGAATACAAACCTATCGCCAGGCAGAACGAAGTCGACAGAGAAACTTAGAAGATCGAGTGATTGATCCAAAAGAAAAATCAATTCAAAGAGAAACTGCCGCTCATGAGAAAGAAACAGCAAAAACAAAACAACAGAATCACTCATCAGAAAAAGTCAGTCCTGAAAATTCAGAAAAAGACAAATCTGTAAAGGGTTATTTTAAAAGAAATTGGAAATCTCTCGCCATCATC
Organism: Enterococcus mundtii; assembly: GCF_002947535.1. Taxonomy (GTDB): domain Bacteria; phylum Bacillota; class Bacilli; order Lactobacillales; family Enterococcaceae; genus Enterococcus_B; species Enterococcus_B mundtii_B. Next base: position 132,861 of record NZ_PUAP01000041.1, read on the forward strand.
TTTGGTGTTGGGATAGTTGTAGCAGGAATTGGTATCGCACTGACACCAGTAATAGCACCATATATATTTGCGATAGCCACTTCAACTCCGTTATTTATGTACAAAGTAACTTCAGTTATTGCAATGGCACTTGCGGTTTCCTTTGGTGTGACCGCCTTGAGTAAAGGACTGCATGCACTACAAAGAAAGTTTTATAAAAAAGAAGATCAAACATTAGAAACCACAACACAAAAAGAAACAATCGAAAAAAATTCTTTAGAGGTAGATAAGAATTTTGATAAAGCCTATGAAAAAGTGGATAAGGATGATCGTGCACCTGCCCATGATAATTCGTCAATAAAAAGTGCTGGTTCAAAAGAAGATGGCATAAAACTCGCTAGTAATGAGACGAAGTCAATGGAAAAAAGTCCATATGCATGGGTCTATGGTCAAGAGACAGAAAACAAAACCCAAAATGAAGCGAATCGTTCAAGTCGGTCGAATTCGTTCAATACCCATGAAACACTTCATGTGAAAGCGGATATTCATGAGCCACCATCACAGTCCTCTCGTGATAACCGTACGACGAATCAATTAGGTGAAGCCGCAAGACATCGGGTGGATAATACAAAATCTGAAAGTAATCCACAGATTACTGAACAGAATAAGGGAATCAATCGTCAGCCGGCCGTCAAAGAGGCATTTGATTCAATCAAACAAAAAGCAATTTCGAAGAGTAATAATGTCAGTGGCAAGCCCCTACTGAAAGGTCAAATATCTTTTGAAAAATAAAGAATACGGAGAGAGATTCAATGAATAAAATCAAACTAATGAGCATATTTAGCGTCATCTTGTTGCTCTTGCATTTTCCAGTGAGTGTTTATGCTACTTTTAATGATTATATGCTCAATGAGATCCATCAAGGAAAGAGCTTACGTGCATGGTTGTATGACGAAGGAGAAAACGCAATCTCTCAACAAATCAATGCTACACCACAAGTAGATGGTTCTTTGGGGGTTAATGTGGGGGATAGTGTGAGTTTTTCGGTTAATATTCCTACCTACGCCCTGGTGGCAGACCGAGGTAGTTGGATTCCAGCACTTACGGGAGGTAAGAGTGGAAATACGCCTGTCCCCAATTACTTTTATACTCAGATGCGTTATGGAAAGTCACCAAATCTGCCAGGTAATTTTAGCATAGGTGAGGTGACCGCGACAAATCTTCCTTCGGGAGTGACCATTAGCAGGGTAGTTGGCCCGACTACGGGAAATCTTACAAGAGTTGATGTGACAGTTACTAGGTCACAGGTGAGTGCGGCAAATGGCCATACTAACTCAATCAATCTTAACTTGAGTTCGCTTTATTTAGATACATGGGCAATTGATCCAACAACTGCTGATTTTTTTGGAAACAACCCGATTAATGTAGGGGGTATTACACTTACTAATCTTAATTTGGGCACATTGTCATTGCGAACAAAAAATTCAATCAGAGTTAGATATATCGATGAGGCAGGGAATGAGATCCGAGATCCACTGGTAGAACAAATGGAGGTTGGTCAAAACTATACGTATACACCTCCAGCCATTCCGGGATATACCTACAGCAGATTATCATCTGGAAGCGCAAATGCTTCCGGTCAGATGGAAGCTGGTCCGGAAAGACTTGTTGAATTTGTCTATACAAAGAATCCAACGGTGGGCGGAGTGATCACAGTGAACCACGAATTTATCGGAGCTTCCACTATGAACAGCACTGAGCGATTCACAGACGTAGGGAATGTGGGCGATCGCTTTGAATTGACACCTAGAACAGAAGCTGGCTGGCAAGTAAAAGGTGAATTGCCACAAGTGACAGTGACAGAACAAACACAAACGGTAACGATCCAATACGAACGTCAAACCGGCGGAGCAATCACTGTAAATCATGAATTTATCGATGCTCCGACTATGAACAGCAGTGATCGATTCACAAACGTAGGGTATGTGGGTGATCGATTTGAATTGACGCCTAGAACAGAAGCTGGCTGGCGAGTAAAAGGTGAATTGCCAGAAGTGACGGTAACAGAACAAGCACAAACCGTAACAATCACCTATGAACGTCAAACAGGTGGAGCAATTACAGTGAACCACGAATTTATCGGTGCTCCGACTATGAACAGCAGTGAACGATTCACAGACGTGGGGAATGTGGGCGATCGCTTTGAATTGACACCTAGAACAGAAGCTGGCTGGCAAGTAAAAGGTGAATTGCCGCAAGTGACAGTGACAGAACAAGCCCAAACGGTAACGATCCAATATGAGCGCCAAACTGGCGGAGCGATCACAGTGAACCACGAATTTATCGGTGCTCCGACTATGAACAGCAGTGAGCGATTCACAAACGTAGGGAATGTGGGTGATCGCTTTGAATTGACACCTAGAACAGAAGCTGGTTGGCGAGTAAAAGGTGAATTGCCACAAGTGACAGTAACAGAACAAGCCCAAACAGTAACGATCCAATATGAACGCCAAACCGGCGGAGCGATCACCGTCAATCATGAGTTTATCGGCGATTCCACTAAGAATACAAGTGAGACATTCACCGATGTAGGGCATGTGGGCGATCGATTTGAATTGACGCCAAAAACGGAAGACGGCTGGCGAGTAAAAGATCTGCCTGAAGTAACAGTGAAAGAACAAGCACAAACGGTAACAATCAAATATGAGCGTCAAACCGGCGGAGCCATAACTGTGAACCATGAATATATCAATGATCCGTCATTGAATACGAGTGAAATTTTAACAGATGTCGGTTATGTGGGTGAACAATTCGAATTGACGCCAAAACTACTTGCAGGTTGGCAAATAAAAGGTGAACTACCACAAGTGACCGTAACGGAACAAGTGCAAACGATAACGATCCAATATGAGCGTAAAGTTGGCGGTCAAGTAGTCGTCAACCACATTTTTGAGGAAGCGCCTGAAAAAAATCGGATGGACATTCTTGTTGGAAGATGGGGAGAAGTTTTTAAAGCGGAACCCTTACAAGTAGCTGGTTGGGAAGTGAAAGAAACCATCGGTCAACCTACAGGTATATTTACAGATGATGAGCAAGAAATAAACTTCATTTATGTTAGAAATGAGAAGCAGCCGATACCAGAGGAAGACAAACCTAATGATAATAAGGATAAGCACCCTGAAACAAAACCGGTGGACCAAACAACTGACAAAAAAACTTCAACTAAAAAGAATGATGGGGTCGCAATCAGAAGAAAAGAAGAGAAGCGTTCGCTACCAAGATTGAATAGTCAAGCAGGTATTTCCTTAACTGTAGTAGGGACGTCAATGGTTACATTTGTCTTTTGGAAACAACTAAAAAAGCGAACTAAATATAAAAATAAATGATACCAAACGTTTGATTTAAAGGAGGAGTTCGATGATCACCAATGAACAGCCAGATCCAGAGGTAAAAATGCTACAAAAAACATCGTTGAAAACACCTAAATTTGGTTTTATGGGACTGAAATATTTAGGAAGATTTGTCGTCAAAGTGACGAAGATGATAAAAAATAGAATCACAAAAAAGAAAGAAAAAGAGCAATCGCCTTTAGAAGCATCTGCTAATACGACGAAGGCAACTAAAAAACAACCTGTCAAGTTGGAAGCTGCGAAGGAAAAAGCGCCTGTTGTAAAAAATATCGCAACAAAGACCAATCGGAATCTTTTTCAGTTTTTATACAAATTAGGAGCGAACTTCATGAAGTTTGATCTATTAAAAAGTATAAAGACACTCGGTATCAGCGCCACGTCCCCACAACGAAGAATAAAATCAGCTGAAGTCAAGACAGTGAAAGCGGCAAAACAACAATCTGTTGCTAAAGTCAAAAAATTGAGTTTTGCCACAGTAAAAAAAGAGGCAATCAGTAAAAGTAATAAAATCAATCAATTATCAAAAAATAATCAGTTAACAAGAAGACCGTCATTGCAAAGATCATAAGGAATTCTCATGATCAATTTGAGTCATCCTGATTGGAGGAGAAACAATGGAACATGAGCGTATGAGTGATGAACAACGAAGAATCGGCCGTGAAACTAAGCGAATCCAAACAACGAAAAGGATAGAAGAAAACAAGAGAGAGCAAGAACGCGTTTATTTGGAGAGTGTTCGATCGTCAGAGGGATTCAAACGTTCGTTAAAAAAAATAAAAAATAGGAAATAAGTCATTTTGTTCATAAATAATATCGCGAAGACAGATAAAGGATTTCTTTAAGAAAGTGGGAATGATAATGGATGAACAACTCATAAAATTAAACCAAAGAATTGAACGTATAAAAGATATCAGTGATCCTGAATACGATCGCTTAGTAGCAGAGAGAAATAAGGTGCGACAACAAATCGCTGCACGGAATGAAAGACAGTCGACCGCTTCATCCAGTACCTCGAGAGTAACTGAAGTAAAAGCTGATCCTAAAAAGATTCAGCAATTAACGGAAAAAATTTCAGAGAAACAAGCGCAAATAAACCGTATCAAAGATATGAGTGATCCCCGCTATGAAAAATTAGAAGCGGAGAAAACACAGTTGATCAGAGAAAGAGAAACTGAACGTCTCAAATCAGCTAAGAGTCATGAACTTACAGACAAAACAGGCATAGCTGGGCAAGCGAATAGGGACTCAACGATCGTTAAAACAGATTTAAAAAATGCCCAAAAAATGATCCACCACGATCTGGATCAACAATTTGAAAAACTATCTAATTTTTTTGAGGAGTATAAATTTCAGTATGATTCATCAAAGGATGAAAAAAACATCAAGGAATTAGGTGAGAATATCGACATGCATAAAAAAAGATATGACCTGAAGATGAAAAATAGTTTTAATGACGGGGGTTTCTATGGCAGGTTTAAGAAAAATGAAAAACAAAGTGAACTAGCACTCGGAAATTTTATCGAAACCTGGAAAGAAGACCAAGGATACTATCGAGATACTCATTCCGCTTTTGAAAAAATCCATGAATTGAAAGAAAAAATTGTAAAAAATCATAATTTAGAGAAATACAGTATGAAAGTCAACACGAAACAAAATGAATTAGCCGAATTACAAAGTAAAAAACAGCGAATCAATTTTTTTAGTAAGTATATTTTTAATCGCGAAAAATATCGTCAATTAAAAAATCAGATCCATGAATTAAAAAACGAATTGAATATTATAGGAGAAGCTCGATCACTAGCTATGAAAGGCGATCTCATAAAAGCAGAAAACTTATTCAATGCTAGTGAACGCACAGGGACTTCTCATGAAGTGAAGCAGCGAAGACTTACGCAAAAAACGTTATCGCCTTCCTTGGCTACAAGTATTCCTGCTCCTAGTAAACTGCAAAACAAAATGGAAGCAAGCATAAGTAAATCAGCAGAAATCATGCAACAAAAAAATACGGAGAAATTACGTAATTCTTCACATAAAGAATTACGAGCATAACAACAGATCTCCTATTGATATCGATTTTATCAATAGGAGATATCACTGATCAGTGTGTAAAAATGACGGATGTTTTTCATCTGGAACTATTCATAAAAAGAAAAAGATCGATGTGTTTATTTATTCCAACAGTTAATCATTAAGGAGCACCAATGAAAAGTAGAATTAATCATAATAAAACTATCATCCTATTAACCGTAATCGTTGTTCTATTGTCTCATCTACCTTTTCATTTTGTTTATGGATCAGAAACCAGTGAATCCGCTACTGTAAGCCAGAATGAGGCAAGGGTAGACTTCGCTAGAGATGTAACGATTACATTTGAAACAAGTCCTTCTGAAGGTGGAAATCCTACCTATACAAGGAACAATCCGATGCCACCACTTGCAACGGTGTACACCATACATGCGAATCCGAATCCAGGATTTCGTTTTGTACGGTGGGAATTAGTATCCAGTGATGGCGTTTCTATACAAAACCCAAATGCAGAGGTAACAAATCTCAATACAGGTGGCGGACCTATAGGACCGATAAGTGCGACAGCAAGGATTCGAGCGGTTTATGAGCGAGTGTACAATTTATCTTTCCAATCTTCTCCAAATGCTGGAGGAAATCCAAGAGCGGATCAAACAATACTGGCACAAGGTGAAACGACCACGATCCATGCCAACGTTTCGAATGGATATCGCTTTGTTCAATGGGAGCCTGTTTCTGGAAACGCGACTATTGCAAACCGAACGAGTCAAAGTACATCCATTACGATGGGGGCAGGAGATTCGTCCGTTCGAGCAGTCTACGAACAAATCACCCATAGTGTGAGTGTGCAGGCAAATCCAACGATTGGTGGCAATCCTAGGGTTTCAGCTTCATCCGCTGCCCAAGGAGCAACCATCAATTTGAATGCAAATCCAGCTACCGGTTATCGTTTTGTCAATTGGCAGTTTCGAACCCAAAATGGTGCAACCATAACGAATAGTAATCTGGCGAATACCAGTTTACGAATGGGGACGGGACCTGTGAGCGTCCAAGCCAATTATGAACGCTTGCAACAAAGCAGTGTCGTCGTAAGGTATGTGGACGAAGAGGGTAATGAGTTAGCTCAAAGCGATATTTTAACGGGATTTAGCGGAGAAGCATATCGTACAGAAGCAAAAGAAATCGAAGGGTGGGAATTGCTTGTTACACCGGAAAATGCAACAGGGGTTTTCACGAATGTTGAGCAAATAGTCACCTATACTTATCGGAAGAACCAGCAGTTATGGGGAACTGTCCCTTGGGAATACGACGAGGCAACGAAAACGATCCATTTGTATGGTGGAATCGGTGGATCGGTCCCAGAAGCGCCATGGAAAAGCCATTCCGAAGTTGAAACGATCATTGTCACCAACGAGGTATTTTTACCGGAAAATAGCGCATCTCTTTTTAACGGGGCAAGACAGTTAGAAAGTATTGAAGGTGTAGGGAATTTTAATACATCTAAGGTAACGAATATGGATGAGATGTTTGCCCATGCTTTGGCGCTAAAAGAGCTAGATATTAGTCAATGGGATGTGTCTAATGTAACTAGCATGAGTCACACATTTGCTTGGATGACCAATTTAAGAAAGCTAGATGTCAGTCAATGGGATGTGTCAAATGTGACAACGTTGACTCATGCATTTGCGTGGACATCCAACCTTGTTGATATAGATGTTAGTCAATGGAATGTTGGTAAGGTTTCTAGCATGAGCAATTTATTTATGTCTTCCTTTTCGCTAACTGAATTAGACTTGAGCAATTGGGACACAAGAAATAAAGATATCAGGGGCATGTTCTATTTTGCATCAAGACTTTCATCCCTTAAATTAGGAAAAGAAACAGTTATCGGAAATACCAGCTTACGAACTATCGTTCCTACAGCGGAATATACAGGACGATGGGTGCTTGAAGAAAGTTTGGATAGTTCAGTTCGAACAATCGCGTTTGAGAATTCAAACGAATTTATGGCAAATTATGACGGAAATCATCCAGGAACTTATGTATGGGAGGTTTTTCGTCCGGAAGAATTAGTGGCAGTATTAGAGCCATTAAGTGACCAATCAACAGCAATAACTGGCTGGATGACAGAAGTAACGGATAGTCGAACAATCACTTACCAAAATACAGCGGGACAAACAGTCACTGTAACTAAAGAATCACCGAGGATCAAGTGGGGAGATTACCAAGATGCAGATCAACGGATTCGACAGTTTGAGATACCCTTGGCAGAAAATGAGCGCCTAGCAACAGATACACAGGTAACACTCGCTGTTGCTAAACCATCCGTCGAAACAACTGGTGATTTGATGATTGAAGAAAAGGTAATCAAAGGGATCGACTACACTGCAAATCACTTCACATTAGAACGTAAGAAGTTAGAGGCATTAACCAGTGAAGCAGAACTCCATGAATTGATTCTGAAGGAAAGTCAGGCAACAGCACACGATGCTTTGACACAGGACGATCGCAGTCAGGAAATTAAAATCGTGGCTACGGATTTAACCAAGGATGAAGTGGACGATGGAACGTATTTTGCTACATTTCAAGTAGGGAACAAAGCCTATCAGTTTACAATAGGCATTGATGTTAGTTCAAAGATCCATCATCTAAAAGTTTCCATACCGACAAAAATGGTGTTCGAATCCCTCTACCAAGGCGAGGAAACTAATCGTGACTTTGTTAGTCCAGATTACGAGATCCGAAATCATTCAGATCTTTCTGTTGATGCGTATATGAATCAATTTATTGTTGAGGATGATGCAGGGGTCACCTTGTTAAGAGAGGGTGAAGATCCTTTAGATCACGCTCCATTGCAAGAAGGACAACCGAAAAACTTCTCTGATATCAAACAACCACTATTGGAATTACAGTTGATGTCTAATGAAACCAAAATTTCCTTGTATGAACGGAGAAGTGAACAACGCTTGGCACAAGTTTCGCCATACTCAAGTATACCTTTCCATTTGACCGGTCGATTTTATGGGCCGTATCCTAAGTGGATCTCGGATGATGGCAATGAACAAGGGGGCTATTATCAAGAGTCATTAGTTCCCACCTACCGTATGATTTTACGATTTGTTCCCAGATAGCGGGCATAGATGTACGAGATAAAAGAATGATAATGACTAGGAGACGTTCAACCAATGAATAAAACAAAACGAAGGAATCAACAAAAGAAACGACGGAAGAACGGTGTCTTATTATTGTTTGTTTCTTTAATGGTGATGGCTGTTGCTAGTTGGTATTGGTTTAGTCACAAAGAACCCACTCCAGTTATCAGCGCGGATTTGTTACCTGAAATCAGTGATGCGAGTGATCAACGGATCTCTGAGCGTGCGCAAGAACTAGCAGATGCAAATTATTTCACCTTGCAGATCAACCCAGAAGCAGTTTTTGAAAATGGCAGAAGTCGTGGATCGATCGAAATCGTCAATCCTGGCACGAATGTTTATCCGATTGCGGTCGATATCACGATCAATGACACGAAAGAAGTGATTTATTCTTCTGGTGCGATTTATCCCAATCAATTGATTGAAGCGGTGTATTTGAAGCGACCTTTAGAAAAAGGAGAATATCCAGCAACAGCGACAGTCAATATCTATGATCCAGAAACCAAAGAAAAACAAGGCGTAACCGAAGCAGAAATCAGCATATTGATAAAAAATTAATCCAATTTAAGTGAGGCTACCTAAAATGAAAAAAGCAACAAAATTAGTGTTAAGTATTCTAACAATTACAGGAGTATGTATTAGTGGAATTACCGCTTTTGCTAGTCCAGTCCAAACCATCGATGGGCGAGAAGGTGCAACTTCTGGAGATATCACTATAAAGGGGATCATCGGTGAATTTGATAATACAAAGCCTGGTCCAAATCCAGAAAATCTCGATCAATGGATCAATGTGACCCTACCGACGACAGCTATTTTCCGGACAACAGAAGAATCTGAGCATAAAAAGATTACTTCTCCGGCTTATCACGTGACGAACCATTCTGCGCTAAGTGTGCGGGCTTCCGTCTCAAATGTGACAGAAGTCAAAGAAATGAGCGAAGTGGATCGACTAACGATCAACACGATCGAATTATTCAACAAAGGAGTTTCGACAGTTACAGCTACGCCTTTATTCACCTTATCTGGTAATGAGGGGAATCATACAGTCGGTAACTTCCAATTTAATGGGGATGCGACACCGAGAAATGCTTCCGTAGAAAGTAATCCGAGCTTTAAACTAGTATTGAATTTTGCAGTAGAGGAATAAAGCGAATGGAAAATCTACTATCAGATAGTACGATGAGGAAGTCTAGAAGTAAAAAATGGCAAGTTTTATCGGTACTACAAATACTTTTTATTATGAGCTTATCCTGTTCAACCATAGTCAAGGCGGAAGAGGTGCAGTCCACTCACAATATCAGAGTATCTGGTACGATTGGATCGACTGTTGAAGAAACAAAAGAAAAAAACAAACATCAGACACTAGTCGCTGATCTTTCTGCGATCACTCAAAAAAATCTACCCGAAACAGGAACAGTAGTAAATCAACGAATCGTTTTTTTAGGCTATCTGTTGATTGGTATTTCTGGGGGAGTAGTTTTGTTTTCTAGAAAACGAAACTATCCTATTGAATACTTTAAATGATCGATCTAGTAGGGAAATGAGCGTTGAAAAATGACAGAAAACGAGTAAACCAAAAAGCCATCCTTTGCGGATGGCTTTTTTGCTGGTCAATCACTACTGTTTCTTGACGAAGATCGAGTAGAAGGTGCAGTTCGTGTCCCGCTGTCACCACCAGCCGCATTTGTATCTTCAGAACTTGGCGGTGTAGCAGAGGATTCGGGTGGTGCTTCCTCACTTGACGATGCTGGTGGTTCTGTAGAAGGCTGAGTGCTTGGCTCAGTTGGTTCACTGCTTGGTGGTGGTGTCGACTCTTCAGAGCTAGGTTCAGTCGTTGAGCTAGTAGAAGTCTCAGGAACAGTTTCACTAGTTGAAGACTCAGGAACAGGAGTTACTGGGACGACCGCAGATGAAGAAGGAATCGTCGTTGATGGCACCGTAGCGTTTGAATTGCCAGATGATGATGCATTTCTAAAGAATAATTCACCACCAGAACGGTACAGTCCGTTAGGCATCGTCCAGTCCGTATTTGTCACATTTGCGGAGACAAATTTCATCAATTCGCGATAAACATCTGAAGCTACATCTGTTCCAGTGGAAGTGATCGGAGTCATTTTATCATTGTATCCCGTCCACACAGAAATCGCATAATTCGGTGTATAGCCAGCAAATAAAATGTCTGGATAAACGCCAGTCGATGTTCCTAACTTAGCATACTCCTCGTCCGTATAATTAGATGTTCCTGTTTTACCAGCTTGGATCAAGCCTGGGATTGCGGCATTCGTACCGGTTCCGCGAGTGATCGTGTCTTTCAAGATGTCCGTCACCATGTATGCTGTTTCTTCAGACATTGCTCTTGTTCCTTCTGGTTCAAACGTTTCTTCCGTGCCATCTTGGAAAACGATCCGATTGACATATTGTGGTTTGTAGTAAGTACCACCATTTGCCAAAGCAGCGTATGCTGCGGCCATTTTTTCAGAAGAAGCACCGTATTTCGTCCCATCTTGTTGTTCAGTATTACTTGAAATCGCATTTGACTGATGGATCGTGCTATATTCGATCCCTAAGCTACTCAAGAACTCAGCCACTTTATCTGAGCCAACTTCATTGAAGAGCTTGACAGCCGGGACGTTTCTTGAGAGGTATAACGCTTGGCGCAAGGTGACCATTCCCATGTAACGGTTGTCCCAGTTCGAAACAGGAATAGAAGTTCCTTCATAATTGTAAGGTGCATCGGCGATCAGTTTGCCAGTAGAATAGTTCAATTCTTCAAATGCTGGTGCGTAGTCAGTGATCGGTTTCATGGTTGAACCAAAGTCACGAGAGGTATTAACAGCCAAGTTATTACCTAAAGCGACATCATCCGGAATATTTCTTCCACCGATCTGCGCGGTGACTTGTCCAGTATTGACATCGATCAACGTAGTAGCAACTTGCATTTGATCGTCAGGGTAGGCAACATATTGATCCGTATTCACCACATCGTATAAGTGTTTCTGTGCATTCAAGTCTAAGTTCGTGTAAATGTCTAAGCCATCGGTGTAGACATTCTTATCTGTTTTAGCATGGACTTCATTGATGACCTCTTTGACATAATTATCGACGATTCTTGTATTGGTGTCTTCTTGTGTTAATTCTTGCAACCCATCCGTGATCGGTGTATTGATCGCTGTATCGTACTCTGTTTGAGAGATTTTTTCATTTTGGAGCATCGTATACAAGACAGTGTCACGGCGTTTTTTTGCTTGCTCTGGAAACTGATAAGGATCATAAGCTGACGGTGCTTGCGGCATTCCTGCTAAAAGCGCGGTTTGTGGTAGATTCAATTCGCTTAATGTTTTTCCAAAGTAAGATTGAGCCGCTGTTTCCATGCCGTAAAGACCGTTAGACATATAGACTTTGTTGACATAATAGGTCAGTATCTCTTGTTTTGATTTCGTCTGTTCCAGCCTGACAGCCATCCAGGCTTCTTGGGCTTTACGCCTGATTGTTTGGTCTTCGGTACTAGTCGAGAAGAAAGAGAGCTTGATCAGCTGCTGAGTCAACGTACTACCACCTTGTAAGCCGCCAGATGTAAAGTTGGATAATGCCGCACCGATGATCCGGACAGGGTCAACACCGATATGTTTGTAAAATCTTCGGTCTTCGACTGAAACGATGGCATCTTCAAGTGTCTTTGGTAGTTCGTTGGCAGAAATTTTTTCTCTTTTTTCCGCCCCTAGATCTTCAAATAACTCGCCATCTTTCGTATAAAGTTTTGACGAAACTGTTGCATCCAGTTTTTCGTCTGTCAGAGCAGGAGCATCTTTGGCATAAAACCAAAAAAGTCCGACCCCTGCGAGAAAAGCGACACAGATCAAGGAAAGACCAATTAAAAGAATACGTGTGATCAATCCTTTTCGATCTTTTCCAGTGCCTTTTTTCGTTGATTGTTTTCCTCTTTTCTTTGGAGAAGAAGAGGAGGTGCTTCGTTTAGAAGATCTCGTTTGATTAGTTGGCATTCTTTGGTTCTCCTTCATTAGATTCTAAGTACTGATCGATTGCTTGCAAGTATGGAACACGAGGGGCAAAGCCATTTGGAATCTCGATCCCTAGTTTTTCGATCAATGAAAGCGGCAAGGATTTCCTTCCTTGTGCCTGTTGTTCGTGCCAATAGTGGACTAGATGTGTACTATCTAAATAAAAACAACGCTGTAAGGTAGAAAACCATAAAAGGACAAAACAGATTCCTCCTTGTTTTTGACAAGCTTCCATATGTGAGATTTGATGAGGATGAAAATTTTTAAATGGAAATGAAGTTTTGTTTTTTGTCTCTTTTGCTTCAAAATCCAAATAGAAACCTCGATAGACACCGTTATAATCAGTTGTGGAAGCTTGTGTAAAATAAGCTTCTTTAATGACAGCGGCACTACGTCGAGGGTAGTCAACTTTTACGATTTGAACCGGTGTTGGCTTTTTATGGATAACGGCCATTTGATGTGCCAGATAATACTCGTTGCTTTCATTGATGGCTTCTTCAAATCGCATGCCGCGATTGCCAAACTCCGTATGTGGGTTCCTTTTTACTTGTTTTTTTTCTTTGGACGAGGCATCCTTGATATAAGGACGGCCATTTGGATAGCGTAAAACCATGATCGAATCACTCTCCTAGGCCACATTATAGCAAAAAAGCACAGAGAAAGAAAAGGAAACTGGAATGGATACAATAAAAGTAATGTATATCTCTGGTTATCGCAGTTTTGAATTAGGCATATTCAAAGATAATGACCCTAAAATGACAGTTATTAAAAAAGTTTTAAAAAATGAATTGACCCAATTGGTGGAAGAAGGATTGGAATGGGTGATCATTAGTGGGAACTTAGGCGTCGAATTATGGGCAGGTGAAGTCGTCGCTGAAATGAAGACGGATTATCCAGAGTTGAAGCTTGGGATCATCTATCCATTTGCAGAGTTTGGCAATGGTTGGAATGAGAACAATCAGGAAAAGAAAAGACTGGTAGAACAGCTTTCTGACTATCGTGAGTCGGTAAGTCACCAACCCTATCAATCACCGAGTCAACTGAGGAATCACACCCAGTTTATTTTACAACATACAGATGGGACACTATTGATTTATGATCCAGAATATCCTGGAAAAACAGACTATTTTTTTAAGGATGCACAAAAATACCAAGGGAGTCATCCTTATGAGATTCGAACCGTCAGCATGGATGATTTGCAAAATTTTAGTGAATAAAATAATATAGTGTTTGATTTATCAAGTCTTTTCCGATACAATAAAAAAGTAGAAACGTTAATACGTAAATGAGAACTAGAGGTGTAAATATGGCGAATTTGATTTATAGTCCTAAAGACATTTTACAACAAGAATTCAAAACAAAAATGCGCGGATATGATCCGATCGAAGTAGACGAATTCTTAGACAATATTATCAAAGATTACGAGAATTACAGCAAACAACTCCTTGCTTTACAAGAAGAAAACGATAAATTAAGTGCAAAAGTCGCTCAATTATCGAAAAACCAAGGAGCAGCTCCAAGTCGTGCACAACAAACAGAAACTCCGAAAAGTGCGGCAGTGACGAATTTCGATATTCTAAAACGTCTGTCAAATCTTGAACGTGAAGTATTCGGTAAAAAATTAGATGCACAAGCAGGCAATGTACCACCAGTAACACCTAATCCAAACAACTATACATCAACAAACGAACATGACAACGAAGCAACACGTCAGTTTTAAGCAATGAATCGATTTGTGGTTTTCGGGTAATCGCGGTCTGGCTTTGACCAGACTGAGGAAAGTCCATGCTCGCACAGGCTGTGATGCCTGTAGTGTTCGTGCTTAGCGAAAAAATAAGCTAAGGTACTCTTTTAGAGTAACGGCAGGAAAACAAGCTAAGGTTTCGGCTATGCTTCAGTATCCTTGAAAGTGCCACAGTGACGAAGCGAACGAGGAAACTTGTTCGGTGGAACGCGGTAAACCCCTCGAGCGAGCAACCCAAACAACGGTAGGGGCGCTTTTTGTCGGGGAATCAGAACGAGACAAAAGGGCAGTTGATCTGCAGATAGATGGTTACCGCTTTGTTTTTTCTCCCTGGAAAAACAAAGTACAGAACATGGCTTATAGAAAACCACATCTTCAGGGAATAAATCGATAGGCAAATATCAGCCTACAAAATCAGTACTAATAATAGCTTTTTCCTACTTCAGGACTTTTCACATAGAAAAGATCGGATGTAGGGGATTTAGAAGAGGGTGTGACGGAAGCGCACAGCTCCAAGAAATAAGCAACAACATACGAAAATAGCTTCTCGTATTTTTGGGTGTTGCTGCTTATTTCCGAAGGGGCTGCTTCTGCCACACCATTTGTTTGATTATAGAGGACGAATGTCATCATGCCTCTTTTTTGATTGATAAGGAGAATACAATGGATAAAAATAGAGAATTCAATTTAATAGCGACAGCTGCAAGTGGATTAGAAGCATTAGTAGGAAAAGAACTTAGAGATCTTGGCATCGATTGCCAAGTCGAAAATGGTCGTGCGCGTTTCAAAGGAACGATGGAAACGATCGCTACAACCAATCTATGGTTACGTACAGCAGATCGTATCAAGATCGTTGTGGGTGAATTTGATGCTCGTACGTTTGATGAATTATTCGAGCAAGTCAAAGCGTTACCATGGGAAGACTATCTTCCATTAGACGCATCTTTCCCGGTTGCAGGGAAATCGATCAAATCGACGCTTTATAGTACACCAGACTGTCAAGCCATCACTAAGAAAGCAATTGTTGAAAGACTACGTACGTATTATCATCGTCCGTCTACTGTGCCATTGACAGAAACCGGCGCACATTTCCAACTAGAAGTTGCTTTACTGAAAGATCATGTGTTAGTGACCCTTGATACGACTGGTCCAAGTTTGTTCAAACGTGGTTATCGCTTAGAAAAAGGTGGTGCCCCATTAAAAGAAAATATGGCAGCAGCTTTAGTGATGTTGACGAATTGGCGAAAAGATCGTCCGTTTTATGATCCGGTTTGTGGTTCAGGAACACTCTGTATCGAAGCTGCACTGATCGGTCATAATATCGCCCCTGGTTTCAATCGTGAATTTGTGTGTGAGACGTGGGATTGGTTCGATCCGACTATCATGGAAAAAGTTCGTGCAGCAGCAGAAGAACAGGCAGATTATGATATCGAATTAGATATCACTGGGTCTGATATCAATGGTCAATTGATCGGTATCGCCAGAGCCAACGCGGAAGAAATCGGTTTAGGAGATTCCATCACCTTCCAACAACGGGCAGTGAAGGACTTCAAAACGGAAAAAGAATATGGCGTGATCGTTGCTAATCCCCCTTATGGTGAACGCTTAGGCGAAGAAGAATCCGTTCGTCGTCTCTACAAAGAAATGGGTGAGGTTTTCCGCCCATTGAAAACGTGGAGTAAGTACATCTTGACAAGTGATTTGGCATTTGAAGAATTTTACGGACAAAAAGCGACGAAAAAACGTAAATTGTACAATGGTGCATTGCGCACAGATCTGTTCCAATATTGGGGAACTCGTCCACCAAGAAAAGAACGGACTGAAAACGAATAACTAGGTTACAAGTATGGATACCTAAAAACCATGGTTGGGACTTTAAGACCTTTGACCCTATGATTTTTGGAGGACTTGAAAATGAATGAACAAGCAAAAAAGTATTGGAAAGAATTTTGGCAAGGTGAATTCCCTCCAACAGATGTTACTGCAGAGCAGTGGGGTTGGGAAGGGACACCGATAGCAGATGAGTTGGCAGACTTGATTTTAAAGGGGATCAAAACGGCGTCATGTTCATCATACGACGAATGCCTGTATTACGATGAAGACCCTTTGTCTAAAATCGGAAGTTATACCATTGTTTTAAATAGTAAAGACGAACCTGTAGGCATCATAAAATATACAGATATGACGATAATGCCGATGAATGAAGTAACAGATGAAATTGCCCGTGCTGAGGGTGAGGGTGATTTGAGCTATGATTACTGGTATAAAGTTCATAAACAATTTTTTAGGGAGTTAATGCCCCAAATTGGAAAAGAATTTTATGAAGAGATGCCCCTTGCTGTTGAACGGTTTGAATTAATCAACGCAAAAGAAATATAGTAAATGTAAGTGAGCTATAACTATTGGATAAATGATAACTAGGATAAGTTGGAGGATTTTTGGATGAATGAAAAGGAATTTTTGAAAGAAGTCAAAGAAATCGATTTAATGAGTCAAGCGTTAACAGTATTGGACTGGGATATCCAAACAGGCATGCCAGAAAAATCAAGTGAAGAACGCAGTGAAGTCAACAGTTATTTATATGGGCTATATTTCTCAAAAAAAGTCGGACCGAAAATCGCAGAAGCAATCGAATACTTCTCTGCGCACCCTGACGAGTTGTCTGAAGTCGGAAAAACGGTTTTTGAGAAAGTCAAAGAAGACTATGAATTAGAGCATAAAGTACCGGAAGAATTGATGATTGCATTAACTTCTGCGACTTCTAGAGCCCATACAAAATGGCAAGAATCGCGTGAATCAAAACAATTTGCTGATTTTGAATCCGCATTATCTGAAAATATCAAGATCACAAAACAGTTGATCCCATATTGGCGTAAAGAGGAAAAAACGGATTATGATGTTCTGTTGAATAAATACGAGCCAGGAATGACAGTTGAGATCTTAGATCAAGTATTTGATCAAGTCAAAGAGGGCATTATGTCCATCCGTCAAGCCTTAGTGGAAAAAGGAACAGCGCCAGAGACGGATTTTCTCTCACGTAAAATGAAGAAAGAGCAACAAAAACGTTTTGTAGTCGGTGTGATCAAACAGTTAGGGTATGATTTTTCACGAGGTCGCTTAGATGACACGATTCATCCATTTATGATCGGGATCAATCGTAATGATGTCCGCATCACGACACGTTGGAATGAAGAGGACTTCAAAATGGCAACGTTTGGAGTGATTCATGAAGCCGGACACGGAATGTATGAACAAAATATTGATGAAAAATATACGTATACACCAGTAGGCGAAGGCACATCAATGGGCATCCATGAGTCGCAATCACTTTTCAATGAAATCATTGTCGGCAGCAATCGTAGTTTCTGGGAAAAACAGTACCCATTCTTCCAAGAGTGTGCTGAAGGAACCTTCGATGATATTTCTTTTGATGATTTCTATCGTTCATTGCAGTATACAAAAGCAAGCTTGATTCGGATCGAAGCAGACAGTTTGACGTATCCATTACACATCATTATACGTTACGAGATCGAAAAAATGATGTTCAATGAAGGGTTAGAAGTTGAGAAATTACCAGAAGTATGGAACCAAAAATATGAAGAGTATTTAGGCATCCGCCCAACAAACGATTTAGAAGGGATCTTACAAGATGTCCATTGGTCAGGTGCAAGTTTTGGTTACTTCCCATCTTATGCGTTAGGATTTATGTATGCTGCACAATTGTTACATGCAATGAAAAAAGATATCGCTGTTGATGAGATCTTATCTTCTGATGATTATTCACCGATCAAAGAGTGGATGACAGAAAAAATCCATCAGTACGGTGCATCAAGAAAACCGAATCAATTGATTCAAGATGCAACAGGAGAAGCATTGAATCCGCAATACTTGATCGATTTTATGCGAAAACTTTACTTTAGTGTTTATGGTGTTGAAGAAGTCTAAAAATTTTCAAATAGAAGGTGAAAGCGGCAGTGGATAAATTAAGTGAAATTGCTAACTATAGCATGGAACAATTGTCTTTGGATCGTTCAGGACATGGTGTGGATCATACGAATCGGGTAGTCGAACTTTCCCGTCAAGTCCTTGAGACACTACCACAAGCCGATTCTTTTATCACTCTGGCAGCGGCATATCTACATGATACGATCGATGATAAAGTGGTCGAAGATGAAAAGCAAGCGAAAGAAGAACTTAGAGTCTTTTTAGCAAACATCGGAGTAGCAGAAACAGAGATTTTCCAGATTTTTCATATCATCGAAAATATGTCTTTTTCAAAAAGCTTGTCTGATGACGTCGAATTGTCATTAGAAGGCAAGATCGTACAAGATGCAGATCGCTTAGAGGCGTTAGGTGCGATGGGTATTTTACGAACGGCTTATTATGGAGGACATAAGGGGCATCCGATTTTCGACCCAGCCATCCAGCCGATCAATTATACGAATAAACAAGATTATCGTAAAGGTTCGACAGTGATCAATCATTTTTATGAAAAATTGCTGTTACTGCCAGATCAAATGAATACGGAGTATGCGAAGCAAGAAGCCAAACGACGTGAAGCATTTATGCGTGGATTTCTAGATGAGTTCTACACAGAATGGTTCTTAGGTGATGATTCACTTGCTGCACAAACTTGGCGTAACCTATAATTGAATCAAAAGACGTGTTTGCGCCATTCGTCCTCTCGCATCATCTAAAACCAAATAAACGGCGGGAACAGAAGGAACCTCTTCAAAAAATAAGGCGCTATCCACAATAAGTTGAAAAACAATTTTCGTGGATGGCGCCT
>NZ_PUAP01000042.1 GCF_002947535.1 Enterococcus mundtii
TTTAAGTTTTTGTTTTGTCTGGGTAAAATTGTAAAGCCTTTGAATCATGTTTTAGATATGCGGAGCATTAAGATAATTTGCTAATGGAAGATCAGTTTCTTTTAGTAGTTCAACGACGAGTTGAGCGACTAAATCAGCGCCTTCTGAACTAAAATGGGTGTTGTCACAAAGACCTAAGGGATAATTTCTAAAAGTATCAACTGGTAAATGCAAGTAGAATTTTTTTGTTTCTTCTTGCGTATACTGTTGAAGAGCCGTTTGTGAACGTGTAAAAACATCCAAAATAGGATAGTTATTTTTTTCTGCGAATTGCATCATTGCTTTTGGATAGTCTCCTAAGCAATTTGGATCTAATTGCCCATTTTTTAAGTAAAGGCGTCGTGTAATCGGCGTCAAAAATATCGGCTGCACATTTAAGGCCAAGGCTGTTTGCGCATAAATTGCAAGTGCATCCAGATATCCACCAAAGGGTTCTGTTCCTTTTGCTTCAGTTATTTTTTGGTCGTTATGGCCAAACTGGATCAGTAAAAAATCCCCTGCTTGAAATTCTTCTTGCAAGCGAGTGAATCGTCCTTCTTCAATGAACGATTTAGAACTACGGCCATTTTTTGCTTGATTGTTTATTCGAATCGTAGGTTGGAAGTATTTACCGAGCACTTCTCCCCAGCCGGTCTCTGGTCGAGCAGTCAGGTCTTTGTTCGAAGCAGTGGAGTCGCCTGCGATATGGATCGTTTGCCTAGTCATTCTTCTTCCTCAAAAAAACCGAAATAGTTTCGCGCATTTGTATAACAGATATCTTCCACTAAGGTACCTAAAAGATTGATGTCTTCGGGCGCTTCGCCTCGTTCCACGATTTCACCGATCAGCTCACAGAGAACGCGTCGGAAATACTCGTGTCGTGTATAAGAGAGAAAGCTGCGAGAATCCGTCAACATACCGACGAAATTTCCTATAACACCGCCATCAGCAAGTTGTGTCATCTGTTCACGCATGCCTGCTCGGGTATCGTTATACCACCAACCAGAACCGAGTTGGAGTTTTCCAGCTGTTTCCTTTTGAAAGCTACCCATTAAAGCGAGCATCAAAGGATAGTCATTTGGATTGAGCGAATAAAGGATGGTCTTCGGTAATTGATCGTTTTGCTCGACATGATCCAGCAACTGTTGCAGATGGCTGGTTAGTGGTTGATCGTTGATCCCGTCGTAACCAGTATCTGGTCCTAAGCGTGTGAATGCTTGGGTATTGCAGTTACGATAAGCATGGAGATGCAACTGCATCGTCCAACCATGCGCATGATACAGAGGGATCAGCCGGTTGAGTGTTTCTGTTCGATAAGCATCAATTTCTGTTTGTGTCAGTGTTTCTTTTGCCAATGCTTTCTGGAAAATCTGTTCAAGTTCTTTTTCAGAAGCTCTGTGATAGGACAAGCGATCTAATCCATGATCCGATAGGCGACAGCCATGCAAGTGGAAATAGTCGATCCTTTGACTCAATGCGGTGATCAAAGAAGTGTAATCAGCGATTGGTTTGCCAATGACGTGAGACAATTTTGACAACCATTCAGAAAATCCATCGTGGGTGAGATTTAATGCAGCATCTGGACGAAACGCTGGTAATACTTTGAGAGCAGGTTCTTCTTTTGCCAATAATTCGTGATAGACTAACTCGTCAATGGGATCATCTGTTGTGCAAATGACAGTCACCTTCGCATTTTTCGCAATCTCTCGTCGCCGAAACGTTGGTTCAGCTAAACGTTTATTTGCTTGTTCCCAGATGGTAAGGGCATTTTCTTCATTGATCAATAAATCGATTTGGAAGAAACGTTTCAATTCAAGATGTGTCCAAGTATACAAAGGATTGCCTATGATTTTCGGCACCGTTTGACACCAAGCGTAAAATTTTTCATAATCCGAGGCGTGGCCGGTGATTTTTTCTTCAGGAACCCCGCAAGCTCGCATCAAACGCCACTTGTAATGGTCGCCACTCAACCAGGCTTCTGTCAAATTAGTGAAAGGTTTGTTCTCGTAAATTTCTTTTGGTGATAGATGACAGTGATAGTCGATGATCGGCATTTTTTCAGCATATGAATGGTACAGTTGTTTTGACCATTGATTAGTTAATAAAAAATCATCAGATAAAAACATTTGCTTCACTTCTTTCAATTTCAGAATGGGTAATGACAAGGAAAATCAAAGTGTGACACCATTTTTAAAAATAGCTAGTTCTCGTACATCATTGGCTTCGTTTTTTGTCTCTTCTCCGCTGGCAACATGGATGATTTTATCGATAAATGAAGGTAAGATCTCTGTCATTGGTTGAGTCAATAATTCGCCGGCATCAAAGTCCATCCAATGTTGTTTCCGTTCAAATAAAGGTGTATTAGTCGATACTTTCAGCGTAGGAACATAAGAACCAAAAGGCGTACCTCTACCTGTAGTGAATAGTACAAGTTGGCAGTCAGCAGAAGCTAATGCAGATGCGGCAACAAGATCATTACCTGGTGCCTCCAGTAAACTCAGTCCAGTTTTACGTACTTTTTCACCATAGGCTAACACATCGACTACCGTTGAATTTCCTGCTTTTTGGGTGCAACCAAGTGACTTGTCTTCTAAAGTAGAGATACCGCCTGCTTTGTTTCCAGGAGAAGGATTTTCATAGACTGGTTCATTATAAGAGAGAAAATATTGTTTGAAATCATTGATCAAACGAACGATCGATTCAAAGACTTCTTGATTTTCTGCTCGTGCCATCAGGACTTGTTCGGCACCAAACATTTCGGGCACTTCCGTCAAGATCGTACTACCTCCTTGTGAAATCAAATAGTCAGAAAAGGCACCTAGTAATGGATTAGCAGTAATCCCTGACAATCCATCCGAACCACCACATTTCAAACCGATCGTTAGTTTATCCAGAGGAACAGGAACACGATAATCACTCCGTGCGATGTCTGCTAATTCTTCAAGTAATGATACGCCATGTGCTATTTCATCAGAGACATCTTGGGCAGTTAGAAATTTTATTCGTTGTTCGTTATATTTATTTAAACTAGCCTTTAATTCTTTTATCGTATTGTTCTCACAACCTAAGCCAAATACAAGCACACCGCCAGCATTCGGATGATGAATCGCATCAGCTAGAATCTTTTTCGTATTCTCATGATCCTTGCCTAATTGGGAACAACCATAAGGATGTTTTAAAATCGTGAGATGATCGAAAGGATCGTCATCTGCATGTCGTTTTTTATATTCTTGGATGATCAATTCAGCGATTCCATTGACACAGCCAACGGTTGGAACGATAAATAGGTCGTTGCGAATTCCGACTTTTCCGTTCTCACGAAGATAGCCTTGAAAAGTGCGATTTTCTTGTGGATAGACGATGGGATTAGATGTTGGCAGGTAGTGATAACTTTCCTCACCAGAAAGGTTTGTTTTGATATTATGCGTATGTATCCATTGCCCCGCTTTGACATCCGTCAAGAGATGACCGATCGGATAGCCATACTTGATCACATCAGCCCCTGTACTTAAATCGGACAAAGCAATTTTATGACCTAAGGGGATTTCTTCAAAAGTAGTTAGCGTAATGTCATTGAAACGAAGTGTTGTATTCGTTGGAATCGCGGTAGTAGCCACGACAACGCTGTCCTGTGGGTGTAATTGGATGATTCTATTGGAGAAATCTGGATCAGTCATTTTTTTCATCCTTTCAATTCATGTAATACGTTACGAATGCCTTTTTGATCGATCTCTGTCACGTAATGTGAAACTGTTTCTGTTAAATCAGGAAGTGCGGATAGATCTTCGCCCCAAAGGCTTGGATTTTTCAATAGCTGAAGGACAGCAGTCTCTGGCTCAGCCCAAGCTTCAGCAAAACTAGCGAGTACCATGGGATCATCGTTTACTTGGATTTTCGAAGGATTGGAACGATAAAGCAACATCAAGGCAGCAAATGAGACAGTCAAATAGGGAGGGAGTGCTTCCCTTTTTTCCATGTATTTTTTTAGAATAGGTAGTAATCGTGTTCGGAATTTGGCAACACTGTTCAAAGCGATCGCATGTAATTGATGATGTGCAAAAGGATTTAAGAAACGTTCGTTGATTTGTCTAGCGTACGCCAGTGATTCTTCTTCAGGTAAGCGTAACATTGGAATCAATTCACTAGTCACTAATGTGTTGATGTAATCGGATAGCAGAGGATCTTTCATGACCTCTTCGACCGTTGAGACGCCTGACAGCAGTCCGATTGGCACCATTGCCGTATGAGGTCCGTTTAGGAGATGGACTTTCCGCTCACGATAGGGTGTCAAATCATCAGTCAAGACAACATTCAGACCTGCTTTTTTCAATGGTAAGCGTTCATTCAATTCCTCTGGTGCTTCGATCACCCATAACATAAATGGTTCAGCTTTGACTAACAGTTGATCATCATACCCCAATCGTTGGTGCAGTTCATCGATTTCATCTCTCGGAAATCCAGGAACGATCCGATCCACCAAACTACAATAAAAATGATTTTCTTGGTGTAGCCAATCGACAAATTCTGTTTCAAGCTGCCAATTTTTTGCATACTGTAAAACGAATTTTTTTAAAAGCTCTGCATTGCGATCAATCAATTCACATGGGATGATCGTGAGTCCATTTTTGTTCATCTTGAATCGATGATACAAAAAGGCAGTCAACTTTGCAGGAAAGCTTGTTGGGGGATCATCATTTCGAGCATCGGCTTCACGATAACTAATACCAGCTTCTGTCGTATTAGAAAAGACAAAGGCTAATTCATCGATTTCTGCCAATGCGAGGAACTCTTGCCATTGCTCATAAGGGTTGAGCGTACGGTCGATCACAGTGATCGGCTCTGTTTTATCGATGACTTTGCCATCAATTAATCCTTGGAGTAGAACTGTATAGAGTTGATCTTGTTCAGTCAGCTTTTCACTTAATCCATGAGCTAGTGGTTGGACGATTGCAACATTTCCATGATAGAGTCCTTGATTGTTTAACTGCTGAAGTTGCCAATCAACGAATCCTCTCATAAAATTTCCTTCACCAAACTGTAGACAAGTGATCGCAGCTTGATTTTTAGGGTACTGCTTTTTAGTTAATCTTTCCATCGAATGATTTCCTTTCTGTGAGACAAAAAATTTATGATAAAATTCTCTGAAACGTAAAGAGAATTATCAATATTTGTTATTTTTATAGCGACTACATACTTCTTCTTCACTGATTTGGTGTTTTTTTGTTTATAGCAAAATCTATTACTTGTTTTCATGCTTTAAGCAATCACTTGGTGGCGCATTCATCGTAATATGAATAAAAGTTTTAGTCAATAAGGCTTGCTATCGTTAGGTTTTTCTCTTTCAAAAAAACTTATGTTTTTAAATAGTAGTATGTTAATCTGAAAGAGTGAAGATACTCATTGCTTTAGAAGATAATCAATTTTACATAAAATGTAAGCCTTTTAATTCTGGAGGAGGAGAAAGTCGAATGAGGAATAAAATGTTGTTTTATCAAATGTTTATGCCGATTTTTATTATCGGTGTGGTACTGGTCGTTGGCTTTAGTTTGTTTATCTATACAAACACCTATGACTCGATTGAAGAGAACTACTTATTAGATAAACAAAATCTATTGAAACAAATCAAAACAAATGTAGAATGGAAGTTTCGAACGATTGAGTACTCTTTCGCTACATACGGCTCCACTAAAAACTTCTCCGAAATATTTCAATCTCCTTTGAATCATACCGACTACACTATTTATTCCGAAGTACGAAAAGAACTTAATTTTATTGAAACGATCGCAATGGAGGAAAATGCGTTTAAGTTAGTCAGCCTAAAAGGCGGTTGGGGTGTTGTGAATGGCTCGTTGAACCAACTTGAACCACAAAAAGTAACTGATCTGAAGCAACAATATGTCAATCAAGATCAACAAGTTTTTTGGACGAAACAACCAGATGGAATTGAAATGGTTGTTGCACTACCTAAAGCAGTCAGCGAAAAGTATGCGTTAGGTTTTGCTTCGATCGATCATCAGGCGCTGAAACGAATCATTGAACGAAGCAACGAAGACCACTTAACGATCTATTATGGAGAAGAACTGCTCTTTACTGATGCTGAATCATCAAGAGAAGGGATGATAACAGTCAAAAATATAGAAGCGAATGTACCAACAGTGGTTCAAAGAAATGGTCGGAATTTCATCTTGCTTCAATCTGATTACAATCAATGGCAGTATCAATTAGAGATCGATCCTGCAACTATAGGTACGACTGTCCGAAACTTGCAAATCGGATTAGCTACTGTATCCTTTACTTTGATCATTTTAGTGGGGGGATTGTCCTACATCTTTTCTGAACGCTATGTTCGTCCTATCAGCCAGATTCAAGACCGACTGAATCTCCATTCGGAAGGCTTGTCTGGGAAAAAACTAGAGAATGTTGTCCAGTCAGTGAGCCAAGTGATTGGTGAAAATGAACTATTGAGTGCAAATTTGATTACTCAGAAACCACAACTAGAAACATTATTTGTCTTGAGTCTCTTTAGAAATCGTGTGGAAAAACGGGAATTGGATCAACGGTTACGGCAGTTCAACTACGACTCGCAAAATGAATGTTACTATACAGCAATCGTGCAGATCGATCTTTTAGAAGACGGCCATGGAGGAGAACGAGATTTATTGCTATTGGCTATCAACCAAATGATTGCTGAGATCGTTCCTAAAGAAGAACGAATGATTCCTATCGTGCTGAACGAAGAAATGCAAGCAACGATTTATCGAATTTCTAAGGAAGAAGCATTCGCGAATAAAAAAGTAATGGATCACTGTCGTCAGATCCAAAAAATGATCCAAGAATATCTCAAATTGACTGTTAGCATTGGGATCAGTGAATGTTTTACTACACTCAATGACAGTAAGCAATCTGTCGACCAAGCGAAAGAAGCCTTATACCATCGGGTAAACACTGGACCAAATTCAATTGTGTTCTACCATGAAATCATCTCAGAGCAGCAAGAGAAGACACTGATCAAATATCCAATGGAAAAACAAAATCGTTTATTTGAAGCAATCCGTTCAGGAGACGAACACGTCAGTCGACTTCTTCACGAATTGATCGTTGAGATGTTCACTCAAAATAAAAATCGACTGAATCGAGAAGTTGTCGCTATTCGGTTAGTCAATGAATTTGTTCAGTTGGGACAACTATTGGGTGTGAATATTACGCAGTTTGAAGAATTGAAGCAAATATATGTCAAGGTGTTACACACCTATCATCCTCAAGAACTTGAGCAATTGCTATTAGAATATTTTGTTCAACCAATCACAAAAAGCTCTCAAGAAATCACGGAGCAAGAGTTTAAATCGTTATCAGAAAAAATGATCCATATCATCTATAGCGAATATGATCGTGATCTATCACTAGACCTGGTGGCAGACCGCCTGCACTATAATCCTAACTATTTGAGTAACGTGTTCAAAAAAGAAACCGGTGAAAACTTTGGAGATTTCATTCAGAACTATCGCTTAGAGATCGCTAAAAAATGGTTGACAGAAACGACGTTATCCGTGAAAGAAATTGCAGAAAGACTTAAGTATCGTAACTCACAAAACTTTATTCGCTTTTTCAAAAAGAAAGAATCTGTGACTCCTGGTGAGTACCGTAAGAAAAACCGCTGAAGATAACTTATTGAACACCGATCATTAAAGTCTTGGATGAGTACTCAGGAAAAAATAATCGTTTTATTGTGGGAAATAGCACAATCTTTGAAAAATTATTTTTTCTTAGATCGTGCTATTTAAATGAATAATTATTTTTAAACGTATCTTTAAGTATGAAAGGGTCAACCTTTGACTGAGCCGACCAATGCCCCTTTTACAAAGTACTTTTGAACAAATGGATAAGCAACTAACATTGGCACTGTAGCAATTACGATGACGGCCATTTTGATCGTTTGTGCCGGCGGGATGATATCGACAGCACTACTCTCCGCTTGCATCCCGCTTGACACGATCACGATTTGACGTAATAAGATTTGGATCGGCCATTTAGAGGAATCGTTAATATATAAGATCGCCGTCATATACGTATTCCAATAGGTCACAGCATAAAAAAGGGAGATCGTCGCAATGGAAGGTAAAGCAAGGGGCAACATGATTTTGAAAAAGACCCCGAAATCAGTACAGCCATCCATCTTGGCAGATTCTTCTAAACTATTAGGTAAAGCTTGAAAAAAGTTACGCATGATGATCATATTCATGGCGTTGACAGTTACAGGTAAGATCATCGACCAGTACGAATTGATCAATCCCAAGGAGCGCACCACTAAGAATGTCGGAATCATTCCACCACTAAAGAGCATGGAAAAGACAACCATAAAGTTAAAAAAGCCTCGCCCAAAAAGATATTTACGTGATAATCCATAGGCCATCAATGAAGTCACGCACATGCTGACGATCGTCCCAAGCCCAGTAATACCAATAGAAACAGCCAAAGCGCGAAAAATCGTGGGTGTAGATAAGATGTAACGATAGGCATCTAAAGAAAACGTAGTCGGGAAAAGGATGAATTTTTTTGCTACGACTTCTTGTGTAGAGGCAAATGAAGTGGCGATGATATTTAAAAACGGTACGATACAGATCAAAGCTAATAATAGTAGAAAAATAGAATTAAAAATCGTAAAGCTTTTTTCTCCAAGCGAAACCTTTTTTTTCATTTAGAGAGAACCCTCCTTCAAACCATAAGTATTTTTGTACCTCCAATCTATCATCTGCTTGAAATTACGTACATAATCATTTTTTAGTGAGAGGAAATCATGAGGTTTCAATAGAAGAAACAGCATTACCTAACAAATCGATCAGATGAAGCAAAAAAGTGATCAATCAAGTGATGATCGGCAGTTACCTACGTCAGTGAAAATGATTATATACGGAATCACTTTTCTTCCTTTATGCTGTGGATAGCTAATGAAGTCACACAATGTTTAACAAGGAGGGCTTATGGAAAGTGTAAAAAGAGAGCTAGGTTCAATTACCTTATCAAAAAAGGAAGAACGAACAAAAAGAAGAAGGAAGACGATTGCTGGAATCAAAACGAATAAATTTCTGTACTTGATGATTCTTCCAGGAATCCTTTATTTCATTGTTTTTAGATATTTACCTATGGGTGGGTTAGTGATTGCGTTTCAAGACTATCAACCTTATCTGGGGATTCTTGGTAGTCCTTGGGTTGGTTTCAAGCACTTCATTCGATTATTTACTGAACCAACATTTTTTATGCTGTTGAGAAATACGCTGATTTTGTTTGGACTGAACATTTTTGTTTTTTTCCCAATGCCGATCATTCTGTCGCTACTATTGAATGAAGTAACGAACAAGCGATTCAAGAATAGTATCCAAACAATCATTTACATTCCACATTTCATGTCTTGGGTCATCATCGTCTCGATCACCTATGTTTTTTTGAATGTGGACGGTGGGGTCATCAATGAATTTTTGGCAAGTATCGGACTAGACAAAATAAGTTTTTTGACGTCGCCTGATTGGACACGAACAGTCTATATCGGACAGGTGATTTGGAAAGAACTAGGGTGGTCAACGATCATTTACCTCTCGGCGATCACCGCAGTAGATACGCAATTATATGAAGCAGCTGAAATGGACGGGGCAGGGCGGTTACGTAAGACATGGCATGTGACATTACCTGCGATCCGTCCAGTGATCATTACCTTGTTGATTTTGAAAATCGGTCAAACACTTGATTTAGGATTTGAGCATATGTACTTGCTACTCAATTCATTGAATCGCAGTGTGGCAGAAATTTTTGATACGTATATCTATACTGCTGGATTGAAGAACGGACAATTGAGTTTTAGTACTTCAATGGGCTTGTTCAAAGGTGTAGTGGGCTTGTTTATGGTCGTGCTTGCGAACAAGCTTGCAAAAAAACTGGGTGAAGATGGTGTGTACTAGAAAAGGAGCAAGCAGATGTTGCAAAAGTTAGAGAGTACAAATAAAAAATTGATCAGACTCCTGCAACTCGTTTACTTAAATTTTTTGTGGGGAATATTAGTCGTTTTGGGTCTCGGACTATTCACATTTGGCCCAGCTTCTTATGCAACGGTCTCAGTGATCCGTAAGTGGTTACGTTCATCCGAAGATTTTCCACTAACACAGACGTACTTTCACTATTTTAAAGAGAATTATAGAGAAACGCTATTGATCAGTTGGTTATATCTTGCAGTTGCCTTTGTCTTATACGTGGATCTTGCCTACATCCAAAATTGGTACTTACGCGTAGTGATTTTGGTCATCAGCTTTTTTTACGTGTTATCTGCGCTATATATTTTCCCGATTATGGCCCATTACCAATGGCAAGGGATGTTTTATAAAATCAAAATGGCTTTTTTGTTTGGTTTTTCTCAGTTACATTATTCACTCGTTTTACTATTGATCATTATGGGCAGTTACGCGGTAATTATTCGCTTAGCTCCTGGTATGTTGACGTTCATGGGGAGTAGCTTCTTCTTTTTTGCCATTACTTGGACAGCGGTGCAGCTATTTGATCGCCTTAAAAAGAAAGAAGTAGCAATAGATAAAAATACATTCAGTGAAGGAGAACAATTATGAAGAAAAAAACGTTAGTAACAGCAGGGATCGGTTTGCTCAGCATACTTGCTTTGTCAGCTTGTGGCAATGATTCAAGTGATACATCCGCAGATACAGAGGATGGGAAAACGCGAATCACTTGGTTGAACATTTTACATACAGCTTCGCCACCTAATGATACGATCGTTGATAAAATCGAGGAAAAAACCAATTCAGAGTTGACGTTCAACTGGATTCCTGATGCATCAAAAGAGGAACGGTTGACAACTGCACTAGCGTCGAATGAACTAGGAGATATCGTGACATTACAAATTGCCATGTTAAAGAATTCCTCTGTACGAAATGCGTTGAAGTCTGGAGTTTTTTGGGATGTGTCTGATTACTTAGCTGACTACAAAAATTTAAGTAAGATATCAGAGGATCGAATCGAAGCGGCAAGTATCGATGGTGCATTGTATGGCGTACCTATGCAAAAAGATTACGCTCGTGCAGGTTTAGTTATCCGAAAAGATTGGTTGGACAATCTAGGCTTGGAAGTACCAGATACCTTGGATGAACTTTATGAAGTAGCGAAGCAATTCACAGAAAATGATCCAGACGGCAATGGTGTCGATGATACAGTTGGTTTTGGCGATCGCGCCCCAAGTGATATCCGTTATACGAGCTTCAAATTATTTACGTCGTATTACGGTGCGCCGAATGGTTGGAAAGTAGAGAGTAACGGTCAATTTACACCTGAATTTGATACAGATGAGTATATGAAAGCGATGAATTTTTCCAGAGACTTATTTGAAAACGGTTACTTAGCGCAAGACTTTGCAGTGACTCAAAAGACAGACCAACAGGAACAATTTGCACAAGGTAAAACAGGGATCTATACCGGGATGATCGATATCAAAAACCTGAAAAATATGGGGAAAGATATTCAACCAGAGATGGAGCTTGTGCCAGTAAATAAAATATCAGATGGTGAAGATGGGGATTACCATGTATGGTCAGAAGGAAATGGAGTAGGAGGGCTATTGGCATTTCCTAAATCCTCGGTCAAAGATGAAGCACAATTGAAGAAATTACTTCAGTTTGTCGATGATTTATTAGAAGAAGATATGTATAAATTGATGACAGGTGGTATTGAAGGAACACATTACCAATTACAAGAAGATGGCGCGATTGAATACATCGACATGGACCTTTGGCAACAGGAAGTGCAACCATTATCCAGTTCAAGACCAAGTGAAGTTACATTTTCATTTAAAGATGCTGATCCAGAGAAAGAATTATCCAATCAATTAGTTAAGGAAAATGAACAGTTTGTTGTGTTAGATCCAACCGTCCCATTAGATTCAGAGAAAAACAATGAAGTCGGTTCAGAAATCGAAAAAATCATGATCGATGCAACTGTCCAATATATTATGGGGCAAATAGATGAAGATGGATTCAAACAAGCAATCGGCAATTGGCGTGCCCAAGGTGGCGATCAAATTGCTAAAGAATACGAAGAGGCTTATAAAGCTGCACAGTAATAGTAGATGTATGAAAGAGAGGGCTGTAACCATTCCAAGCGCAGCCCTTTCTTTCTTAAAATGATTGATCGGAGGAAGAAGATTGAATTGGTCAGAGAAATTAGCAGATAGTATTATGGCACGTACGCCGTATTTGTATCAAGATAAAGGATATGAACGAAAATGGTCATATGATTATGGTGTCGTTTTGAAAGGATTTCAGTTGTTATGGCTGAAAACAAAGGAGAAGAAGTACTTGGACTTCATCCAAACAAATATTGACTACTTCGTACAAGAAGATGGCTCGATCAAAGGCTATGAATTAGAAGAATACAATATCGATCATATCAATACTGGAAAACTGTTCTTTATACTCTATAAAGAAACAGGAGATGAGAAATATCGCAAAGCAGCAGAAAATTGCGCCAAACAATTGTTGAATCACCCAAGAACATCTGAAGGTGTATTTTGGCATAAGGCAATCTATCCTTGGCAAATATGGTTAGATGGATTGTACATGGGAGCGCCTTTTTATGCGGAATATATCCAAACCTTTACGTCGAAAAAAGACTATCAAGATGTTTTACATCAATTCGAGATCAGTTATCAGCATTTGCTTGATACAAAGACTAGTTTATTGTTCCATGCGTGGGATGAAAAGAAGGTCCAACCTTGGGCGGATACAGAAACGGGATTATCTCATCATTTTTGGAGTCGCTCAATTGGTTGGTATTTGATGGCATGTGTCGATAGTTACGAGCTGTTGCATGAAGAAGTGGACTGTCGATTATTATGGCAAATCCTGACAACCACATTAGAAGCATTATTGCCTTATCAATCAGAAACTGGCACATGGTACCAAGTAACAACCGAAACGAAGCGTAAAGGAAATTATCTAGAAGCTTCTGGTAGTAGTATGTTCGTCTATGCGATGGCAAAGGGGATTCGCTTAGGGATATTGGAAAAAGAAGTATGGCTTCCTCAGTTGAAAAAATCTTATCAAGGCTTATTTGATGAATTTGTTTTAGAAACAAAAGAAGGCTGGCTGAATCTGAATAAAAATTGCCAAGTTGCAGGTCTGGGCGGTGCGGATCGAAGAGATGGTTCTTATGCCTACTATATTAGTGAGCCGATTGTATGTAATGATCAAAAAGGTGTTGGTGCCTTTTTGCAAGCTTTAGTGGAAGTGGAAGGTGTATTTGAGTGATAAATATTTTAAACTTAGATGCATCAACCGATATACTCAACACGACAGTGATCCAACAAGCCATTGATCAAGTAGCTGAAGCAGGCGGGGGAAGAGTAACCATTCCAAGTGGACAGTTTTTAACGGGGGCATTGTGCTTGAAAAGTAATGTGGAGTTGTATCTTTCTCCTGGAGCAGTATTGAAATTTACAGATGACCCGGCGCAGTATCCAGCCATTTTATCCAGCTGGGAAGGTGTACCTAAAAAGGTCTACGCTTCATGTATCTATGCGCAACATGCAGAAAATATTGCCGTCACTGGTTTAGGGAAATTAGATGGTAGTGGTCCTAACTGGTGGCGCATGTTTCGAGAGGAGTATGAAACACTTGAGTACCCTCGACCTAAACTGATTGGTTTTGATCATTGCCGACGAGTAACGATTCGTGATATCCAATTGGTCGACTCGCCGAGTTGGACCATCCATCCCAATCATTGCCAAGATGTAACCATCGATCATGTAGCCATCTGCAATCCTGCTGATTCGCCGAATACAGATGGAATTGA
Organism: Enterococcus mundtii; assembly: GCF_002947535.1. Lineage (GTDB taxonomy): Bacteria > Bacillota > Bacilli > Lactobacillales > Enterococcaceae > Enterococcus_B > Enterococcus_B mundtii_B. The sequence goes on from NZ_PUAP01000042.1 coordinate 13,858, forward strand.
TCCAGAGTCTTGTCATAATGTGCATATCAGTAATTGCCATATTGATGTTGGCGATGACTGTATTGCGATCAAAGCAGGGACAGAGGATGCCATTAATAAAGTGCCTTGTCAAAATATCACGATCACTAATTGTACGATGGTACACGGTCATGGTGGCGTAGTGTTAGGGAGTGAAATGAGTGGCGGAATTCGGAATGTAACGATTTCGAACTGCATCTTTCAACAAACCGATCGTGGAATTCGATTAAAGACACGCCGAGGTCGAGGGGGGATGATTGAAGATGTCCGAGTAACTAATCTGATCATGGACCAAGTATTGTGTCCTTTTGTCATCAATCTTTATTATTTTTGCGGACCTCGTGGCAAAGATCCTTATGTTTGGGAAAAGGAAGTGTATCCAATGGATGAGCGGACACCACAAGTTCGGCGGGTTCATTTTTCATCGGTAACTGCTCGAAATGTCCATGCTTCCGCGGGCTTTATTTATGGTCTAGCAGAACAAGCAGTTCAAGACATTTCTTTCGATCATGTCGATATTTCCATGGCAAAAGATGCAAAAGCGGGAGTGCCAGCCATGATGACAGGTTTAGAACCCATGCGCCAACAAGGATTTTATGTACGGTTTGGTAAACATATTTCTTTCCATCAGATCACGATCGATCATCATGAAGGACCAGCAATCATGATTGAAGATTCGGAAGATATCGAAATTAAACGTATGCGATCGACAGAGTTGGATAAAAAGAATGTATCTATTATAGAAGGAACTTAAATGAAATGGAGTTGATCGAGTACTTAGGGAGGGACGCACGTTGCTTGAGGCCGAGTGGTAGCTGTTTATCACAAAAAATCAACGACGATCAAGTAATTGAGTATTATCAATTGAGATTAAATGAACTTGAACCTGTTCCGGCCATTCATGTTTATCCAGTAAAAAAGAAGGAACCTTTGCCTGTTGTGATCTATCTGCATTCACATGGGGGTGATTTTTCACTAGGAAAAAGTGAATTGTTAGAAGGTGCATCCTATTTTGTGGAGCCTTCGTTTGCGAAGACTTTGACAAGTATGGGATATGGTGTATGGGCAATTGATGCTTGGGGATTTGAAGAACGGGGAGGGATTGCTGAGAGTGAACTTTTCAAGCGATTCTTATTAACGGGGCGAACACTTTGGGGAATGCGGATCTTTGACGTGCTAAGCTTGGTCGATTATTTGGAAACACGTAAAGATATTGATGTACAACGTATCGCAACGATTGGATTATCTATGGGTGGACTATTGAGTTGGTGGACAAGTGCATTGGATGAACGTGTGAAAGTCTGTATTGACTTAGCTAGTCAAGTGGAGATCGAAACACTCTTGAAACACCAGATGCTAGATTGCCACGGCTACTATTATTATGTTCCTGATTTATTGACAGAATATACGACCCTAGCGATCCAGCAAAAAATTGCGCCGCGTAAACGGCTATCTATAGTAGGAGAAAACGATCACATGTGTCCAACAGAAGGCGTCTGTCACTTGAATAAACAGCTAGATTTGTATTATCAACAATTAGGAGTACCAACAAATTTTCAAGGATACTCTTTAAATGGTGGACACTTTGAAACACGTGACATGCGAAGTAAGTGGCAAGCATTTTTAAAGGAGCACCTATAAATGAAAACGCACATCGTGATCGATCCGATCCCAAGAAAAGCAGACTTTCAGACTATTCAAGCAGGAATTGCTCATCTTAGCTCATTGCCGAATACCGTAAAAAAGACCATGATCATTCGCGAAGGTGTCTATCATGAATATCTCGAATGCCGGCTGTCGAATTTTCAAATGCTTGGAGAAGGAGAAGTGCAGATAATTGGGTGCCGTTTTGCGAAACAAAATCTTCCATCTGGCGAAGAAAGAGAAACATTTCGAACAGCGACACTATTTCTTGAGGGAGAAAACGTTCATCTTGAAAATATACAAATCATCAACAAAGCCGGTGCAGGAGAACAAGTTGGGCAAGCAGTCGCGCTGTTCAATTACGCGCATCAAGTCCAGTTGATCAATTGTCGGTTGTGCGGGCAACAAGATACGTTATGTACGGGACCGTTGCCGGCTACACAAAAAGATGGTCGTCTTTTCCTTACACCAGTGACAAAGGAACGTAAGTATTGTCGACAATATTATGAACGATGTTGGATCGAAGGAACTGTTGATTTTATTTTTGGTGGAGCAGATGCAGTATTTGACCATTGTTCCATCAAGAGTTTAGCTTGTTTTTCTAATGGCTATATCACAGCCGCTTCAACGGCAAAAGAACAAGAACAAGGTTTTGTTTTTTTCAGGTGTGCAATCATCGCAGATTCTGAGGAACCTACTAACTATTTAGGCCGACCTTGGCGCCCATATGCTCAGGCGACATTTGAAGAGTGTGATGTAGGAGCACATGTCCATCAAAGTGGTTGGCATGATTGGGATAAGAAACAAAACAGACAAACAGCACGCTTTTACGAAAAAAATAATAAATACCAAGGAAAAATTTGTCGCGAATCCTGGATCACTGTTGAAATGGAGGACGATTAGATGACGAAAAAATGGGAAATAAGTTTTGGCTTGATCGGTGGGTCTGCCGCTTTGTTGTTTTTCGGTGGAATTGCTGTGACTTTCAATCAAATGTCCCTTTCAAATTTTCGAGAAACATATCAAGCTCTCTCACTGGAGTACATTGGCAGTGTGGAAGAAACGTTTGAGTTATTAAGAAAGACAACAGGTTTGTTTAGTGTGACTCTGTTCCTCTCTTTGATTGGGTTATGTCTGGCTCTTTATTTATCGTTGAAGGGAAAAGCAAGTCCGGCGGCAGCGCTCATTTATTTGATTTCAGGAGTCCTGCTGTTGTTCGGTACACAATTCATTGCTTACCCTTTTGTTTTTTTCTATCTATTAGCAGCGGGTTCAAGCATGTATCGCCAAAAAATAGAGCAAAGGTGGGAAGCAGATGTTTCAAAGTAAAGCAATCAATCCAATCATTCGAGGATTTAATCCTGACCCGAATATTTTGAAAGTGGGTAGCTCTTATTATGTGATCGTTTCTTCTTTTGAATGGTTACCAGGCATTCGTGTATATGAGTCAACGGATCTAATCAACTGGGAACATAAAACGGATATTTTAACTGATCAAGTATCATTAAAGGGTCAACCGATCAATGGAAGTATCTGGGCGCCTCAAATCAGTTACTCAGATGGACGATTTTATCTTATTTATACAGATGTTAAAAGCGTAGCACGTCCTTTTAAAGATGCTCACAACTACATGATGATCGCGGAAGCTATCGAGGGTCCTTGGGAACATCCAATCTATCTAAACAGTAGTGGTTTTGACCCCTCTCTTTTTCATGATCCACTTACAGGTAAGAAATGGCTATTGAATGAAATTTGGGATTTCCGACTAACTACACCTAATAAATCAGCAGGGATCGTCATTCAAGCATATGATGCAAAACAAAAACAACTAGTCGGTCCGATTCACACGATCTTTACAGGAACGGAACTTGCAAAGACCGAAGCACCTCATCTTTACTATGTTAATGATTACTATTATTTGTTGACTGCTGAAGGTGGCACTGGTAGTGGGCATGCTGTTACCGTTTGTCGTAGTCGTGATTTGTTAGGACCATACGAAGTCGATCCCCAAAATCCAATGTTGACGGCCAATGGTTATCCAAGCTCAAGTTTACAATGTGCGGGACATGCAAGTTTGGTTCAAACAGAATTCGACAGATGGTATATAGTCCATCTTTGTACTCGTCCTATCGAAGGCGTTGCTATCTTAGGTAGAGAAACAGCTATTCAAGAAGTGTATTGGACAGAAGATAATTGGCTGCGTATAAAAGAAGGAGGAAATCAACCCAGAGAGAGCATCAACATTCCCACACAAGAGAAAGTGATCCAAAAGATCGATTCTTATTTTTTTGATGATTTTGAAGGAGAAATGAGAAAAAGTTGGAACGCACGTCGTTGTTTACCAGACACAACTTGGTGTGATTTGACCAGTCGATATGGTTACTTAAGGATGCTCGCAGGAGAATCACTACAGTCAACGTTTGACCAACACTTATTAGCGATACGACAAACAACGTTTTCATTTATTGCACAAACTAAGATGGAATATGAGCCAAAGCACTTTAACCAAATGGCTGGACTACTTCTTTTTCTAAATGAAGAAAATTACTATTATTGCTGTGTGACCTGGGATGAAGAGATAGGGAAATGTCTCCGATTACTTAGTGCAGTTGAAGGCTATGTTACGATTAGCCCTGACATTTATCCACTAAGAGGAGAAGAAACAGTGATTAAAGTAGTTGTTGAAAAGACTCTTGGACAATTTTATGTAAAACGTTCGCAAGACTGGAAAAAAATCGGTGCTAAAATTGATATGCAGACACTGTCAGGTGGTTTTACAGGAAACTTTGTTGGCATTGGTGTGCATGATTTAAATGTAAGAGGAGGGAGCTATGCTGATTTTGATTATTTCAACTATCAGGAAATAGAAATGGTGTGAAATAAATAAAAAAAGATTAGGTGCAGTGAAAGTTAAATTTTACCTTGACCAATCTTTTTTTTAATGATAGTATAGTCAACGTTGCTGAAACATGAAAACAATCATGAAATTTGTTTAAAAGTTTTGTTGACAATCATATTTTCTTATGATAATATAACGAAGTTGGTTATGAGAAACTAGTTCATACATGTTGATTTCGCAAAGAAAAAAACAAAATTAACTGTTGACAAATAACAAACGATGAGTTATGATAAGTGAGTTGCTAAAACGACCTCGTGAAAAACGAGTTCAAAAAACTTTTAAAAAATAGTTGACAATCATTCGAGAGTTTGCTAAGATATAAAAGTTGCTACGGCAATCACAAACGGTAAATCGAAGCAGTTGTGTTTCGTTTATCACGTAGACCTTTGA
>NZ_PUAP01000043.1 GCF_002947535.1 Enterococcus mundtii
TTTTTTGTATGAACTATTATTCGAAATTTTTAACCAATTTGTTTCCAAGGACCGTATAATCCAGAAGTACTTGGATTATTGTTTTGCGTCCAATATTGTGCTTCATAAACAATACCATCATAGGTCACTTTATTCCCTTGGAGGTATACTTTATCCGCTTCCCACGCTTCAATCTCATGACCACCTTCCGGAGTTCCAGAGATCAATTCCCACGGACCATATAGGCCTGATTCACTCGGTATATTGTTTTGCGTCCAATGCTTAGCACGGTACAGAGCACCTTTATAAGATACAACTTCTCCGCCTAAATAAACTTTTGCCGCCTCCCATGCAGGAGCCTCGTCTGGTTCTTCCGGTTCTCCAGGATCTACTACGTCTGCTAACGTTACGAATGATAGTTTAGCGGTATCTGAAATATTCCCAGAGCGATCTTCTGCATTAATCTCTACGGTATATTCTGTATTGCTCTCCAAATTTGTGAAGGCGTATGAAAGTGAGGTAGTTGTGACATTAGTAGTTTGTCCATTTCCTACTAATTTTAAATTATATTTTGCCACGCGGTCATTGTCAATCGCCGCCGTCCAGTTGAAACGTGCACTATTTTTCGTGATATCGCCAACAGAAAGATTTGTTGGGACAGATGGTTTTTCTTTATCTTCCGGAGTTTCGCTTCCGCCACCATCATTACCTCCAGCAAATGCTTCACTCACTTTCAAGAATTCAAATTGGTTCTTTATTTGCCCTTGTCCGCCATCTGTTTTTGCATCACGGTTCATCGACCAATAAGAGACCATGCCAATTTTACGTTCTCTTGCATGTTCGACAACTTGATTGAACATTTCTGTCGTGAAGTATGGATGTTGTTCGTTCTCAAAACCAATCGAAGGAGTTGTGCCTAATTTTGCATATGCCTCTTCATCAGTCAAAGTGATACCAGCATATTGACGATAATGATTCTTCAATTGGACCATGGTATTATCGACCGCATCTAATGATCCTTGTGCATAATCAACGACGCTCGGACCGTAACACATCGTCATAATATTGACATTGGTCAAATCGACCCCTGCTTCTAAATAAGCTTGTAATACGGATAGTCCAGTCGAAATCAAACCAGTCGGCATAACAGGTAACGTCAACGTCACTTGGACACCAGTAGTATCTTGTAGGCGTTTGACTGCTTTTGCATTGACCAAATTTTCTGCATAACCCATTGCTCCTGCTTCCACGTCAAAATCCACACGAGTAAAGCCGTATCCTTGGACCACTTCTACGTAAGCCTCATAAAGCATATCTTCATCATGGCTAACTTCCCAGAAAGCACCAGTGTTCAATCCACCAAATGAAACAGCCGCGTCTCCGCCAACTGCTCTTAATTCACGGATCGTTTTTTTGATTCCTTCGTATTGCCATTGATCACTGTCATTCTCGCTCAATCCGGCAAATCCACCCCATGCCCAATCGATCTTACCATCTTTGATTCCTTTTGCTTGCATGAATCCTAAATTAAAGAATTTTTGCCCTGTCTCCTGTGCGATCGCTGCTAGATTCAACGCGCCATTATTCGATAACTCTGTACCTGACGTATAAGCCGTCATATCCACAAATGGTGCAACGACTTGTTCTGGCCATTCAATACCTTGTCCTACACCAAAATCAGGTGTTGCTTTGACTGTTTGTTCTGTGGCTGCACTTTGTTGTTCATTCAAAAACAACGGCGCTACTAGCAGACTGCATAATGCAGCTCCAGCCAAAAATTTCTTTAGACGAACATTTCTTTTCATTCGTATGTATCTCCCCCATCAACAATTTTATCTCGTGCTATGTATTTTTCTCTTGCACAACGATATCATAACAAATAAAAATTAAAAATATAACATTTTTAAATAAGAATTAGTGTTTTTTAATTTAGAGTATAAAATAAAAGATTACTCGTTTTTGAATAAAGTACCGCAAACCCCTAATAAAAAAATGTTTTTGAGACTTTTTTGCAACAAATAAAATCTATCTATCATTCTAAGTTATGTTCCGTTATAAGAAAAACACTTAAAGTAAATTAAAAATAACGTATTTTAAAAAAATAAAATAAAAAAACAGTGTCTGGGACATTAGTTCTCCTACACCACCTAAAACGAATAACCAGCGGGAACATAAGTAACCTCTTCAGAAATAAGGCGCCATCCAC
>NZ_PUAP01000044.1 GCF_002947535.1 Enterococcus mundtii
GCTTAATTTTACAATCAGCGGGTAAAAAACTTATTCAGTATTTGATACAAAAAAATTGTACAATTTCATACAGTTTAATTGAATGATCAGAAATATAAAAGTTTTTGATCATTTTTATAGCACATTTTTAACTGTATACTATACTCGGCTTTTAATGTATCTATGAGATAATTTGATGTTATTTTTCTATTTAAATGGAGGAAGGTTTATATTTATTTGTCACTAATTATTTTAAAATTCGATCATTGACAAATAAATTATCGAATGATATGTTTAGTAGGCTAAGTATTTTGGGAGTAAAGGAGATTATACTATGGAACCTAGTGTCGCTTGTGAAATACGTATGGGTTTAGATGCTATTTCTTCGCAATTGCGTCGCAATTATAGTGAAAGCCTTAGAGAGCTTAACCTTTATGTAGGACAAGATAATCTACTGCGTCGTTTATGGGCTGGTGATGGGATCACACAAATGGAACTAAGCGAATGGTTAAAGTGTGAACCACCAACAGTATCAAATACGGTGAAATCATTAGAACATAACGGATTTATCTATCGTCAACGTGATGAACAGGATGGTAGAGTCATGCGGATTTTTTTGACAGATAAAGGAAAAGAGGTTGAAAAGGCAGTTAACCAAATGTGGAAAGCGCATCAAGAAACATTGCTTGAATCCATTTCAGAAGAAGAACGATTACTACTCAGAGATTTGATTAAACGCATGGAAAAAAACTTAGATTAAGTTTTTTTCGGCTTTTATTTAGCATGCTAAATAAAAGCTTGTTTGATAGTATTTTCACAGGAACTTTTACAACCCCAACTGATTAATAGTTAGCATACTAAATTTTTAGGAGGATTAAAATTATGACTAACAGAGTAGCCGAAATCTTAAATATTGAAAAACCAATCGTCCAAGGCCCGATGTCTTGGATTACAAATGCTGAATTAGTTGCAGCTGTAAGTAATGCAGGTGGATTGGGAATCTTAGGACCAAATGCAGGACAGACAGAGATCACACATTCACCAGAAGTCACTGCTCAAAGAATGAGAAATGAAATTATCAAAACAAAAAACTTAACAGATAAACCCTTTGCTGTCAGCTTGATTTCAATTGAAGATCTAACTTATACGTGGCCAATCTTAGAAGCTGTTATTGAAGAAAATGTTCCTGTAGTCCATGTGGGGGGAATCTTAAATGAAAAACTTCTTGCACCATTAAAAAGACATAATATTAAAGTTATTTATCGTCCAATCACTCCGACGATTGAAAATGCGAAAGCTGCTGAAAAAGCAGGGGTAGATATCTATGTAGCAACTGGTTTTGATGAAGGTGGTACGGTGCCAGAACGGGTGATCGGTACATTTTCAATTATTCCAATGATTGCAGATGCAATCAAGATCCCATTAATGGCTGCTGGTGGCATTGGTGATATCAGAGGGGTTCGTGCTGCATTTGCTTTAGGTGCAGAAGGTATTTTTGCCGGAAGTGTTTTTATTCCAACAAAAGAAAGCCCAGCGGCAGAAAATGTTAAACAAATGATTGTGGATGCAACAGCTGAAGACTTGCTACTATTTCGTACTTTACCAGCCTATTACCGTTCTTTGCCTACGGCGTTAGCAAAGAAATTAGTTGAAATGGACGAACAAGGTGCTAGTCGGGAAGAAACAGCAGAATTAATGGGTGGAACAAGTGGTATGCGTATTGGGATGCTTGAAGGAAATACAACAGATGGTTATATCTCAGTAGGTACTGGTATTACACCTATCAAAGCAATTCATTCAGTAAAAGAAGTAGTAGATTTCTTGATGCAAGACTTTGCCTAAACTAGCTTGTCAATTAGCAGTTTTTATAAAGTTGAAGGCTCTTATAACATAAATTAAGAAAGAGGTTTGTGGTATGACAACACAGAAAGTTTGGTTTATTACTGGTGCGGCTCGTGGAATAGGGAGCGATCTAGCCAAGGCTGCATTAAAGCGGGTCATCAAGTTGTAGCTACAGCAAGAGAGGCAGCTGCGGTTTCAGCAGAAATCGGTCAGCACGAAAGGTTGCTTCCACTTTCTATGGATGTAACAAATTCAGCTAGTATCGATCAAGCCATCCATGAAACACTAGATTATTTTGGACGTATCGATGTCTTAATTAACAACGCCGGCCGTTTTTCTACTGGATTTTTTGAAACAGTGACCCCTGATCAGGTTCGTGATCAAATGGAAGTTACTTTTTTTGGAACTCTAAATGTAACTAGAGCTGTTTTGCCAGTCATGCGGAAACAGCGTCAAGGACATGTGATCACTATCAGTGCTGCAAGGGGTATAGTGGGTGAGCTATTCATATCTATATTCTCAGCATCGAAATTTGCCCTAGAAGGTTGGATGGAGGCACTTGGTGCAGAAGTAGCGCCTTTTGGAATCTTAACCACGATTGTAGAACCTGGAGCCTTTCGTACAAAGCCAGGAAAAGATCGTCTGCGGACTCTCTTTCCTGAAATATCTATAGAGGATTATGCAGAAGAAACTAAAAAACGCATAGAAAGTGTCAAGGATTTTTATGGCAATGAACCAGGGCACCGTGACAAATTTGCCACTGCGTTTATTTCTATCATGGATATGGAGCAACCGCCCAAACGCTGGGTCGCAGGAAAAGATGCAGTTGATGATGTAATAGCTAAAGGAAAACAGCTTGTGGAAGATGCCACAGCGTATTTTGATCTATCAACTAGTCTTAGTCATGAGGACTGACACAAGCGAATAAACTAGAGTAAGTAAATTTCTCATTCCTTTTGTCTATACGAATTGCTTGGATAGAAAGCAGTCAGTATAGCAATAGGAAAGGAGAAAGAGAATGATTCGTTGGGTTGCAGAGGATTTAGGAAATACCATATGATGTAGTAAAAAAGTTAAAGTGTCTTTGCTAAAACCAACAAATATCAATGATCTTTCGATTGATTCTGAGAATGAATTTGCTACTTTAATTTCTGTGGAGCTAAATGATTACTTAAAAGATGTCCAACTAGATAAACAAACAATGTCTGAAGCTTTGGTTCAAAAATTAAATATATGATACGAAAGAGAAATATCATCTGTCTGGTAAAGGACAGGTGATGTTTTTTCGTAATAAGTATTCATAAGTGAGGAAAGTTAATCATAGAAGAGGGGAATTCCCAAGATCAAAGATTCATGCAAAGACAGAGAAAAAGAGGAGTATTATGAAAAGTCTAATAGAAGAATTCGTCTTGCAAAGGAGAATCACTCATCTTTCTTCTATCCCATCCATACAAAACAATAAAAAATAATGAAACCCTATCCAAGCAACAATTAGCTAACTTGTTATATTTGAAATTTTGTTAAAGTTACTTAAAAATGTGTTCTTTTTTGATGAACTATGGGATTATAGTATAAAGTGGCAACTTTTATGAAGTTTTTGCTTGCTATTTTTTGGTAATGCACGTATATTACGAATGAAAAAAGTTTATGAAAAGTTGGAATATTGAATGGAAAAACAAAAAAGATTAAAAAATAGCCGGTATATCACGGGCTTCGATGGGATTCGTTCATTAGCGGTCATCGGAGTTATTTTATACCACTTGTTGCCAACAAGTATGAAGGGTGGTTACCTCGGAGTTCCGATATTTTTTGTCGTTTCAGGTTATCTTATCACCGATCTCTTACGACAAGAGTGGGACCAAAATGGTAAAATCAATATTTGGCAATTTTATGTTCGGCGAATGAAACGATTGTATCCTGGGCTCGTTTTCTTGCTTATTACTGCTTCAGCATATATTACGCTATTCCAGCGAGGATTGTTGAATAATCTTCGGGGCGTTGTACTCAGCAGTTTATTCTATGTCAATAACTGGTGGCAAATCAATAATGGATTATCCTATTTTGATCGTTTTGCAAATGAGTCGCCATTTACCCATATTTGGTCCTTAGCAGTAGAGGCGCAAAACTATCTGATCTGGCCGATCATCTTTGTATTACTGATGGTATTTGTCCGTAAGAAAAAAAATATTTTTTATGTCATTATGGGCACAGCCATTGCATCAGCGATTTTGATGATGGTGCTATACTCGCCAAATGGCGATCCTACCCGTGTGTATTATGGGACAGATACTCGCTTGTTCTCGATTTGGATGGGGAGTGCATTGGCTTTTGTTTGGCCAAGTACGCGATTAAAGAAAAATATCCCTAAACAAGCAAAGAAAGTATTGAATTTAGCGGGTTTTACTTCATTGATCACGTTGATCCTCTTTTTCTTTTTCTTAGATGACCATTTGAGCTTTATCTATTATGGCGGGTTCTTTTTAGTCAGTCTTTTATGTATGGTTCTTGTGGCAGTCACAGCGCATCCAGGTGCGAGCTTGAATCGCTGGTTGACGAATCCGGTCTTTAGTTGGATCGGTAAACGAAGTTATGGGATCTATTTGTACCAATTTCCGGTGATGATTTTTTACGAAGCGAAAGTATCAGGTATCGCTGATCATGTGTTATTACACACGGTCATTGAAATCACGTTGATTTTATTGATCAGTGAACTGTCGTACCGCTTTATTGAACGTCCGTTGGCACGCTTTGATTATAGTAAAACGTTTCGTGTCGTCAAAGGCTGGTTCACTAAACCTATTTTCAGTTGGAAAAAGCCATGGGTGGTCCCTGGAACCTTAGTCGTAGCGATTGCATTAGTCGGGTTCGTAACAGCACCTAAAAATGCTGTGACAGCAGACCAAGAGCAATTACAAAAGAATATTGCTGAAAGTAAAAAATTAGCTGAAAAAAGTCAGAATAATCAAGGCAATAATGTAGCACCTATTGACCAAGCTATTTTGGATAAATATGATTTGACCAAAGCGCAAGGGGAAAAAGCCCAACAATTAGAGCTGACTGCATTTGGTGATTCAGTCATGTTAGATGCTGCGGCAGATTTAAAAGAACTATATCCGCAAGTAGTCGTAGATGGCGATGTCGGTCGTCAACTCTACACAAGCCTTCCTTATATCGAAGAACTGAAAAATAGAGATCTATTGAAGGATACGGTATTAATTGGGTTAGGAACAAATGGCTCTTTTTCTGAGGCGCAATTTGATAGCTTGATGAGCGCGATCGGGGATCGAAAAGTTTATTGGGTCAATGTCCGCGTACCAACGAAGCGCTGGCAAAATGAAGTCAATGCCATGCTCGCAGAAATGGAAAAGAAATATGACAATATGACAGTGATCGATTGGTATGGTTATAGTAATGACCATAGTGAATGGTTCTATGATGATCAAGTCCATCCAAATCCAGATGGTATGTTGAATTATATCCATCTAGTCAGTGAAGCACTATTAGGTGGAACAAAAGAATCTGAGACAAGTCAAACAAGTGAGACTTCTTCAACTAATACGAGCGATACTTTATCTGACAGTACTCAAGCAAGTGAATAAAAACTGAAGTTGTGACAGCAATGTTTTGACCTGAGCAGTGGGATAATTTTTACAAAAAAAGTGCCTCAACGAA
>NZ_PUAP01000045.1 GCF_002947535.1 Enterococcus mundtii
AAAACTTTGCAACAGAACCGCTGATTATTTAGCTTATTAACGATAGACTCAATTGGTTTATTGAAACATACGCTACCTAAAAAATAATTAATCGTCAAATGATTTTTGAATATAGGAACAACAAAAAAAGTTGAAGCTAAAGAAATTGGAGCAGACGTTCAAAAAGACGGAACAGTTACAGTTAAAGGTTTAGACGGAAAAATGAAAGTTTTACCAAAAACAGGTGAAACAGCAAATATTGCATTGTCTGTCCTAGGTTCATTAATGGTATTATGATCAGGAATCATTTTTAAAAAGAGAATTTAAGTAAATTTAAAAGCATGGTCGCAAGTTTCACTAGCAGCCATGCTTTTATTGAATCATTGTAGGACATTTTAAAGATAAAATTGCCCACTTTAAAATTAAACATGTGCTTAGAATCGTTCTAGGCAACACCAATAACAACAGATAGAATCAGCAACTTGGCTTCATTTTGAAATCATGCTATAATGAATGTGCGAAACGAGATAAGTTCTAATGAATAGCACAAAAGCCCAACCTATTGCGAGTAGGTCGGGCTTTTCTTTGCACTTGTTGCGAATACAAGCGTGTGAGTTAGACAGCAACTTGCTTGCTATCGTCTAATCATCTAACCAATGATCAACTAATGTGATTATTAGACCCACTAAAAGTGGTGCGATAACTAACGAGATAATTTGTTCCATGAATAGCACCCCCTTACGGGGCAAGTTGCCGTTAATTAGTATAGCATACTTAATATTCTAAACAGTTGATAAATTAAGATAAAAGCTAAAATCACTAATCACAAGTGATTTGTGATTAATCACTTGTGATTTACAAGGTGTAACGATATAATTAAATGGAAAACGTGCAAAATATTTACATAAACAGGGGGGAGAAACTTGGAACTAGCATTTAGAGAAAACTTAAAAAAGATGAGAGGTACCAAATCAAAAGAAAAATTCTCCCAAGAATTAGAAATGAGTAGATCAAATTATTCACGAATAGAATCAGGAAAATCAGATCCAACCATAAAAACACTAGAACAAATTGCAAAGTTAACTAACTCAACGCTAGTAGTGGATTTAATCCCAAATGAGCCAACAGAACCAGAATCAGAACAAGTAACATTGGATTTAGAAATGGAAGAAGAAATAATCTCAACTCTCCAAAATCCTCAAAATACCGCTATATCAAGCCATTTCCAGCCTCTACTTTTCCACCCTTGTTATCAATCCCACCAACTCGATGTGGCTTGAGAGGACAGAATGAATGTCATTTGAGTATGTTCGTTCTCGGAAACATATTCACTGCGTTTTTAGCACCATCGGTAGACGGGAACATATCCATTCATGATAAAAAATAACGTGTCTAATTGCATAATCATGATTGAGTAGAGTTGTCAAAAGAATAAACATAACGTATTTCAGTAAGTTTTTTTCCTGTAATTTCAATAATGCATTCATCGTCTTCATTGCATCGCCACTTATTCTTCCGGCTGAATCAATACTACCCCCTGCTCTGAGATGACAATAATGATATCACCTGAAGCTGGTATCCCCTTGTTGGAAGTATATCTTTCAAAAAATTTGACAAAACTTATCATCTAGTACAATTTCCATGCCTAAAACCACAATATTAATATCCCTCGACTACTATAACTTCACCTTCTTCATCAGTTGGGGGTTGAAAATGATCATAATAAGTGGAAGCTGTTTGCTCCGTCAATATGATATCATTTTGATGATTTCCGTTTCTTTTTCGAATACGTTCCATAACAACTTCCTTAGGTGTCTTTATATAATAGATTTTGGGTTCTATGTCGTATTTCTTTAATAATGAAATATATTCATTTCTCATTTCTCTAGACCAAAATGAATAATCGAGAACAATATCAATGTTTTGCATGATAAGTGAAATTAGTTTTTCATCAAGATAGGTTTTAATATCTTCTAAAACCTCCTGAGGTAAAGGATGTTCATTCAAACCTCGTTTGAATGATTCTTCATCATAAGATAGTATTGTCATCCCGGTACTTTCAAATTTTTTTGCTAGTGTTGATTTACCTGCTCCCGCAGGGCCGCACATTAAAATAACTTTACTTTTCGACAAATTATCTACTGTATTTTTCATTGATATAACCTCCTATAACAAACCAAGAAAACATGACACTCTCCTTAAGCATTATTACTATTCACTCTTTTCATGATTTCCTGTACTATTGATGTTTTAGCATTCGCATAGTGCTGGACATGCCTCCATTTATGCATTGGCACTTAATCTCTTATTACTGGAGTTAAATTCATATGATTTTTAATCTGCAAAAAAGTTTATAGCACCGTCGCTTATACCAGAAAATATAACAAACGCCGCATTGTTTTTTGTGCACTTTAATAATCTATTCAACTAAGGAATTAAGCTGGCTGTCAAGAGAGTAATATCGTATCGAATCTCAGGTGGAAATTTTCTGCGGTATCTTTTTTGACTGAAATGACATTAGTGTTTTTTGGGGATTGTGTATGTAAGTATTTTTTAAAATCATTTTAACAAGTTTTGGACAAAAATTCTCATGAAAAAACAGAATTTAAATAGCATGATAAATTAGAGAAGATAGTTTAATGTGCTTATAGGAACACCCCACTTTTACAGTCACAATCAATAACCTTGCTACTTTCTTTCGAAATTGATAAGAGTCTAAAGGATTGACAACGCTTGATAGTGAGCATAAACTTAATGTACGCTAGTTAGTTTACAAGTGCAAACTAAAAAAGTATGATGTGTCGTCTCTGAAATTCTCCCTGATTCAAGTCATAACCAGAGTACATATCGGTTATTTTTTGATTCCATATTTTTTCCTTTATGTGCTGAGGATTAAGGGGTACCAATTGTAATTGCGCATTATATGGTCTTTGTTTAGAATCGCTCTCCAAAAAGCCAATTTTTTTGCATAGAATTTTAGATGTGGTACCATTAATTAGAATTATTATAAATAAGAAGTAGGTATCATTGTTTCAGTACAAAGACTAGGAGGAATGGAAGATGGAAATAGACTACAAGGATCATGGGAAGAAGCCGTATATCATTAATATTGAAGACGCCACCACAGGAAATGATAATTACCGGACGACCATTTGGACAGGCAGTAAACTGCAAGTCACCGTAATGTCCATTCAACCGGGCGATGACATCGGTTTGGAAGTGCACGAAGGCATTGACCAATTTATCCGTATTGAAGAAGGAGAAGGCGTGTGTAAAATGGGGCCTTCTAAAGATAACTTACATGTTCAACAAAAAGTGATGGATGATGACGCCGTATTTGTTCCGGCGGACATGTGGCACAACATCGAAAACACCGGTGATAAGCCGCTCAGACTGTATACCATTTATGCTGGTCCAGATCACCTTGAAGGAACGGTTCACCCTACTCATGAAGACGCCAAAAACGATCCAAACGAACACTGAGGTACACTAGGATGAAACAAAAGCCCTGCACCCGTATGGATGGTCCACTGGTGCAGGGCTTTTTTATAAAGGAGAGATGTGGTATGAGTGATTCATTGTTTCAATTAGAGAAGGTTGGTTTTCAGGCAAACGGAAACCAAATCCTTCAAGATATCTCTTTTACAGTAAACAAAGGGGAAGTGATTGTTTTTTCTGGTCCTTCTGGAAGTGGAAAAAGTACCCTTTTGAAATTAATTGGTACGCTGCTTTCCCCAACTTCCGGAAAAATTTATTATCGAGGTACGGATCTGCAAAAAATCGATCCTGTGGAGTATAGAAAAGAAGTCTCTTATTTCTTTCAAAACGCTTCTCTATTCGATGAGACAGTTCAAGAGAACTTGTCTTTTCCTGCCCGCATAAGAGAAGAAGGATTTGATCGGGAACGTGCAAAAAAATTGTTAGAACGAGTTCAAATACCTGAAACTTACTTATCGAAAGAGGTCAAGGAACTATCAGGAGGGGAAAAACAACGGGTTGCATTGGTCCGAAATTTGATGTATCAACCGAAAGTGTTGCTCCTGGATGAAGTTACCAGTTCATTGGACCAAGAAAACAGAGCGATTGTCCTTGATTTAGTCCGAGACATGATGAAAGACCAACAAACTACGGTGTTGGCCGTCACTCACAACCAGGAAGAAATCGACCAAGCTTCTCGTCTGATTACTATCAAAGGTGGAAAAATGGAGGAATCGAAATGACAAACAATTTGGAAATCAGTAATCTTTCTTTGCTTTTATCCTCTGTCCTCTTGATAGTTGCCTTGTTGATTGATTACAAAGAGAAATTGGGATTAGGAAACGACATTTTTATTGCGGGAATTCGCGCTGTCGTTCAATTATTCCTTATTGGATATGTATTGAGCTACGTATTACGAGTGGATAACAACTTTCTCACTTTAGCGATGGTTTTGTTCATTGTGTTCAACGCTTCTTATAACGCCCATACACGCAGTGAGGGGATCAACCGCTCTTTTAAAATTTCAACGACGGCTATTGGAGTAGGAACAGCCTTGTCCTTACTCATTCTTGTTTTTTCAGGAGTCATTGACTGGTCCCCTTCCCAAATCGTTCCAATTACAGGCATGATTGCCAGCAACGCCATGACTGCGATTGGAGTGACCTATCGGTCTTTGAATTCAAAATTTACGGACCAACGCCAACAGGTATTGGAAAAATTGGCATTGGGAGCCAATAAAAAACAAGCGTCCATGAGTATTGTAAGAGAAAGCGTCAAAACGGGCATGGCTCCTTCAATTGACCAAACAAAAACGGTTGGACTTGTCAGCCTACCAGGTATGATGTCAGGGTTGGTTTTTGCGGGAATTGATCCTGTTCAAGCGATTCGTTACCAAATTGTTGTGATGTTTATGTTGATTTCAGTTACTGCGATTTCTTCGTTTATTGCTAGTTATATGGCTTACCGTGAGTTTTATAACAATCGCAGTCAATTAATTATATGATTTGGGATGATACACTACTCTTAAAACCAGTGGTTACAATTTTATGTAGTTAAAAGAAGACCTCACGAGAATAATTGCAAAAAGAACTTCATTTTTTAAGGAAGAAGGATATTTTTGTCATCGAATCTTTGGAACGACTAGGGCGAAACTATGATGAAATTTTTTATATAGTGCAGCAACTGGATTAAAAGGATATCGGACTGATTGTTTTGAACATGCCTATCCTCAACCAATGAGAACTTTCGACGAACGGTTCTGTTGCAAAGTTTTAAATAAAGAATAAAATCCCTTACGGTATCTATGATTTAAGCTGGGATTCCCAATAATATCTTGATTTCAGTACAGACCGAAAACCCGAAGAGAGTGCCTTCTTTTCGGGTTTTCTTATATAATCCTCGGATGGCTTCCATGCCTTTAAT
>NZ_PUAP01000046.1 GCF_002947535.1 Enterococcus mundtii
ACATATTTACGTTGAATAACTATATATATAGATGAAGACAGCAACTAATAACTAATTTAAATTAGGAAAAAGTAAAAAGAAGTTGAATCTGTTTTCTTTGATTAACTTCCATCTACATTTCAATAAATAATAGAAAAAACTACTATTTATGTTCACAAGAAATAGCAGTTTTTTTATTAAATTTTTAAAGTTACTTTCAAGTTTTGTCTGCTATAATTAAAAAAAGGCTTTAAGGAGAACTAAATAATGCTTTTAATTAAATTTATGTTTACTTTAATATATTATGGTATTTTTATGTATACAATCTACAAAGTCAGGCAGATCCAACAGGAGTATTCAGATATCATGGCTGTATATAAACAAGAAGGAGAGCGTGCTTTTCCAAACCTGACTGAACAAGAACAAAAGAGACGAAAAAAAGCAATCTCACAATATTATGAAAAAAAGGACCCTTCTTTTGCTCTAAAAAGAAAATTTTCATTTATCGTTTACGTTATTGTCTTTTTTATTTTGGCACGTGTCATTCGATACTTTTTCCCTATTGAAGACGTTCCTAAAAATTTGAATTACATAGTTCCCTATTTGTGAGTAGCCCTTACCATCAGTGCTATTACAGGCTTTTACTTAATTAAATCCAAAAAAAATGAACCCGAAATATTTAAACAGTATTTAATAGACCATTCCAAAAACGAATTACAATTTGTTTGGGTTTCAGAAAAACTTCAGGCAAGTTTTATGAAAAATACAAATAAAAGATTTATAGTCCACCTTACACTAGGTATATTAATGATATTGTATCCTCTTTTTTCTTAGATGGGGTTATACCTTAAAATCATAACCACATTTTAGTTCAATAAAATTTAAACTTCCAGTTACGCATTGATATTATGAATAAAATCCCACTTAAGCTAACAAACAAGTACCATGTTAAAGAACAAGGTACTTGTTTGTTTATATATATATTATTTTTTACTTAGTCAAATATATTCATCGCACTGATCAACATCTGGATATCTTCTGTATTTCCAGTAGGTATATTTATTCTCTGCGCATTGTCGAGTATTTTCTGTTCTTCCTGCTTCATAGTAACTGGATCATCAGACTGTTGAAAGTGGCTTGGTACAGGATAATACATTATTGAACCATCATGGTTACTAGAGTAAACAACTAAACCTTGATACCCATATTTTCCGGTTAAGGTTACTGTCTCTTGAGGATAAACTATGCTATTTTCGTCATAAGGATTGATTTTTGTACCCGCTGGAGAATGGTTAACATTCAATGTAAAACCTGCATTACCTAAATCATTTTTATAAGCTGTACCATTAATAGTTAACCAGACACGTGCATATTCAATTTGTTCGTCTGAGTAAACACTTAATGGATCATTTATGGATTCCGAGGGTACTGTTGAGGACGTTGCTGAATCCTCTGGAATCGTTGTTGACTGTTCGCTTTCAGTTATTTCACTCTCTGAGACAGTAGACTCTATTGTCTTGCTTTGTGAAAGAGTAGAAGTTGTTTCTTCTGATTTTTGAACAGTTGATTGTTGTGAATGATTCTCACTTGTATTAGATGAAGATTCTTTTTTATTCCTACTTTCAATTATTTGACTATTGGTGGCTTGAGCTGTTTCAGTATTTTTTGATCCACATCCGGTAAGAAGAATTAATAATAAAATACTGATTGGTACTATTTTTTTCATATTGAACACCTCTATTTAATTTATCAGTATTATTATAACGCATATTATTAATAACTTTTTAGTTTAATTAATCGGAGAAATTTATATATATTTGCTTAAATATTTTAGAATTAAAAAAACCAAAGTAAATTTTTGTTCACTTTGGAAAATTCTGTATCTTTATAATTTATAATAAGAAAATAGCAAGCCAAGCGGCTTCGCTTCAAAAAGAGCCACCACTCCTTCTGCTATTTCAGAAAGTGTCTGCTGTGGAAAACACCCCATGAAATATTTTATGAGATATTTTCAGCTTTGACTGACTGCTCTTAATAATGACTGTAAATCAATAAAGGAGCAAGTACCCTTGCTCCTTCGTTTATAATATAAGCTTATTCTAAATCAATATAATAGAGTAGTATATCTTCAAATTCTCCAGAAATATTTCTATAAGATTTTGGAACTTTGCCTATTTTAGTAAATCCAATTTTTTCATACAATTTGATAGCATACTGATTTGTTGTCACGACTGCATTGAACTGTAGTATCTTATATTTCAGTATTTTTGAGGTCTCAATAGAATGTAAAACTAACTGCTTCCCAATCTTGTTCCCTCTAGCACTTTCTTTGACAGCATAAGAAGCATTTGCGACATGACTAAGTCTTCCTATTGAGTTGGGGTGCAAAATATAAACTCCAACTACTTCAGAATTGATCATAGCAACTCCAGTAAAGTCTTGGCTTTCAAAAAAGGCTTTTGCTTCTGTTACTGTTAAAGTATTTTCTTGTGGAAAATACTTGCCCGAGGTAATCGCGTCATTCCAGATGGTAGTAATATCTTTCAAATGTTTATCATTGTATTCTTCAATAATCATAGTCTTTTCCTCCGTTAATTTGTATTTGTTTTAACGAAAGAATGGAACATCACATTCATGTAAGGGTGAATAAAGCATGATCTCCCTCCTTTAATTTTAAAATTATTGTTACATGCAAAGTTACTTTACCATAACATTATTAATAATAATCTCATAATACAAAAAACAATTAACAAAATTCCTTTTTCTAAAAAATTTATTAAATTTTGAAAATTACTTATATTCGAGATTCATCGAGAAAAAAATATTAGGAACAATCTTTTTTATTTAACTTAAAAATACATCGGTAAATTGATTTGTCCAATTCCAAAAACTCGTATAAGCATCTTTATACTACACGCCTTGACATTGAATTTCAAATCCATAATGACGATTTCCTTTTGAGCTTCTATAAATGAGTTTGCATCGTATAAATAGCCCTCGCTACTTGTAAAACTTACATAAGCAACATTAATTCTCGCATCAATTTCATATTGCGTTTGACCTTCTGGATCTTTTAAATCTTCTACTCCATCTGCGACTAAATACCATTGTCAGCCCTTTAGTAAGCTTTCTGCTGGATGAGTGATAAATGCCTGTACTAAGTTAAAATACTGATGTTATAATAATATGTATTCAAACTATATCTATCACTTAGGAGTTCACGAGTATATGAAAAACAAGGTTTTTTTAACAATGAGTAGCTTATTTTTTTTGGTTACATTAACAAGCTGCAAATCTACAAGTACCACAAACACAGACTCTTCGGTAATCGCTAGTACAGTAACTACAGATAATGAATCATCCGCAACACCCTCTGATCACTCAGATTCAGAGAGCGAATCATCAAATGATACGACAACACTTCATGGATTAAACGATCCGGCCACAATCTACTTAAATGGAGAACCTGCAGTTACTATCGAAATTATTAAATCCAGTGCCCACCCTAATGATATCATTCAAGAACAAGAGTACTTGGCTTATCCTATAGATACTATCATTAGACTTGACATTCGCATGACAAACCATTCAATAAAAGATTTTAATAATGGATCGAAGTTCTACAGAAACTTTGAGATTACTACAGAAGATAATATCCATGTCGAGCCTACAATACAGAGCCAACCAGGCAATCAACCGGAAACTGATCCTTTAGAAATTGGAGCAACAGGTGTTGTCGAGGCATACTTTGTATTAGATGAAGATATGAAAAACACTAACGTCCAAACAATTAATATCGAATACTATTATCTACGTGATTTACTTAACCCAAATAGCCAAGATTTTCGTTCAATAAAATTTAAACTTCCAGTTACGCATTAGTCTTCGATTTATCCCTTTATTTTTTAGTTTGATTTGTGTCATTGATTGATTTTCCGACAAAATAATGACAGTAAATCCATTGGACACTTTTTATAAGCTATCTATATCATTACAATTGTTCACATTTCCCGAGAAATAAGGCGGCAACTACGAAATCTTTGTAGTTGCCGCCTTATGTTTAGAAGATATCTCCTGTTGTTTCTGCCTCTGATCGATTTATTCTAC
The DNA here is from genome assembly GCF_002947535.1 of Enterococcus mundtii. GTDB lineage: Bacteria > Bacillota > Bacilli > Lactobacillales > Enterococcaceae > Enterococcus_B > Enterococcus_B mundtii_B. The sequence goes on from NZ_PUAP01000046.1 coordinate 4,087, forward strand.
TTCAAACGTTGCTAATACTTGCAACGAATTCGATGAACCACCAGGTGTTCCACTGCTTAATTCAACTGAGATCACATCGCCAGATTTATAATCGATTGTTTTACTAACTTTTACGCTGTCCTCTGCTCTTTCACGAACTGATGCATAATAAACTTTACCTTTATAGATTTCTGCGACATAGGCACCATTTTTACGAATGAACATTCGGTTGTTCCCTTCGAAGCTTGCACGATCAAAATCAACGTCTAATCTGTTTCCTGTTAATTGAATATTCTTCACCGCATGTTCTAATAAAGAAGTGTCCACTGCTAAATCTTCTTCTAATGTGATCGATTCTAACAAGCGCTTGCCTGTTGAGCTGTGACCAGGTGAATTTGGTGCGGTATAGACTTCGATCACTTGTCCTTTGACACCGGAAATGCTACGACGTACTTGAGTACCTTCATCGGTTTTGCTTGTAAATGAATAGTAAGCTTTGCCTTTGTAAGTTTCAAAATGATAACGGCCATCAACATAGACCATCAATCGTTCTGAACTATTGAAACGTTCTGCATCTAGATTTAAATACGCATAAGCTTCGCGATCTTGTGTTCCTACAGTCAATAAACTTGTTTCTGTTTTTTCTGGTTCTACTTGGATATTGTCAAATTTCGCCCAGCCATTTCCTGTCGAAGAAAAACGAATGATGTATGTATTCTCTGTATCAGGGGTAGTAAACGTAAATTCTTTGCGTGTCCAGTTTTCATTGTTATGGGAGGTTTCTTCTAATGAAATAAAACCTTCGTCATGATTCATCGTACCAAATTCAACTTTTGCTGGAAAATCAGCGCTACCTGCCACATCATAGCCGAATGTATAGGTCGTGTTTGGTTTCAGTGCCAAATATTGATGAATATTTTCTCCATAAGTGGCAACCGCATATTTATTCCCACTTAGCTCTTCGATTGTTGGATTCTGTGTACCTGGACTAGACACGATCCAATGGTTCAAACCATCATTGAAATCACCGTTTTTGATCGTTAACTGTTCTTCTACCTGATTACTGATATTCGCCGAATCACCTGTTGATTGGCTTGCTGCAGAAGTTACGACTGGTCCTCCTAATGTAAGAAGTAACATGCTTGTTGCTGCAATTTTTTTCAAGTTGTTTTTTTTCATCTCAAGCTCCTTATTGATTTTTTTTAGCGGATAGTTCGTTATACAGTAAACCATAAAACATAATCTATCTCGCTCTTTAAAAAGAATAACTGATAAATATATCAACAAGAAAACACTTTTTTCTGGAAAAATATTTTTATGGAAACATAACGATGAACAAAAATAAATAATGGATAATAACCGCAAAAAATCAACAGTCCACTAAGTTTATCGAATGATTTCAATTATTCCTTTTCTTGGATAAAATAAAAAAATACAGCACAAGGCTGTATTTTTTTGAATTTTATTTTAGAAATCATTCAAGAAAATCAATCTATCAGAACATAACACCTAAAGGTATCACTCACAACATTTTTCGTTATGGTGAGCACGTTGTTTAAAATGCTGGGATATTTGAGCCTTTTGAATTATTTTTGATGTAGTCAGCGACTTCTGGTGTAGTCATCGCTTCTTTCAACACCTTGATTTTCTCGCTATCTTTTTCTTCCTCTCGGGTAACCAATTGCAACGCATAATGTTTGCTTGCTGCTTCGTCTTCAAGTAACAAGGCATCTTCTGTCGTCAAGTTTGCTGGTTCCAGATAAGCTGGGTAACAAAAGACCATCGCAATATCACTTTCATCATAAGCTTTTACTAGATTCAAAAGATCAATACTTTCAAACGTAAGATTTTTAGGATTCTCCACAATATCTGCGACTGTACCATCAAAACCGACTCCGTCTTTCAGTTGAATGATCCCATTCTCATTCAAAATCGCTAGCGCACGACCTTCATTTGTTGGATCGCTAGGAATACCGACTTTTGCATTTTCTGGCAAATCATTGACATCATCATATTCTTTTGAATAAAATCCGCCGGCAAAATAATAGATTGGTTGGACTGCTACTAAATCAGCGTCTTTTTCTTGATTGAATCGTTCCATAAAGGGTTCGTGTTGCGCAAAGTTTGCATCTGCTTCCTTATGTTGGACGGCATCATTATAAGCAACATTATCACTGACTTCCATGATATTGATCGTGTAGCCTGATTTTTCTACTTCTTTTTTGGCAATTTCTAGAATATCTTTTGAGGATTCCAATTGAACCGCTACAGTGATTTCTTTTTTGCTTTCTTCGGTTTCATTGCTTCCACCACAGGCTGCTAAGACTAGAACACCAACTAAAGCAAATGCAAATAAATAAAACTTTTTCATAACTTTTCTCCTACTTTCGTTTATCTAATGATTGTGCGACAAAGTTTCCAAACATTTGTAAAATAAAGACCAAAGCGATCATGATCACAATAGCAACATACATGACTCCATACTCATACCGTTGATAGCCGACACGGACAGCAAAATCACCGATCCCGCCACCACCTACGACACCCATGACAGTAGAATAAGAGATCATACTAACTGTTGTCGTGGTATAAGCCAACACTAAGCCACTTCGCGCTTCAACAAATAAGAAGTGCCAGATGTATTGAAATCTGGAAGCACCTAATGAATTCGATAAGGCATAGATCTCTTCAGGTACATCTAACAACACTTGCTCAACTAAGCGAGCGAAAATCGCGACTGCCACAATACTAAGTGGTATGGATGAAGGAACAGGTCCAAAAGCCCTTCCTAAAATCGATCGCGTAACTGGGATCAACGCGATCACTAATAATAGATATGGAAACGAGCGAACGACTGTCACAATGAAGTTGAGCAACCAGTATAACCAAGGGTGTGTCCCTCTGACCTTGGGATTCGTCAAATATAGACCTAATCCTACTGGCAAACCTCCCAACACACAAACGAACATGGAAATCGCCATCATGATGCCCGTTTCTTTCAAACTATTGATTAGAGACGGCCAATATTCAATCAATGCTGTGGGCAAGTTCATCAGTCAAACTCCTTTTTATTTTTTCAAAATAAGTTAGTTCATCTTCCTCGTACTGTTTTGGGTCATTCGTCAATTCACCGATCAGATGCCCATTTTCCATGACTAAGATCCGTTTACATAAGCGTTTGACAGTTTCAAGTTCATGACTAACAAAAAAAATAGTCGGTTGAAACTCGGCATGTGTTTTATGTAATAAACGAACCACACTTTCTGTATTTTCTTCGTCTAAAGAACTAGTTGCTTCATCACAAAGTAACAAATGTGGATCTCTACTTAACGCTCTTGCAATAGAAACCCGTTGTCTTTCTCCGCCAGAAAGTTTGACTGGATAGCTTTCTGCTTTATGACTCATGCCAACAAAATCGAGTAGATCATTGATTTTCTTAGGATCTTTCTTCCTCTGTAGCTTTAAAGGCAATGCGATATTTTCATAAACACGTAAATTTTCAAGTAGATTATGATGTTGAAAGATCATGCCTATTTTTTGTTGTTGCTGTCGGCGCTCTTTTTTTGATAATGACTGGACATCTACACCATTTAGTTTAATCGTGCCTTCAGTAGGCGTTTCCATCAAATTCAATAAACGTAACAAGGTCGATTTCCCAGAACCACTTTTCCCAACAATCCCGATCACTTCCCCTTGTTCAACTGTAAAACTAATTTTATGCAACGACTTGGTCTTTTCATACTGCTTCGACACATTCACTAACTCGATCACATTTTTCCTCCAGTCTATCTACGCAATTGAAAAATTAAAACAAAGAAAAAAACTGTATTAATTTTATTGTTAATCAAAGATTTATCTGATTTTTAAAAAGAATAAACAAAGTACAAAAACATCTATTTTTATAATCCATTAAAAGAAAGCAAAAAGCAACTTTTTTACTCATCCATAAACATGATCTGTTTTCATGTCTGTACTAATCAAGTCAAAAAATATTGCTTACTTATCCATTTTCGACCAGTCTATCATAAGATTAAAACGTATTTTTTATTGGTGAACTCGATAATTTATCAATAATAAAACAATTGATTTAGTATACTATTTTTTTTATTTTGAGAAAAAATAATAAATAGAGCGAAAGGAAAAAGATGTTATACTCTGGATAATGGATAGCTTAGTAATACAATATAGATTGGTTCGTTATCTTATATTGTAACAAAAAATAGATTGTTGATAAACGAACGAATGGCAGCTATCCTGGATACAATTAATATGGATGAAATAATCGGGACTAAAAATTGTTTGGGGAAGTAATTTTTAGTACTTTTCGTCCATGCAGTGTCAATGACGTGCCACTTTTAGCATCACTAAAAACGAGAGCAGAACAAAACTGTTTCCTCTCGAAAAAAATAAGCAGCAGCCCGTCAAATTGTGTGGGCTGCTGCTTATTTTATTAGATTCAACGACCGTCAAGATCCAGTAATGATTCCATTGATTTTAAGTACGGTCAAAAATTCCTCTACGTAACCATCTTTTTCATCATCTGTAAATTCTTTATCTAAACGATACTTGTTTCGCACAAAAGCTTTTATTTTTTCTTTCGTCGACTCAACCTTTAACAAATCAAATACATCAATTGCTACGTCATTGTCTAAAACAAAACGTTCATCCTCAACCATGATGTATAAGTCATTTCCCATTTTTTCATAAGTGATGTTCTCATTGAGTTTCATGTCTTCCACTCTTTTCGTTATTCATTTGTACAGCTACGAACCATTTGGTGTTTTAAGATTTCTTTGATCAAATTACACTCTGATTCGTCTACACCTTGGGTATCATTGGTTGCATAATAATGATGTGCACGACATCCTCCACCGCATAAGTAACGGAATGAACAATCGTTACATTTTGTTAGATGATTGATGCTTTGAGAGCGAATAAAAGCAATATTCTCTTCGCCAAAAACCTCGCTAAGTTGCTTTTCTCTAATATTTCCCAGTTTGTAGTCAGCAGTTTCTAACAGTTTACAGGCAAATATATCACCAACAGGATTGATCGCAAATTCTCCCACACCAAGTCCACAGGATTCTTTGATGGCGAAGGGTTTTAAAAATGGAGACCGATTTTTGTTCTTTTGTTTTAACTCGATTTCCGTTCTCTCACTCTCAGTTAAAGAAATCTCTGCCATTTTTGCACGTCCTAGTTCACTGAATCCGCCTAACTTATAATTGATGTTATTCTTCTTTAAAAATTCTACCGTTTCATCAATATTATTGAAATTATTATTGGTAATGATCGTATTGACTGCAATATTTGGATAATTCAAGTCTAATAGATTTTGAATCCCTCTCATTGCTATGCGATAACAACCTTTTCCTCTATTTTTGTCATTTGCGACTTGGTCGATCGAATCTAAGCTGATGGTGATCGAATCACATCTTTCAGCTAGAAATGCTGCATCTTTTGCATTCCGTACTAAAGTCCCATTCGTGATCAAACCAATGGTTAGACCAATTTTTTTGGCATAATCGATATATTTTAGCGCATCCTTACTTAACCCAACCTCACCGCCAGTAAAGATAATTTTCTTTACACCACAATCCTTCAATTGATTGAGAACGTCGATCCATTCGACAAAGTTTAAACTATCCTCATATTCCTTTTCAGGACTGGCTTCTGCATAGCAGTAAACACATTTCAAATTACATTGATGGGTCATAACCAAATAAGCTGTCTCTGGTATTCCATGCTCCGCTTTTTCTACTTCAATCGGGTCCTCTAAAAGGATTTGAAACAGATCCATCTTTTTCTGGGTCGCCATTGGTAGATGCTTGTAATCTTGTTTTTTTATTTTGTTTAATTCTTCTTGATCAACTAATATCCATGTACTACGTAGGACATTATGTACGATAAATTGTTCATTGAATTGATAGGCATGAAGATTCTCTTTGATTCGGATAAAATCACCTCATTTTTTAAACCACAAGTTCGTTTTCGCAGGGAAAATCGAAGGGAGCGTCCACTTTCTGCACCGAAAATAAGTAGGAAGTGTTTATAAAAGCCCTTTCAAAAAGCTGAAATCCACAAAAAATTTCGCAGACCTCAGCTTGCTTGTCGGGAAGAGACATCACTGTCATGTTCTCTTTTTTACTTATGATCCTTGACCAGAAATAACACCACAAGCACATGGAGCTGTATATGCTCCCACAATTTTTTTCAATTCAGGTTTTTTAAACATTTGCACCCCTCCTTTATGTTATGAACTAGTGACATACAATGAACATAAGAATAAGAAGTAACAGAAACTATCTGCTTTTTCAGATTAAGTTTCTAACCTACCACTTACCTTCTGCTTTAAGAAAAAAAATGAAAATATAGTTCACTTTTTTTCCTAACTAAAGTATAATATGTTTTATAAAATTTTGTCAAACATTTACTTAAGGGGCGGAAAAAATGAACTTCCTTACAAAGAAAAGCTATATTTATATCTTTATATCAACGTTATTAGTCTTAGTAACCGTGCTGACCACCTTGATTGCACCATTTATACTGAACAGTATCCAAAGCTACCAAGCTTCTTCTATATTTCCTATTATTTTCCTAATAATCGGTGCTATGACACTTTCATATATTTTCCAAGTCTGTCTGATCATTTATCGGGAAAACTTTGCAGAAAAGTTCAATTTAACTTCCTTTTCCACTCTATTATCTAAAATATATACATTAAAATTTGAGAAATATATCAATTTAGAATCCGGAAATTTAGTTTCTCGAATTTTTCGAATCGTGGATACAACGTACACATTTATGACAACTAGTTTCTTTTTAGTACTAAAATCGACCATCTCTATTCTCATTGTCTTAAGTATATTTTTTTCACTTAATTCAGTAATTTTTTTAATCACACTCATCCTGATCCCAATCAATCTTTTTTCTTATATTTTTATCAATAAAACACTTAATTTAAGAATCAAGACAATGCAAGACGAGAATGCTCAAGCTCAGAAAGACTTGATTCTACTACTAGGAAACCCAGAACAATTTAAAATGTTGCCGAATTTTGATTTCGTGAAACAGTTAACTTTCTCAACCATCAAAAATATGTATTCAAGTTTGGCATCAACAAATAAATTTGCCCAAATCACTAGTTATACTGTCTCATTCATCAATCAACTTTCTCAAAATATTATTTTTATAACGATCAGCTACTTGGTGTATAATCAACAGCTCCAATTAAATAATATGATGGTAGTCAGTATACTAATGCCTATTTTCTTCACTTCACTTTCTGATTTATCCAAAATCAATGTCGATTATCGAACGGTCGTGGCAAACCAACAATTTGTTCAAGAAAACTTAGAACTTCATCAAGAAGATTTATCTGGCACACCAATTGGCCAAATCACTAGCATTAAATTTGAAGATCCGCAAATCACGATGACATCAAATGCAAAAAGAATCCATCTATCATTGACTGAAACATTGAATTTAGGAGACATTTGTTACATCGAAGGTCCTTCTGGTTCTGGAAAATCAACCCTGATAAAATCAATATTGGGGTTTTATGAAAGCAATGGTCTATATATCAATGATCTTCCTATTGAACAATTAGACACAAGGTTAGTCAGGGAACAGATGACCTATCTCTCTCAAGCGACTCTACTCTTTTCAAATACTCTTGAATACAATATCACTCTCGGTCAGACGATTTCTGACGAGAAAAAAGAAACGTTGAAACAATCATCACTTCTTGCACCGATTTTTAAAAATAAAAACTGGGATTCTTTAATCGTTGACAATGGCGCCAATCTCTCAGGAGGAGAAAAGCAACGTGTGTTTATTGCTCGCATGATGCTCCAAGACAGCAAGATATGGATTCTAGATGAAAGTACGAGTAGTATCGACAAAGACTCTGCGGATGCCATATTTAATACACTTATTAACATGCACCAGAATAAAATTATTTTATTCACCTCCCATGATAAAGAGAATAAAGCTTTTGCGAATAAAATCATTCAACTGTCCTCTCATGTAGAGACGATAGATTAACGTTTAAGGAAGGTATTTTTAATGGAAAATTATTACTCTGTCAATGAGGTCGCTGATATGTTAGATGTTACCACACGTTCTATCCGCAACTACATTAAGTCTGGAAAACTGATAGGTTTGAAAATAGGAGGAAAATGGTATTTTTCAACGGATAATATTTTAGACTTTATTGCGGGCCATCAACTTGTTTTTTTTATGGACAAGAATGATTCTGCTATCAACAAATCACCTTATACGCTAAGATTCAATCTGTATTTTGAACATGTTAGCTCTATACAAACATTTAAAGATAACATTCTTGACTACCATCAAGATGTTTATGCTAATGATCAAGACCGATTATTTTATTACCAAATATATAAGGAAAAACATGCAGAATTACTTTTAAGTGGAAGTTTTGACTATGTCATCAATTTTGGCAAATGGATCAATCATTTGTTGCAACAACAAACGGACATCTATGAAGTAACTTATACAGACGATTAAATTGTGTATCTGATCCTATCTTCTTAAAAATTAAGTAGACAGACGTAATCACACAGTATATAAAATCAAAAAACAAGAAAAGAGCCACAAAACCTAGCAACAGGTTCTTGTAGCTCTCTTCTTATCTTTTAAGGTTGAACACCTTTACTCCAAATTAAGAAGCAATTATTGTTCTTTTTTTGTTAACCAGACAGCCATTGTCGGCGAGTTCTCATCATAAGGACTTCCTTTTACATCCCCGTAAAACCCACTAACAACAAAACCAGCAGCTTCCATTTCTTTTTGCAGAGTTTCTTTTGTGAAATACGTCATCCATAGATAATAATTTTTGTTTTCATGATCGGTAAGGATCGTCGTTTGTTCTAAAGTTACACGTTCGTTGTATTTTGTATTATATTGCAATGCCACATGGGGTTCATCTGTCCAAAATCCTCCGTCTGGACAAGTATCCCAAACTCGCTTTTCTTCAAATGATTGATAACTTGCCATCGAAAAAACATCCAATAAAACTTTTCCTGTTGGTTTTAGATGCTGATAAATCTTTTCTAATAATCTTTTTCTATCACTCGCTGATAACGCCCCAAAGTCACAATAGATCATCGTGATGATATCGTATTGTTTATCTAGATCCATTGTCAGATAATCTGCATAATGGTACGTAATCGGTAACTGTTGGTCTTCCGCGGATTTTTTGGCATATGCTATTGAACGCTTAGAAAAATCAAGCCCCGTTACTTCATACCCTAATCGACTAAATTTTTCTGCATAGATTCCCGGACCACAGCCAATATCTAATAACGTTGGGTAGGTTTTTGACGGAATTACTGCATTGATCCAACGAACAGATTCATCAATAAATCCAGCTTTCCGACTTGCGCCTTCAAATTCAGGGTCAAGATGTGCTTGTAACATTTGTTTTGAGATGTGACGATCATCCCAAAATGCACCTTTCGTTTTTTGGTAAAGTGTTGGTTTGTTTAAAAGTGTTTCAATCATTGTTTTCCATCTCCTCATTATTTTTTTATAAATTTGAACAAAAGAAAAAGCCGTAGATTTTACTCTACGGCTTCCCTGCATAAGGCGAAGATGCGAGTAAAATAAAATCAAATACATAGGTACACTAAATAAAGCTGGATCTCAGCTAAATTTTTTACCTATTGAATTGATTTTATTTACTCGCTTCCAGTCATACCCATGTTACTGATTATATAACATCTGATATGCCGGATTCATCACCTTTTTCTGTTAAATTTATAGTTTTATTCTATAGAACGTACCAGTAATTGTCAATCTTTTCTCTGGCAAATATAAAACAATCGTAAAAGAAGCCTATCTATAAAATAATGGTATACTAAAGGAATTTTTTCTAAACGGGAGAAATATGCTCGGTTGGCGCAGTCAACTATTTTAGTCGTTGTGAAAGGGATACGTTCAAGTAATAGCTTTATTTATACTCCCTGATTTTAGGCGGAATATACTGTTCAACAAAAGGCTGGATCTCTGTCAGTGCATCCGCAAACAAAATTTTATCGAAGTCTTCTCTTGTTAAAAATCCTTGATCGACCATCGATTGATACTGTTGCTTCAATGGATCGAAAAAACCTTGGTGATTCATTAACACACATGGATTGACATGCTGGCCGATTCTTCCCCAAGAAATCACTTCAGTAATTTCTTCGATGGTTCCAGGACCGCCGGGCAGTGCAATATACACATCTGATAATTCAATCATTTTTTGTTTCCGTTCGTGCATCGACGACACGATCATCAAAGAGGTGACATCTTTTTTTGCTAGTTCTCGTTTTGCCAAAAAGTCAGGCATGATACCTGTAACTTTCCCTCCAGATCCTAGTACTGAATCAGCAATAATCCCCATCAATCCAGCATTTCCACCACCATAAACCAACTGATACTCATTCTTTCCGATCCACTCACCTAAGCTTCTCGTTACTCGTTCAAATTCTGGAGAATTCCCTTTACTTGCTCCGCAATAGACTGCAATGTTCATTTCCGAAACCCCTTCCAAATTTTTTTCAGCTTATGCTATTATATAATTGAAAGGTGGTTAACCTCAACATGAATATGAAAGAATACAATGACTGGGTAGTTGATTTTTATAAAAAAAGAAAGTGGTACGACTACGATCCATTTATCCGTATCGGCTTTTTAACTGAAGAAGTTGGCGAAGTTTCAAGAGCGGTTCGAAGTCTCGAAATCGGTCGAGATCGTCCGGATGAATCTGTCCAAACAATTGATTTTTACAAGGAAAATCTGATGGAGGAATTGGGTGACGTCTTTGATAATATTCTGATTCTTGCTGATAAATATGACTTAACATTCGAAGAAATCATTCATCACCATAAAGAGAAGTTAGAGAAGCGATTTAATGGGTAGACTTCTCACGATGTCATTTCAAGAAGTTTTAGAAAAAACCTCTCCATCATGCTATACTCTAAAGAAAAAGAATCTTGAGGTAAACACATGGCTATCTTTGAAAATCTCAACTTAAATAAATTGTCTGCCGTTGAACAAGAGATTTATCGGTTTATCGTCAATAACCTTGAGAAAATACCATATATGCGGGTACGAGATATTGCTACGGATGCGCATGTTTCTTCAACCTCTGTCTTTCGTTTTATCCAAAAGGTCGGCTTTGATTCGTTTCCGGAATTTCGTTTTTATATTAAAAACCATTTGGGAAAAGCTCATTATGAAACAGATGACAAGCAATTAATGTTAGAAGAACGAATCAATCAGTTGAACATGACGATTTTTCATCCCGATATTGAATATCAAATAAAAAAAATGGCAAAAACATTGCGTCAAGCTGATTTTATCCTATTTATGGGCATGGGGGCTTCGGGAGCATTAGCACAGTATGTAGCACGAAAATTAGCGAATATCGGTTACTTTTGTATTAGCTTAGATGAACTGACTTACCCCATTCGTAGTTTTCTACGTCCAGATCAAAAGAATGCGTTAGTCTTTTTGAGTGTTTCAGGTGAAACAAAAGAACTGATCGAAGTAATTTCAGGTTTAGCTCATGCGGATAGCGTGCATAAATATTGTATCACGGCTCATAAAGAAAGCTCGTTGGCTCAATTGTGTGATTACTCGATTGACTACGCCATTAAAGAAGAACGAAAAGACATCTTTCTTGATTTGACTAGCCAGCTGCCTTCTATGGCGATTCTTGAAACACTGATCGGTTATTTAGAGGAGGAATGATGCTACCCTCGATTTGGAACACTGCGTTCCTACCACGAAATAATTTTCATTGTTCCAAATTTTCATCCTAAATAAGAATGCGCTTACTTTTCTTTCGCACCTTTCGCTATAATGAATCCATCATATAGCGAAAGGTGTTATTCTTATGCAAAAATTCAATGATTTATTAGATCGGAGTCTTGTTCCTATTGCAACACGGTTAAACAACCAGCGACATATTGCAGCCGTTCGAGATGCATTCATGCTTATTTTTCCACTGACGATTTCTTCTTCATTAGTCATCTTAGTCAATAATATTTTATTTTCAAAAGACAGTTTTATCGTGCAATTATTTCAACTTTCACGTATCTTTCCAAATTTAGAAAGTGCGCAACAAGTCCTTGCTTCTGTAGCAAATGGCACAATCAATATCATGAGTTTGTTTATTGCTTTTTTAGTCGCTCAGCTTTTAGCAAAGCATTTCGAAGCGGATGCAACCTTAGTTGGGCTAACTAGTGTCGCTTGCTTTATGATCTTTTACCCTACTTCGTTTGCAGTCGATGAAATGAATGTCATCTCGACGCAATATTTGGGTGCTCAAGGTTTATTCGTTGCGATGATTGTCGCTTGCTTGGTTGGCGAATTCTTACCGAAATTATTCAAAGTCAAGAAATTACAAATCAAGATGCCTGAACTCGTTCCACCAGCTGTTTCTCGCTCTTTTTCTGGAATGATCCCAATCATTATCGTTGTTTCTATGTCAGCTTTGATCAACTTCTTCGTCTTGATGATCGCGCCTGAAGGAATCAACGAGTTGATTTATGCCGGTATCCAAGCACCTTTACGTGACTTAGGTGGGAATGTGTTTGGTGTCCTACTCTTAGCTTTTATTCAGACACTGCTATTTTCTATTGGTATTCATGGTCCAAACACATTGAATGCTGTTCGTTCAGCGATTTTTACCGAGCAGGACTTAGCCAATCTCCAATTCATCAATGATGGTGGTTCGCTGTGGGATGTCCCTTACAAAGAAACTTGGGGGATCTTGAATGATATGTTTGCAAACATGGGTGGAACGGGTATGACCTTAGGCTTGATCATTGCGATTTTCATTGCTTCACGACGACCTGAATATCGCGAAATCGCCAAACTATCTTTTGTACCAGGCATTTTCCAGATCAATGAACCGATGATTTTTGGACTACCGATCGTCTTAAATCCAATTATGATCATTCCTTTTGTTTTAACACCGATGGTCAATATTCTCGTCGGTTATTTCGTCACAGTCGTCTGGCCAATCATGCCATCACCAGCGATTGGTTTACCTTGGACCACACCAGGAATCATCAATTTGTTTTTAGGAACTGGTGGGAATATCATGGGGATTGTAATAGGCGTACTTTGTTTAGCGATTTCCGTTTTGATCTACCTACCTTTTGTCATGGCTTCCAACCGCGCACAACGCACAGAGATATAACTTGAGAATCAATGAAACTTAGGAGGAATTTGTATGAATAGAGAGTTACCCAAAGATTTTTTATGGGGAGGCGCAATTGCTGCGCATCAAGCAGAAGGTGCTTGGAATATGGATGGACGAGGTCCAAGTATCGCTGACGTTATGACTGCTGGCGGAAATGGGATTCCGCGAAAGATCACTAAAGGCATCATCGAAGGGGAATATTACCCAAATCATGACGCCATTGATTTTTACCATCGTTACAAAGAAGACATCCAATTATTTAAAGAACTAGGCTTAAAATGTCTACGCACTTCCATTTCATGGAGTCGGATCTTTCCTACTGGTCAAGAAGAAACACCGAATGAACAAGGATTAAAATTTTACGATGATCTTTTTGATGAATGCTTAAAAAATGGGATCGAACCGGTAGTCACGTTGTCTCATTTTGAGATTCCTTATGCCATTTATGAAGATTTTGGTGGCTTTGCCAATAAAGCGGTCATTCCTTTATTCGTTAAATTTGCTCAGTGCGTATTTGACCGTTACAAAGACAAAGTAACTTACTGGATGACCTTCAATGAAATCAATAATCAGGCGGACGGACAAGAGCCAGTTCACGTTTGGACCAATTCTGCCATGATCATCGAAGAAGACCAAGACAAAGAGGCCCTAGTATTCCAAGCGGGGGTCAACGAATTGATTGCCAGTGCTTGGGCTGTCAATGAAGGGAAAAAGATCAATCCTGATTTTCAGATTGGTTGTATGATGGCTTACGTTCCAATCTATCCCTATTCCTGTGCACCAGAAGATCTGATTGCTTCAGTCAAAGCGAATGAACGCCGTTTCTTCTACAGTGATGTCCATGTCCGCGGAGAAATCCCTACCTACACAGAAAAGTATTGGGAACAAAAAGGGCTCACGATCGATATTAGTGAGAAAGAACGTCAAATTTTACGTCAAGGAACTGTTGACTATATCGGTTTTAGCTATTATATGTCGGGAACGATCACAACCCTTCCCGATGTTGAGGGCAAACAAACAGAAGATATTCCTTCAGCAAAACTAGTGAAAAATCCTTATATTACTGCTTCTGACTGGGGCTGGCCGATTGATCCTGTCGGGTTACGTTATGTATTGAATACGGTGTACCAACGTTATGATCTCCCACTGTTTATCGTTGAAAATGGTTTTGGTGCCTACGATCAGTTAACTGATTCAAATGAGATCCATGATGACTATCGGATCAATTATTTAAGAGAACATATCGAACAAATGAAAAAAGCAGTAGTCGAAGACGGCGTACCATTAATTGGTTATACACCTTGGGGAATCATCGATATCGTTAGCTTCGGTACTGGTGAAATGGAGAAACGCTACGGCATGATCTATGTCGATAAAGATAATAATGGTAAAGGAACCTTACAACGTTTGAAAAAAGATTCCTTTGCTTGGTACCAACAAGTGATTGAAACGAATGGTGAACAGCTTTAGTAACGAACAAAGAAAGGCGATCCGACTTCATTGTCGTGACCGCCTTTCTTTGTTATGTTTCATATTTTTCTTTCACAACTGCTAAGTAATGTTGCAGACCGATATTCATTACCCAGGCTACGCCTAGACCAATGAAACTACCGATGACGATACCAATAAAACGATACTCGATCAATGAGATCAAGTACGTGTTCCTGACCAGTGTCGAAAGCATCAATGCCATGGGGTTCAAGAAAATATTCGCTACTGCATAATTTCGGGCAACTAAAAACTGAGAAATACCATAAAGAAACGTAATTAAAAAAATCGTTTCAAGTTGGGAAAAAGGAATCAGTGATAAGACAGCCGATAAACACAACCCTAACATCGAACCAATCAAATATTGCACTTGCCGATGTTTCATCGCATCTAAATTCTCAGCCAATAAAATCGAGGCACAAGACAGTGTCAGCCAATAAGGATTTTTCATGTTCAAGCCATGGCTCACATAAACGGAAAGGAACAATGCAGCGCTGTAAAAAATCGAATCGATGATCACTAAAGGTTCTTGGTGAAACCGTTCCTTCAATGACACCTTCATGACTTCCTGTTCAGGACGTGAATCCATTTTCTTCGTCAGAAATGCGGCAATCAAAGCAAACACCACTCCCATAAAGAAAAAAGAAGCCACTGTCGGCAAATGGGAGAATGGAACGGACATACTCGTTCCCATAGCCGCTAACATCGCAAAGAATAAGCCCCCTGGTTTAGAAATATGGAACAAACGCAAAATAAACCGACTGAAAAAAGCAACTGCTCCAACAGCAAATGGTTCAAGCCAGATGACATACGTCGACAATAGCCCTAATGTAAAAGCCAGCAATAGACCACAACCAATTAGAAATAGGCGCTTTAATAATTGCTTCATCGGAATGTTCTGGTAGTAAAAGAAGGTAAAGATACCTAGAGAGGAGAAACTTGAAATCAAAAAATTATGATTGATATAACCGATCCATAAAACGAGAAAGATCAGCACCATCAGATTCATGATACGAAATGGATTTTCTTGGATTTTATTAAATGTAAAATAGGATTTAACCATAAAAAACCTCCTTATTTTGAAATGTGTATAAAAGTCGTTTTCGCCTTAAGGATGTCTTGTCTATTTATATGAAGTATCAAAGAAATCGATCAACTATTGGAAGTGAAAGGAGTTTTTTCAAAGAAAAATCAAAACGAGTTTACTTTATCTAGTATAACACCAATTTTCATTGCTTAAACAGACAGAATTCAACACAATTCATTAAATAACTGTTTAAATATTATAATTAATTAATAATAACCACCATTATTTGTAATAATATAGATAGTTTTAGCTATCTAAAATTAAAAGCTTTTCATCTAGTCAAAGAATTTATGAAATCTACTTTATTTTTTTGTATTTTAAATTTATACTATGAAAGAAATCATTTTTAATAACAAAAAAATATATAAATTTATTGTTACATAAAGTTTTTTTGATTTTAAAATCAGACACATATGTTGGAGAATCCCAGAAAGGACAGAAATAAAGAAATGAAGAAAATTATTATAATCATCAGTAGTTTATTCGCATGTGTCGGTTTATTTTCTTTTGTTCATTTTTTGAATTCCCCTGTTCGAGATGTCACCTCCAAAGCTGAAATGATCCAAACAGACGAAATTAAAATGGAATATGTGCCTACAAAAAATCAGTTATTGAAAAGTATCGGTGATTCCGTCGATTTTTTAGGTATCTACGAAGTAACGGAGATCAATTTTAATGATACACCTCATATCATCCTGACAAAAGAAGATGACAATGAACTATCTTTTGAAATCAAAGTCACTGATCCAAAAGAACAATCATTCTCGATTCCAGCAATAAAATTCTCCCCACAGAACATCCATGTTTCTGATACATTTGGCATTGCGAAAAAAAATGATCGTTACTTTGCCTATAAAAACAATGTGTCCCTTGAAGGAGAGCCTTACAACACACGCTGATATACCCTGTAGGGGTAAAAAGAAGCTTACAGATAGACAATAACTCAAACAAACTGAAACGAAGATGAATCTCTTCATTTCAGTTTATTTTTTTGAAATCCAATAAATGTTTGCCAGCTCCTGGTGTTGTTTCGACTTCCCGTTATTTAAAATAACAACGAAAAATAATAGTAATCGTTATTTATAATCTTTGATTTGCCAACGAGTTATCCACTGTGGATAACTCGTTGGCTCTTTCTGTTTTTCCACAGAAAACCGTTAACTTTGTTTGTATGCCAGAACGTAAATCTAGTCTGATTCACTCCCTCCTACCTATCCTTTAAGTGTGACGATGACAGTCAGTAAAACTGATAATAAGAGAACGAGCAAATTACATCTGGATTGCTCTACATAAATAAGTACGGTAATAAAACTTGTGATGATTGCTGGATAAAATTTTTTTCGTTTTCTCATATGCATCCCTCTTTGACTATCATTGTGCCTAAAAAATTCGATTGTTTTTTTATTTTTTACTTATGTTTCTGTTAAATTTTTTTACAATAGATAAAAGAGTCCAGAGTATACAGTAAAAGACACAGAACAGGAAAGGAGTATTCCCTAACTATTCTGTGTCTTTTGATGGACTACTTTATTCGATTATCTAGCGATAGTACGCTTCAATTTTGCGACTTGGGATCAACCAAGTAACCAAAATCAAAACATTGACTATTAGTACGGCAATGGGCGCGATCAAATATCCGAGAATCAATCCCAAGACATTCAAACCGATCGATAAGTAGGATTTACGATAATTGCCGAACAACTCTTTAATAGATGCATTCTCATCTTCCTCTGAGGCAACTAATGTCCTTGCTAACAAATAATACGTGAGATTCGCACCTAATATCACTACACCATAAGTCATTTCAGGGACAAGACTGTTACTGTATTCACTGATCCATGAAGTAACGAAAGGAAACAGCGACAGGAAAAAAATAAAAAAGCTATTCACCCAAAGCACTCGCCCATTCACTTTGTGAACGGCTTGAAATAAATGATGGTGGTTATTCCAATAAATGCCTAGGGTAAAGAAACTAATGATATAAATAAGAAAACGTGGCGCAAGTGCAACTAGCGCTTCCAGGGTATCTGAGTGTGGCTCATGTAGCTCCAACACTAAAATCGTCATAATAATAGCAATCACGGCGTCTGTAAAGGCTTCTAGTCGATTTTTCGGCATGACTTTCCTCTCCTTTCGCTTCATTTTATTCGTAATAAGGACAAAAAAGCAACCTTTTCACACCAAAGTAGCAAGTAGAAATCGGGCTCTGGGTGGAGGTTAAGTCAATCAATCCTTGCTATACTTACTATATAGAAAACAGCAAGCGTAACTTCTATTGAGAAGTTTATCAAATGAGAAAAGAGGCGATCATCATGCAAAAAAGAAATACGTTTCAAACAATCATTCTATTAGTGATAGGTTTAGTCGTAGCTAGCTTTGTCCTCAATCTATTCGTTGGCGTGATCAGTGGTTTATTATGGTTAGGTATTAAATTGTTGATTCCAGCAGCCATTGCGATTTGGTTAGTCCGTTGGATCACTCGCACCACTCAACAAAGAAAATACTACTAATAGTAATTTCCTAAATGAAAAACAAAAAGAGGCAGAAAATTTCTGCCTCTTTTTTTACTTCTTTCAAATGATATATCATTTAACCTAATGCTACATCTAAAATCATCATGATAATAAAACCAGTCATAACACCAAAAACTGCATAGTGTCGTTTACTTGAAAGTGTTTGTTGCGCTTCAGGGATCAATTCCTCCACAACGACGTAAATCATTGCGCCCGCAGCAAAAGCTAAGGCATAAGGTAGTAAGACCGCAACTTTTGTCACTAAGATTGCCCCGATGACTCCAGCAATCGGTTCAACCACTCCTGAAGCTTGCCCATAGACAAAGGCTTTTGTCCGGCTTAATCCTTCTTGTCGGAGAGGAATCGAAACAGCCGCACCTTCTGGAAAGTTTTGAATCCCAATCCCTAACGCAACAGAGATCGCTGCTAGCACCGCAGTCGTTGGATTATCTGCAGTTGCCGCTGCACCAAATGCAACACCTACTGCCAATCCTTCTGGAATATTATGCAAGGTAATGGAAAAGACAAGCAATATCGTGCGTTTTAAATGTGTCGGTAAGCCTTCTTTTTCGTGTGCTGGACCAAAATGCATGTGTGGCAAGGTTTTATCAGCAATGTATAAGAATAATCCCCCTAGCCCAAAACCAATACTCACCACAAGCCAAGCAATATCACCATTTTCTTCTGCTTTGGTGATTGCCGGATCTAATAAAGACCAAAAACTGGCAGCGATCATCACGCCCGAAGCAAAACCTAACATCAAATTGAGTACATCTTTTTTGATTTCTTTAAAGAAAAAAACTAAGCCAGCCCCAAGTGCAGTCATAAAATAAGTAAACGCCGTACCCGTCAGCGCTTGCTGCCAAGGTTCTAGCTTCAGTAACCAATCAACCATACAATTCCCCTTTCACCTTTTTATTCTTACTCTAGCATATTGCCAAAAATGTGACTACTATTCTACTATTTATCTGATGATTCCTTATTCTAAGCGATTACCCCTTTACATTTTTCCAAGCATCCCCAAACCACTTATGGTAGAGATCATCCACGACTTGAACATTTGTGATCGTCATGTTTGGATCGACCACTGTACCTTGCTTCTTGCCTGAGGAAAGTAAATCGGCGACATGACGGATCTCAAAGACAAATTCACTACCCATTGGAAAATCTTTTTTCAACACTTCTCCATTGTTCATCTGGATCGTATAATGATCTGTTTTCCAATAATTAGGGATGATGATCGTACCTTTTTCTCCAACGATGGTATACGTACTGGTAAAATCCATTTTTGTCGTAAGAAATAAACTGATGAAAAGTTCTTTCTTCTTCAAGTTGACCATGCACTCTTCATCCGTCAGACCTTCTCCATGTTTTACACATAAACCATTATATTCATCAAATCCTGTACCAAATAAATATTGAGTTACACTTAATGGGTAAGAGGCGTTGGAAATCAATACGCCACCTCCTTGTTCCATCTTCCAAAACCAAGGAATCTTCTCTGAGCCTGGTCTTGCGTCACGGATCTCCACCAATTGAACTTTACCGATTTGTCCTGTCTCAATGGTTTTTTTTACGTCTTCGATCGCAGGCAGGAATAAGGCTTTCTGTGCTTCCATAAGAAAAACCTTGTGTTCCTTAGCCAAAGCATAGAGTTCTTGTGCTTCCTCCGAATGTAAAGTGAAAGGCTTCTCCAAAAGCACATGCTTCTTCGCTTTGATCGCGGCTTTCGCGGCTGAAAAATGCAAGTGATTGATCAATGGGATATAAATCAGTTCTATCTCGTTGTCAGAAAGTAACGCTTCGTAACTGCCATACGCTTTTAGAATACCTAACTCTGCGGCTAACTGTTGCGCCTTTTCTAAGCGACGTGTCGCAATCGCTACAGCTTGTGCTACGCCACTTTCTTTGATCCCCTCCACAAAGCGTGGCACGATCGAGGCACCGCTCATAATACCGATTTTCAGCATACTCTTCCTCCTAACATTTTGAATCCACTATAACATAGTTTCACACATTACTGGCAATTCACTCTACTTGGTTGAAAGTCGCTTTAGTTGGGCTTTTGATAAGGAAGATTTATACTTTAGACAATAAATATAATTTGTTTTTTTAAGGAGTGGATCAAAATGTCAACGATAAATGCCGGTATTGCCATGGTAAAAGTGCTTGAAAGCTGGGGAGTTGATCATATTTATGGGATTCCGGGTGGTTCGTTCAATTCCATTATGGATGCGTTGTACCATGAAAAAGACCAAATCGATTATATCCAAGTACGTCATGAAGAAGTGGGCGCGTTAGCTGCCGCAGCGGATGCTAAATTAACAGGAAAAGTCGGGGCTGTCTTTGGCTCAGCTGGTCCTGGAGCCACTCATTTGATCAACGGACTTTACGATGCCCAAATGGATCACGTCCCAGTTGTCGCCCTTTTAGGGCAAGTGGCTTCGACTTCTATGAATTATACTGCCTTTCAAGAATTAAATGAAAATCCAATTTTCGCTGATGTTAGTGTTTATAATCGGACAGTCATGACACCAGAAAGTTTACCTTATGTCGTGGATGAAGCGATCAAGGCAGCTTATGCACATCAAGGAGTCGCTGTTGTGACGATCCCAGTTGATTTTGGTTTTGAAGAAATCGAGTGGCAGGATGTTTCTAATGCTTCTACGTACAAAACAGGAGTGATCCTCCCTGAGATTGAAGACGTGAAAGCAGCCCTTCCTTATCTCGAACAAGCTCAAAAACCTGTCTTGTTCATCGGTCAAGGTGTTCGTCATGGCTATGGTCAGATCAAGCAATTTACCGAATATTTCAAAATGCCAGTGGTTGCCTCTGTTTTAGCAAAAGGAATCGTGCCAGATGAAGACAAAAATTTTCTTGGATTTGCGGGTCGGGTAGCGACAAAGCCTGCGAATGAAGCATTGGCGGAAGCTGATTTGATTTTATTTGTAGGAAGTGACTTTCCTTTTGGGCGAACCTTTTTCAATCCAGAAGCAGCCTTTATCCAAGTCGATATTGATGCCGCTAAATTCGGTCGCCGTCATCATACTGATTTAGCTATCTTAGGTGATGCCAAAATAACGTTAGAAAAACTAGTTGAATTGGGGAAAGAACGCTCAGAAGATGCTTGGTATCTAGCCAATCAAGAAAATCTTCGCAATTGGCGGCGTTGGTTAACGTCGTTTGAAGAACCCACAGAGCAAGCGATTCGACCAGAAGCGGTCTATAAAGAAATCAACCGAATTGCCGAACGTGATGCTATTTTTGTGACAGACGTTGGAAATACGACCATTCATTCGATTCGTTTACTGAACATGACTGGTGAGCAGTTACACACTACTTCTGGTTGGTTTGCGACGATGGGCAACGGTGTACCAGGAGGAATTGCTGCTAAATTAAGCTTTCCGGAGAGACAAGTCTTTACTTTAAGCGGAGACGGCGGTTTTGCCATGGTGATGCAAGATATCTTGACCCAAGTCAGCTATCAGTTGCCAATCATCAATGTCGTTTTCTCAAATGATTCATTCGGATTCATCGAAGCAGAACAAGAAGATACTGAACAACAAAAATTTGGTGTTTCCCTTAAACAAGCTGATTTTGGGAAAGCCTGCGAAGCCTTAGGTGCTGATGGCTTCACGATCACGCACTACGAGCAATTACGCCCTGCCTTCGATGCTGCGGCGAAATCTGAACGACCAGTCGTGATCGACGTCAAGATCCCCAACAAACGGCCCTTACCTGTCGAAGACTTACACTTAGACCCAAGAAAGTATAGCGAAGAAGAAATCGAACGCTTCAAAGAAAAATACGAAGTACATGATATGCCGGTGCTTCATGAAATATATACGCAACTTTTGTCTAATCAGTTGTAAACATCCATCAAATTGAATCAAGCAAATCCCGAGCTTAGCAAAACAAAAAATTAGAAAACGTCATAAAAGCCAA
>NZ_PUAP01000047.1 GCF_002947535.1 Enterococcus mundtii
AAACCAGCTTATATCACAATTGAAGATTTGAATGTCAAGGGGATGATGAAAAACCGGCATCTTTCAAAAGCTGTGAGAGAGCAATCTTTCTATGCTTTTCGTAAAAAATTAGCAGACAAATGTAAAGTCTCTACTATTGAGTTAAGACTGGCCGATCGATTCTATCCTAGCTCGAAATTATGTTATGAATGTGGGCATAAGAAAGTAGCTTTAAAGCTATCAGAGCGTACCTATCGTTGTGAGAACTGTGGGTACGTAGCAGATAGAGATTATAACGCAAGCATGAATTTGAAAGATGTGAAGGAATACAATGTGATTGCATAAGCACGCAACTTTGTATATGTACCGATGGCTTAGTCGGGAATCAACGACTGTGGAGAACGAGACAAACCGTAGTAGTGTCGAAGTGACGAGGCGGCGTTCGGTGAAACAGTAATTCTACCTACGTGAGTGGTAGAGAAATCTCGATATAGGTATTTTTGTCTATATTTTGAGTAGCAGAGGAAAGATGAACAAATTCAATGAAATTTTTTTAGACTTAGAAAAGAAAATCTTAGATAAAGAGTATCCTCCTCATACTTTACTACCCAGTGAAAATCAATTGATCAAAATTTATGGTGTTTCACGGGAAACAATTCGTAAAGCACTCAATCTATTGACAACAGAAGGATATATCCAAAAGAAACAAGGAAAAGGATCGATCGTTTTAGACCGTAACCGCTTTGACTTTCCCATTGCTGGATTGACAAGCTATAAAGAGCTTCAAGAAAACCAACATATTCCTAGTGAAACGATCGTGCAAACACTTGAAGAAACAGTAGTCGACAACGAATTACACAAAGTTACTGGTTGGCCGATCGATACACCTGTCTGGCATTTAGTCCGCCAAAGGAAAATCAATGGCGAAGTCGTCATTTTAGATCGGGACTATTTATTAAAAGAAACCGTACCTACTTTGACTAGCGAGCAAGCAAGCAACTCGATTTATGAGTACTTTGAGAATGAACTAGATCTCTCGATTGCCTATGCCCAAAAAGAAATCACCGTCGAACCGATCGATGATAGTATTGCAGAATCAATGGACCTCCACGACGATCCTTACGTCGTGATCGTTCGTGGACTCGTCTATTTAGAGAATACCGAATGCTTCGAATACACTGAATCGATCCACCGCCTCGACAAATTCCGGTTCGTGGAATTTGCACGAAGAAGAAGGTTGTGAGAAAGCCGTTCAGCTCCGAATAGTAAGACGGAAATTGAGAAAATAGCTCCTCATATTTTTTCAATTTTTGACTTACTATTGAAGGAGTTGGTTTTCGAACACCGTTTATCTAGGTTGTGAAAGAAGCGGTTAGCACTAAGGCAGAAGACGGAAAAATCGAAAATGGTTGTTTCATTTTTGATTTTTTTGGCTTGTGACCGAAGTGTTGCTTCTTGAACACCGATTATCTAGGCTGTAAGAAAAGCGTCCTGACCTGAACAGCAAGATAGTAAATACGTGCTGTTCTTTAAATTTCCGCTAAGCCATTGGGCTACTCTCCCTTTCAAAAGCAGATTGTTTGCTTCTATTTCAGATGGCAGTATGATTAAGAGACAAAGGGGGCATTATCAATGAGCAAACCAACCGACGCAAACCAAGAAAACTTAAAAGAAACATTATCTCCGATCTCTTATGCAGTGACACAAGAAAATGCGACAGAACGTCCATTTACTGGAGAATACGACGACTTTTATGAAAAAGGGATCTATGTCGATATCGTTAGCGGCGAACCGCTTTTCAGTTCTGCAGAGAAATATGATGCAGGCTGTGGTTGGCCAGCTTTTAGCCAACCAATCAGCAGAAAAGACGTCAAAGAAAAAGCGGATTTTTCTCATGGGATGCACCGAGTCGAAGTAAGAAGTAATGAAGCCGACTCCCATCTTGGACATGTTTTTAATGATGGACCCGCAGATAAAGGTGGCTTACGCTATTGCATCAACTCTGCTGCCTTGAAATTTATCCCTTATGAAGAAATGGATACTGCTGGTTACAGTGAATATAAATCAATTGTCGAATAAGTCGAGTGTGATAAAATCACATCGCTCCGAAAAATAAGCCTGAACCTCCGGAAATTGTTCTAATTTCTGGAGGTTCAGGCTTATTTTTGGAGGTGCGATATAACTATTATATGATCAAGCTCCTTAATACTCGTGCCCACGGAGATTGCCCACTTCTTCAAAACCAGCAGCCTTCCCCTTTTGATGAAAGATTTCTTGCTTATTTTTTCGGACAATCAAGGTCATCTCTGTACTCGCTTTCTCACGAATGATCCGGCTCATCTGACCTTGTTGTGGCGCCATCAACGCATGCCCTTCTTTTGCTAGCACTTGCATTTCTAGTTCAATGTTTTTTTGCTGTATTCGAATGATCAGATGCTCCTCTTCACGGAAAATTTCCGAAATTTTGGCTCCATCATAGGTGGATAAGCCATGTTCTTCCTCACCGACTTGTAAAACCGAAATGATTCCTAAAAAACGGAAACCTAAAAACGGGATCTCTGCTGCGGAAAAGAAAAAGCGAGCATCCGAATCGCTAAACTGATTGCATTGGACCCATAAATAGGTTGCGGGAAATGAACTTCCCCAGTCCTTTTCTAAATATCCTATTCCATTCGTAAAATCAATGAGTTGGCCGTTCCAACTCAACGTTCCTTCTAACGAATGCTTCATGCTTAAAATTCCGTGGTAGCATTCCATAAAAGATAAATAAGAGAAAGGTCCCATGATACTTGGGGCATAGCGACTCCTTTTCAACGGAGTAAACTCTCCATAAGAAATCGTTCCTTCAATCGTCAATGAGGGACTACGTAAAGCTAGTGTGATTCCTTCCTCGCTAAATGTGTTCTCACCGATTTTCACAAACAAACGATCTTCGCTTGCCATGAAGACTTCACGATCAAAATGGAAGACTTCCGAAGACTCATGATTGATCACTTGGATAAACGGGCACTTTTCTCCTTGTTCTCCAATGGAGTAACCCGGAATAAATGCGTAGACTTCATCGCCGATTTGATGCTTAAAATACCAACCTTCAAAGAACGGCGCTTTTTTCGTTTCACCATGATAAAACTTATCCGTTGTAATCACCTCGTCCACTCCCTTCAGATAGATTAAGTTTACCATGTTTTTTTATAGCTTCTAGCCGATACGCTTGAATCTAGGTTCTGAACTAATATAACTAGAAAAAACACATGATCCGTTTCTTGCTACTTGGATCATGTGTTTTTGATTTTATTCACCTAGATACAGACGTCCACGATTTTAGGATAAAAGATCTGGCCATTTTTTCAACGCCTGATTGACTGCGCCGATCGGAAAGCCGACAATACTATAGTAATCGCCAGAAATCGATTCTACGAAAGCCCCTGCGTAACTTTGAATGCCGTACGCCCCAGCTTTATCACGGTGATCGCCAGTTGCTAGATAGCGCTCGATCTCTTCATCGGTCAATTCATAAAAAGTGACTGATGCCTGAGAAAGGATGCACTCTTCTTGAGTCCCATCAGTTATTACGACGGCTGTGTAGACGTCGTGTGTCGTACCACTGAATTTGCGTAACATCCGTTTCGCCTCTTCATCATCTTCTGGTTTACCAAGGATTTCGTTTCCTAGAACTACGGTAGTATCACTAGCAATAACTAACGTTTCTTCATTATTTTGTACAGCAGTTGCTTTTTCTGCTGCCATTCGTTGGACATAAGCAACTGGGTCTTCTTTTGGCTTAGGCGTTTCATCAATATCTGCCGGTTGGATCGAGAATTCTGGCACTAATCTTTCGAGTAATTCTTTTCTTCTAGGCGACTGTGAAGCCAATACTATTTTCATCAAAAACTTCCTTTCCGAATCTCGCGGATCAATGCGGATCTTGGATTCGTTTGAACATTCGTTCCATGTCTGAATTCGTAAAGTGGATCAGTACCGGACGACCATGAGGACAGTTGAACGGATTCTCACATTTTGCTAAGTCTTTTAGTAAGATTCTCGCTTGTGCCTCATTCAAATAGTGATTCGCTTTGATCGAGCGTTTACAGCTCATCATGATCGCTGTGGCTTCTCTGAATTTCTTCACATTCACTTCGCCAGTTGTCAATAACATGTCGATCATCCCTTGAATGATCGATTCTTCTTCCCCACTTGGATACCAAGTCGGATGCGCTCGCACGATAAAACTATTCTGACCAAATTCTTCCAGATAAATGCCTGCCTCTTCTAATAGTTCTTTCTTCTCTTTTAGCTTGATTGCATCACTATTAGGATAGTCTAAAACAAAAGGAACGAGTAATTCTTGCAAATCATCTGAAACATCGCCGATTTTTTCACGGAAATATTCATATTTGATCCGCTCTTGCGCAGCATGTTGGTCAATGATGTATAAGCCTTCATTGCTTTGGGCAAATAGATAGGTTCCGTGCATTTGGCCAAAATATTCAAGGTGCGGAAAGCGTTGCGTTGGCACTTCCTGCTCGACTTTACTGATTGCTTTTTCCAAACTTCGACTGTCTTGGCTCATGTCAAACTCAGGATGCAACTTGCTTTCTTCTTGTTCAAAGCCTTGTTCTTCCTCTATGGTTTTCTCTTCTACTGATTCCGTCAGATCTTCTTGTGCTTGAGAGTTATCAACAGTGGATAAATGATCCTGTTGAAAGTTATCCACTGATTTTTCTACAAAGTTATCAACAATTTCACCAGAGTTATCCACCGTTTTTTCCTCTTTTTCTGGATAATTCAGTGTATCTTCAGAAAAAACAGAAGAGTTTTCAACATTTTCCACAGACTTATCAACAGGGTAGGCTGATTTTTGTGGATTTTCTTCCACGTAAAATGTACCTGTCTGGCGATCGAAATTCAAACTTTGGGGTTTCTTTGGTGGTTCCTCAAACGCATAAGAAAGATCGATTTCGATTTGTTCTGTTTTAGGTTGATCGGCAATTTTTTTCTTGAAGCGCAAATTGTCTGCTGCACTAGGAATCAGATTTTCTTGACTTAGTGCTTGTTGGATCGCTTGTGCAATCAATTCAGTCAGTTCTTTTTCCTTTGATAAACGAACTTCTTGCTTCGTTGGATGGACATTCACATCGACAAGCAACGGGTCCATTTTGACTTCTAAAACAGCGATTGGAAAACGACCAACCATCAGTTTAGAACCATAACCTGCCACGATTGCTTTGTTCAAAGAAAAGTTCTTGATAAAACGACCGTTGATGATCGTTGAAAGATAATTACGACTCGCACGAGTGACTTCTGGTAAAGAAATATAACCTGAAACTTCAAAATCAAGATCTTTTGCTTCAACCTTCAACATTTTTTTCGCTGTCGCCAAACCATAGATTCCGGCAATCGTTTGTTTCAAATCTCCGTTACCAGCTGTTGCTAACATCTTGTTGCCATCATGGACTAAGCGAAAGGCGATGTCAGGATGGCTCAACGCTAGTCGATTGACGATATCGCCTATATTCGCCAATTCCGTTTGTAATGTCTTGACGTATTTTAGCCGTGCAGGCGTGTTGAAAAACAAATTACTGACTGTGATTTTTGTTCCTTGTCTCAATGGAGCAGGGCGATGTGTCAACACTTCCCCACCTTTTAATTCAAGATAGGTCCCTTGTGTTTCATCTTGATTGGCTGTCTCGATCGTCAATTCAGAGACAGAAGCAATACTAGGAAGAGCTTCCCCACGGAACCCTAATGTCCGAATGCGGAATAAATCATCGCGGTTATGGATTTTACTCGTCGCGTGACGTTTGAACGCATTTTCAACGTCTTCTGCTAAGATTCCTTCACCATTATCGATGATTTGGATTTTTCGTAAACCGGCTTCTTCTACGAGAATATCGATTTGAGAGCTATGGGCATCAATGGCATTCTCAACAAGTTCCTTCACCACAGAAGCGGGTCGTTCAACGACTTCTCCTGCGGCGATTTGATTGGCCAAGCGTTCGGATAATTCTTGGATCTTCGCCATCGATCAGCACCTTCTTCCTATAATTGTTTTTGCAGTTCGTACAGTTTATTCAACGCATCCATTGGCGTCATTTCTAGTAGGTTCAACTGTTTCAATGCAGCAATGATTTGCGTTTCAGCTTCCGTTACTTCACCAAATAAAGATAGTTGTTGACTTTCTTCATTGACCTGATGGCTTGGTTGGTTGGTTTGTGACTTAGGATAGTCGCTTTTTTTCGTGACAGATGCTTCAAGTGCAGAGACATGGTGTGTCGTTTCTCCTGATTCTAAAAAGGCTAAGATCGCAGAGGCACGTGACAATAATTCATCTGGTAGACCCGCAATCTTAGCTACATGGATCCCGTAGCTTTTATCTGCTGGACCGTCCATCATCTTGTGTAAAAATACCACATCACCATCTTTTTCGACTGCACCAACATGGACATTTTTCAATTGCGGTAATTCCGTATCAAGCACCGTCAACTCATGATAGTGGGTAGAAAACAATGTCTTCGCTTTAACATGTTGATGGATATACTCGATGATGGCTTGTGCTAATGCCATACCATCGTAAGTGGCTGTTCCTCGACCGAGTTCATCAAATAAAATCAAACTATTCGGCGTCGCATGACGCAACGCTTGGTTGGCTTCCATCATTTCCACCATAAAGGTACTTTGCCCCGCAATCAAATCATCACTTGCACCGATTCGAGTAAAAATCCGATCAAAAATCGGTAGCACTGCTTTTTGCGCCGGAACAAAACAGCCCATCTGTGCCATCAATACCGTTAATGCTAACTGTCGCATATACGTACTTTTACCAGACATATTAGGACCGGTGATCAACAAGATCATTTCTTCTTCCGACATGATCACGCTATTTGGGATATATTCTTGATGCCCTAACACTTTTTCTACAACCGGATGACGACCTTCTTCGATCACTAGTGTCTTTTGGTTCGTCAATTCTGGACGAACATATTGATAACGCTCACTGATCGTTGCAAAACTTTGTAAGACGTCTACAGTACTCAGTGTTTTCGCTAAAGTTTGCAGTGGCTGGATTGCTTTTTTCACTTCTTCTCTAACAGCTAAAAAGAGTTGGTATTCTAGATCTACTGATTTTTCTTCCGCTTCTAGAATCTGTGTTTCTAATTCTTTTAATTCAGGTGTGATAAATCGTTCTGCATTGGCTAACGTTTGTTTCCGTTCATATTTTTCCAGTTCGGCATTCATCAAATTCGCTTTCGTGATTTCAATATAATAACCAAACACTCGATTAAAACCAACTTTTAAATTTTTGATCCCTGTACTTTGGCGTTCGCGCGCTTCTAATTCTGCTAACCACTGTTTACCATTCCTCATCGCAGAACGATAGGTGTCTAGCTGTTCATTGAAGCCGTCTTTGATGACGTTTCCTTCAGTGATTTGCAAAGGTGCGTCTTCTTGGATCGCTTGTTCAATCAACTCAACTAATGAATCCATTGGCTGCATATCTGTTAATAACTCTGACCATTGTCCTTGATCGATGCCTTCAATCAGCCCGCGAATCATCGGTACTTGTTGTAGCGATGTTTTTAACTGGATCAAATCTCGACCATTGACGTTACCAAATGCGACACGTCCAGCTAAACGTTCTAAATCATAGACTTTCGTCAACGCACTCTGTAAATCAAGACGTTCAAAATAACTATTGATCAGCGATGCCACCATTTCTTGCCGAGCATTGATTTGATGGGATTGGATCAGCGGACGATCAAGCCATTGTTTTAGCAAACGTCCCCCCATCGCAGTTTTGGTTTCATCTAACAACCACAGAAGCGTGCCGTGTTTTTTTCCAGTACGGATCGACTGGCTTAATTCTAAATTGAATTTAGAATAATAATCCATCTTCAAAAAATGATCTGGTTGGTATTCGACTGCTTTTTGGATATGTGCCAAACTTCTTTTTTGGGTGACTGCTAAATAAGTAAGTAACTTTCCAGTCGCTTCCTTCTCTAATTCATCCGTCAACTCACTCGTTAGAAAATTGAATTCCGCATTTTCTTCTACACTTTCTTGTTTTGAAAAGACTAAGCCAAGTCTTGTACTTAGTTGTTCATATAACGTTTCACTGATTTCTGTTCCTAGAATCAATTCTTTTGTTTGTAACGCGGAGGTTTCGTTCAAAACGGCTTCTTCATCAAGTAAGCGGGCTGTTTTTAATTCGCCTGTACTCAAATCGGCATAAGCAAAACCAAAAGCGGAACCTTGATTGACCACAGCCGTCAGAAAGTTGTTGTCCTTGGCTGATAATCCTTTACTGTCCATCACTGTTCCAGGAGTCACTAATTGCACGACTTCTCGTTTGACCATTCCTTTAGTCGTCTTAGGATCTTCGACTTGTTCACAAATCGCTACTTTGTATCCTTTTTCGATCAAACTGTCGATATATCCTTGTGCAGAATGATGCGGTACCCCACACATCGGGATTGGATCATCCGCATTACGATTTCGACTAGTTAATGTCAGTTCTAAGATTTGTGCTGCTTTGACAGCATCTTCATAAAATAATTCATAAAAATCTCCGAGACGATAGAACAAAAAAGCATCTTGGTATTGTGCCTTGATGCTTAGATATTGTTCCATCATTGGAGTGTTCTTAGTTTTTTGAGGCATTATGCTCCTCCTCTATATACTCATTGATTTCATTTTGGATCATTTGAGTCAAGTGCTGCAATAACTCATTTGCTTCCACCAGTTGACGGCGGTAAGCGATCACTAAAGGATAGTCGTCGATTGATTGTGTCAAGACTTCGATCCGTTTGATTGCTTCTTTTTCTGCTTCTTTTTGTCCATAATGCGCATATTGTACTGCATCTTTTTGCGCTTGCTTCAATGCTTCTGTTTGTTGATTCAAGTAACGACTATGCTTCACTTTATGTTCCAATTCTTGATAACGTGTGATCGTTTCATTCTTCTTTAAAAGAGTCGCTAATTGATCGACTTCTAATTGGATCGTCGTTTTGTCCTGCACATTCCCTCTCGCTTTCTATTCTCTATAAGGGCGGTCATCGTTGATTTGGATCAATTGGATATCTTTTGCCTGTCCCGTCTGGTCGTCGATGTCCAAGATACAACCACTTAAAAGCCCACGACCTTGTTCCACCACTTCAAACCGCTTTGGTAAAGCCGTTAAAAATTTTTCAATCACTGGTTCACGACGCATCCCTAAAATTCCATCATATGGACCCGTCATACCAACATCCGTCAAATACGCCGTTCCTTGTGGTAAGATTCGTGCATCGTTTGTTTGAACGTGAGTATGTGTACCGACTACAGCAGATACTTTTCCATCTAAAAACCAGCCCATTGCTTGTTTTTCACTCGTCGTTTCTCCATGAAAATCAACAAAAATGATCGGTGTTCTTTTCCGAGCTTCTTCGACTAACTCGGTCATTTTACGAAATGGATCATCTAAATCAACCATAAATGAACGAGCTTGCATATTGATGACCGCCAGTTCTAATTGATTAACTTTGACAAAAACGATTCCTTGCCCAGGCGTTCCTTCTGGAAAATTTGCTGGACGAACCATTTTTTTCGCATCATCGATAAATTCAAAAATATCACGATTGTCCCACGTATGATTCCCCATCGTCACGACATCTACGCCATCTTGTAGAAACTTCTTATAGATTTTCTCTGTGATCCCACGACCAGAAGCCGCATTCTCACCATTCACGATCGTCATTTGTGGACGATATTTTTTCTTCAAGCGAGGGAGATATTCTGTGATCATTTCTCTACCCATCGCACCTACTACATCACCAATAAACAATACCCGCACACGATTTCCTCTTCTCTTCTAACGTATCTTATATTATAAGTGTTTTAGTAAAGAAAGGAAAGAGGTTGTAAAAGAAGCTCTTTTCTAGAATAATCAGAAAGGCAATTTGGAACTAGCTAGCAACAGCTTTTCCTCTCCTTATCTCTCACTATGTAAATTGTTCAAAATTTATTTTTTTATTCTTTTGACTAAGTAAACAATAGACAGGGCTAAACCTATGAAGAACATGAACCAAAACAGCAATTTCAAAACCAAAACGACGTGTACGATGATGTCTCCCATGATATCACCTCCTATTTTAAAGAAGTCGGATAGTACCTATCTGATAATATGATAGCATATCGCTTATGTATCATAATGAGGTAAAAAAAGAGAGGACATTCAATCAGAAAAATCCTGTTGCATGCCCTCTTTTCAACTAAAATTATTGTTGTATGATGTTTATGACCTAAATCAAAGCTAACTCTTTCAATGCCTTCCAAATACCATCTTGATCATTCGTGTCTGTCACCATTTTGGCTTCCGCTTGGACTTCTGGTACGGCATTCCCCATTGCCACCCCAATACCAGACATACGAAGCATTTCGCGATCATTTTGTCCGTCACCAAAACTGATGACGTCTTCTGGCGCAATCCCTACTCGATTGGCTAGGTTCATGATCGTTACCGCTTTGGAACCATCGTGCGGCACCACATCGACACTATTTTCGTGCCAGCGCACAAAACGGATACGATCGTAAGCACTGAATTGTTGATCATAAGAGTGATCAAAGAAAGCTAA
Source organism: Enterococcus mundtii (assembly GCF_002947535.1). Classification (GTDB taxonomy): domain Bacteria; phylum Bacillota; class Bacilli; order Lactobacillales; family Enterococcaceae; genus Enterococcus_B; species Enterococcus_B mundtii_B. Next base: position 10,590 of record NZ_PUAP01000047.1, read on the forward strand.
TGCTTGATAGACATCCTGTTTTTCAACAAAGTATTCGTCCAATTCTGGTAAATGTGCACCAAATGAATGCATTGCATCTTCCATCATATCGATACGATTAGATGAAAAGCGTTTGATTGAATCCAAACTTACAAATGCTGTATCAATATCCTTTTCTTGCGCTTCTTGAATAAATTGGTGTAATTGTTCTTGGTCCAGCAAATTTTTATAGACTTGTTCATGATCCAAAAATCCGGCTGCACCGTTACATAGAATATAATTGCTAAATGCTAGATCACGGATAACTTCTTGTGCGTGAAAGCGACTACGCCCTGTAGCAATCGTCACTAAATGTCCATCTTTACGCAGTTTTTCCAAGGCTTCCCTTGTACTGTCCAATGCCTGTTTGTTGGAATCTAACAACGTGCCGTCGATATCAAAAGCAATTAATTTGCGTGTCATTCTATCTCGCCTCTCTATAAATACTTACTTGCTTCTCTCGTTGCAAGTTTGCTTAGTTCTTTTGTCAATTGTTCTTTTACCCAAAGTGGATTTGTTTTGCTATAGTCCCGCAGCGCCCAACCAATAGCCTTTTGAATAAAAAATTCCTTTGTTGATCGGTCTGCATCAATCGCTCGTTCAAGTAGAGCGACATCTGTCTGTTCTTTAAACCCTAGTTGCAGAGTGATCGCAATTCGTCTTAACCAAAAGTCTTCTTGACCTTCAAATAATTGAAAAACCGCCTCAACTTCTTGGTGGAGTTTCCCCCACGTGCTGTAGACTTTTTGCCAAGAATCGATACTGTCCCACCATTCTTTCTGTGAGACAAGCTCAAGTAACCATACTAAGTTATCAAACGAAAGACGTTTGACGTTCTTTTGGACTAAATCGATCGCTAAATACTGATACTCACGTTCTTCCTGCATATAATAATCTTTTACTAATAAAAGTAAGTCTGAAATAGGTATCTTCTGGCTTTCTTTTAAAAGAGCCTTTTGTAGTAACGCTCTTTCTGGCTTAGGAACTCCTGCAAATCGGAAATGGTGCTTCATGTAAGCTTCCATCTGCTGAGCTTTTTCTTTATTATTCGGAAAAACAATTGTCTCCAAGGGATGTCCTCCTTCGATTTTTAAAGGAACGAACTAGTCAACATAAGATGATTTCGATTGATTCAACCATGCATAACCTAAACCAATGACTAAACCACCACCAATGTAATTCCCGATCAACGCAAAGGATAGATTGTGGATCACATTACCAACAGTCATCGCATCCATCTGCCCACCTGAAACAAAATAAGCTAATGTAAATGCCGGGAAGTTGGCAATAACGTGTTCATAGCCTAAAAAAGCAAAAATGAAAATAATGAAAACAATCGCTAAGACTTTCCCTGCATCATCTTTCATTCGCATACTAATCAATACCGCTGTATTTACTACAATGTTGGCAAACATTGCTTCCACCAAAATGGTTGTTGTCGGTTTCGTCAATTTGACTGCAATCGACTCTAACATATAATTATCCATCGGCAGATCTTGGAATGGTGTAGTCAAGGAAACTAAAAAACCAAATAATACCCCACCAATCAAGTTAAATAAAATACAAGTAAACAGAATTTTTGCAGCTAGACCTAATTTTAACCGCTTACGTTGGACCCCAACTGACATATAAAGCATATTTGAGGTACCAAGTTCAGCATTCATGTATAAAATCATGACTAACGACCAACTAAACATAAACGCATAAAGTATCTTTCCAAATCCATGAGCAATATGCTCACCTTTGATCGCAATCGAAAAAGCAACAGCAGTTCCAAGTGTCAAAAACAAACTGGCTAATACAGCACGCACGGCATAACGGGCGTAACTATTTCCGATCAAATCAACTTTCTTTTCGATTGATGCCTCAATCTTTTCAAACAACGGTGATACTGGGTTCATCTCTTTTCTCCTTTAAGATTTGTTCAATTATTTTCATGCTTTTGGCATATACCCTCTTATTCTATAGACAGAACTGGGGTTTGTAAAGCTTTTTTGCTACTTATTCTCTTGACATTGATAGGCCATATCGCTTATACTGTAATTCGTGTAAAATAATGCAGCAGAAAAATAATAACTCGTCCCTAGTTTGTTGCCCCGCTTCGGGTTCAATTGCGTAACCGCGGCTGCAAAGGTGAAGATTGAAGAACAAACTATACGATTATGAATTTTTTAACGGATTATTTTACTCCAAAAAATATAGTTATCTATTGGAGGAAATTTTAATGTCTCGTTATACAGGACCATCATGGAAAATTTCTCGTCGCCTAGGTATTTCATTATCTGGCACAGGAAAAGAATTAGCACGTCGCCCTTACGCTCCAGGTCAACATGGACCAAACAGCCGTGGCAAACAATCAGAATACGGTATGCAATTAACTGAAAAACAAAAATTACGTCATATGTACGGTATGAACGAACGTCAATTCCGTAACTTGTTCGTTAAAGCAAGCAAAATCAAAGAAGGTAAACACGGGGTTAACTTCATGATCTTACTAGAACAACGTTTAGACAATGTTGTTTATCGTTTAGGTCTTGCAACTACTCGTCGTCAAGCACGTCAATTAGTTAACCATGGTCATATCATGGTTGATGGCAAACGTGTTGATATCCCTTCATACCACGTTGCAGTTGGTCAAGTGATCTCAGTTCGTGAAAAATCACAAAACATCTCAACTGTAAAAGAAGCAGTTGAAGCAACTGTTGGACGTCCAGCATTCGTAAGCTTTGACGCTGAAAAATTAGAAGGTTCATTGACTCGTTTACCAGAACGTGACGAATTGTACCCAGAAATCGACGAAGCACTTGTCGTTGAATACTACAACCAAAGCCTATAATTCAAAAAACTTTGGTACAAAAAAAGCCGGCTATCTTTTGGATAGCTGGTTTTTTGTGCTTTATTTTATCATTTTTATCAATCAATCTACCTCACAAGTCTTCCTCTATTAAAGCGCCATGAATACACCTACAGTTACTGCCGTTTCACTTTTTTGATAAATCTGATGGTTCAATTCGATAAATATCTATATATTCTTTTAGAGCTATCACCCATAAATAAAACTGGATTTAGATTTTCAGCAAACAACTGTCCATTTTTTATTAATGTATCATCCACTGATCTTCTGAGAATTGTCGCAAAGACATGACTAATTCCTTCAACTTCTAGTATATTTTCAACTTGGCATTCGAAGTTGATACAACTTTCTTGAATGATTGGAGCATCAATCAACTTAGATGTCTCGTAATGAAATGCACCCGGCACGTTAAATTTATCGATTTTACTTAATCCACCGATTTCTGTCTGTTTTAAATAGTCTCTAGTGACCAAATTGAAGGTAAAACAACGAAAGGTTGAAATTTGTGCTGCTGCATTACTCTCGCTAGAAAGACCTATAACCAATTGATTATCCAACGTATAAGAAGAACTGCACGTTGTATAGTTGAAACCAAATACTTCATCTTTATAACCCAATACAAAGATAGGAAAACCATAATATAGTTTTTTCGTATCCAAAAGTTTTTTTATCATACTTTACTCCTTAATATTAGAATGAAGATTCTGTAACATCACACCCCATCAGTGCAATCGTCTCTTAGTGGTCAGTTCCTGTTCCAAATGCACATTGAATTAGACCTACGCTTCTTTACCTTATCGAAACGAGTCGGTGATAAAAGTTAAAATTGATTGTTGTTTTTGACCTTACATGCGAATAAACGGCGAGAACAGAAGTCCCCTCTTCAAGAGATAAGGCGAATTCCACAAAAATCTAAAGACAATTTTCGTAGAATCCACCTTATTTCTTAAGGATAGACACTTCTGTCCTAACCTCAAAAAAACGTATGCACTTCGCTATTCTGAGTTTTTTCTTTTCATGTGTAGTTCTGTATCAAACATGCGTAAGTACAGACACCCTCACTGCTTGGTGAACAACACCTGGTTCGATGTTCCCTAGCTTCCTTTCAACAATATATCCTTTGACTACCATGCTTCACTTACTTGACGAAGGATAGAAGAGAATCTCTACAGCATAAGAATTTGAAACTGAACAAAAATTGTGGGATCAATCATCCCATGAAAGAGGTTCTGTAAGCACTCAACTGCTTGGTGTCTCCCATTATCAATGGTGGATAGACGGTTACATCATGTGTTTCACAGTTGTTGCCTTTTAGCTGTTCATCGTTTAATCAGCTTCTTCGTTTCAAAAGAAAGCCGTTCGACGTTCTTTGGGTGATCCAGCAAAAAAAAACTTTCATTAATCACGTTCAGTACTTATCTGTAGATGAATCATCCTCATTCCTTCTTCTTTTCTATGTGCCAAAATATAGTTGATTATGTTATATAAAAATTATATCACGTATCAAAACGCTTGCTATTCATACTTTTTCTCACATTTGGAAATATTTTTGCACTCTTACTTCTTATGTGCTTTTTCAAAATATATCATAAAGAGACTTTACATTTATTTTCTCTTCCTCTATAATTTCGTTAACCAAAAAAATAAAAAAGGTTAACGAAAGGAGAACGAATGACAAAATCATTAAAAGAACTTATACTCGTTGCCGAATTTACAGCAATTATTGCAGTCCTCTCACAATTTACTATCCCATTAGGTCTGGTTCCTCTTACTGGCCAGACTTTTGCGATTGGCTTGACCGCCACATTTCTTGGAAAACGTGCTGGTACCCTCGCAGTTTGTATGTACCTCTTATTAGGCTTGATCGGACTTCCCGTCTTTTCTGGCATGACTGGGGGAATGGGCATCTTATTCGGACCATCAGGTGGATACCTTTTTGGTTTCATTCTCCAATCTTTCTTCATTGGTTGGTGGATCGAAAAGACCAGTACGCGCTTTTTCCACGCTTGGTGTGCAAATCTATTCGGCTCTCTTCTTGCTTTAGTTGTAGGTACGCTTTGGTTATCATTTAGTAGTCATTTGCCATTTCAAACTGCGCTATTGAGCGGATTCGTCCCATTCTTGTTACCTGAGTTGCTCAAAAGTACGGGAGCGGCTTATATTGGAACCACTTTGAGAAGACGATTACGTTTCAAATCAGACGCATTACTTTCATCAAAGAAATAACTAGCAGGATGTGAACAAAACTGTTTCCCTTCGAGAAATGATGCGGAACCCATGGGAATTACGAACCAAATTTTATGGGTTCCGCCTTATCTCCGAAATATTGCTCTTATGCTATATTTGACGCTTAAGAGCTTACTAAGGCTGCAAAAGTATTTTCCCTATACTTTTACCTGATTCAAGATGATCATGGGCATTTTTTCCTTCTTTTAAAGAATAAATCGTTGGTGGGCTTGTTACTATCTTTCCATCTTCAAAATACTTGAATAATCTTGCACTTCTTTCTTTTCGTTCATCTGGGCTAGTTAAGTAATCCCAAAGATCACCAGTTAGTATACTCTTGGATTGAGATAGTAATTTAATGAAATCAATAGTTGGCGGTGTTCCCCCAGCCATACCGAAGAAAACCACTGCTCCTCTGTTTTTGAGCAACGAAATACTATCAAGTAACGTAGACCCTACCCCATCGTAGACTGTATCGAAAAAAGACTGGAAGTTAGATTCCCAACCAGATTTTCTTAAAAAAACCATCTCTGCACCTTGACTCAATGCGAGCTTTCTCTTCTCTTCCGTAGAAGTGACCCCATAAACTTTGACCCCATCCGCAGTTAACATTTGCGATAAAATTTGGCCTACTCCGCCACTGATACCATGGACAAAAGCATGATCATTTACTTGATTCATACCTAGATCATGCGCTAGAAAATCTGCGGTCAATCCTTGTAACCCAATACTTGCAGCTAACTGGCTATCAACAGACTTAGGGATTCTTATCGCATGCCCTTCCGGTACAGCTACCAGTTCAGCATTTGCAAACGGAACATCGACAAACAACACTTTGTCGCCAACTTCATACTCGGTGACCGCAGTACCTAATTCAACTACTGTCCCTACTCCTTCATAGCCATTGATATAAGGTTTGTGTTCTTCTATATGATAGTCCCCTTTTCTTCGATAAATGTCTGCATAATTCAGTCCAATATATTCCATTTGAACTAACAACTCTTTGTCGCCAACCACTGGATCAGGTAGTTCACCATACTTTAAAACGTCCGAACTTCCAAAGCATTCAAAATATAAACCATTCATTTATATACCCCCTAGAATAACACCCATTATTTTAAAATGAACCCGTTCATGTTTCTCTTTAACAACATCCTTCAAAAGCACATATTAGAGATATTCTGTCTTGATGATCTCTGCTGCGTTTTTAGCACCAACTATGTTCATAAGTTGCTTCATCTCTATCGCTTTTTGGCTATATTTCCTAGAAAAAATTTTGTGGAGCGTATTTATTATTTTATGATCCTTTATTTCATTCGGTCGAACAGTTAGCGCATTCCCAAATTGTTCACAATACCAAATATTCAATTCTTGTTCATATTGAAGTCCGATACCAATAAATGGCTTGCCGGATAGACAAGCGGTTTGGACAGTTCCTTCTCCTCCATGGATGATTGACAGATCGACTTCCTTTGAAATCAGATGTGCTGGTAATAACTCTGTCAAATAAATATTTTCTCCAAAATTATTTTCGCTGGAGTCTCCTGTTATAAAGTGTTTTATTGGTGCTATAACGACACAATCCAATTTGGTAAGAATGTTCAAAAGTTTTAAAATCATTTTTTTGTTTCCTGAACTTCCCATAGATAAATAGATGAGTTTCACTTTATTGGCTTTCGCAACTTGGATCACCTTTTTGATTGGACGAGGTAGTTCTAAATCCAAGCGAGCATAGATCGGACCGACTATCCGCATATTTCTTGGTAGTGGTACTTCAGAAATAAACATTGGATGCGTCGTAAGTAGATCCAACTCACCTGATAATAAATCAATCGTATATTTTGGGAGTGTCAAACCATGATTTTTCGATACACGCTTTAGTGCATACGGTTTCCATCTTGTATGGAGGATTATTTTTTTACAGATAGACCAAATAAAGTTCGTTGGAATGATTTTCTGTGTCAATTGCTTAGGTGCAGGAGCATCATGCAAAGATAGCTGCTCTCTTGTCAACGCAAACGGTTTGATATATATCAGTGGTACTTTATAGATCCTAGCTGACAAAAAAGCAGTGATATTCGTTCCCGTAATGATAGCTTTCGGCTGTTTTTTCTGGTAGAAAGCCAACTCATTTTTTACTCGTTCCTCAACGATTTTAAACGTAAATGGATGCCTGATGGATTTCATTTGATCTACCTTGATCAGTTGCTTCTCTTGTTTTAAAGTAAATATAGGGTTTAATAAATAAAAAGTGAATCCTGCATCCTCTATCAGATGTTTGTATGTTTTAGAAAATCCAAAAAAAACACAATGTGCCTCGTCTTTTAAATAGTTTGCTACTTCAATCATCCTGGTTGTTTCAGCTAGATTGAATGTTGCTGGGGCAAATATGATCGTCTCCATTTATTCTCTCCCATATCAATCAGTATTCACAGTACTTATCTCATCAGTAAAAATAATCAGCAACTAAGTAAAAAAATTCTGCATAACTACCATTTAAATAATAATCCCTACTTTTCCCCAATTCTTTCAAACCCAAGTTTCAGATACATCTCTTTTGCCGTTTCGCCTTCATCTGTAACTAGATAAATCTTAGTCGCTCCTTGTTCTAACGCAAATTTTACTAACTCTTTGATCAATACTGTGCCATATCCTTGACGCTGTTTCTTAGAAAGTACGAAAAAATCTTCAATCTTTGCGACACCTTGATGAAGAAATAAATCACAAGTGCCCACTACTTGATTTGTCTCATCATAACAAAGATACGCATCAATTTTGTCTTCACTTAAATAAACTTCTTCTTTACGTTTTTCTTTGTTTTCAACAAACTCCAAATAGGGTTGGTCCGTTTCGTCGTCTAACTCAACAAATAATTTTTCTTTTAATTGCGAAACCTTCGTTACTTTTACTACTTTACAATCCGTTCTTGGACGGATACGATCAAATTTAGAAAGATCAAACAAATAAAAACCAGCTGTTTCTACCTCCGCTTGTTGTTCCAGTTTCGCTAACTGCTCACCGTCGATCTGGGAATAGGTTTGGACTTTACAAAATGAATGCTTTTGTTCTTTTCTCAATAACACTTCCTGTTCGATCATATCCAACAACTCATTTTGCGAATCACTTTCATCGATCAACGTGAAATTTTGGTCATACATATCTGGTATTCGTTCATCTGTAAATCGAATCGTTTTTCCTGCTGCTTTTTCTTCTGATAAACATGTTGTATAGTGTTTCTCACATTCCTTTACTTGTTGATCATTCATTGTTTTCTGCTTTTTTTCTCTCCTGTCATTTACTTTGCCACAACCAGAATGTTCTTCTATCTACTACATACTGTTCCTTCCTAGCTACCTTTTTTTGCAAACAAGCCAGATCCATCAGCATATACCGAGGAACCTGACTTGTTTTTCATCTATTATTTCATTTACTGTTTATTTTTCTCATTCCTCATGATGGAAATCGATTGTTTCAAGGAACTCCAAATCCCACCCTCACTGTAGACTAAGACATTGGATTTATACATTGTGGCAGAAAAGAACATCAGTCCTAGTGTTGCGACGAATAATATCAGCAATGAAATCCAGACCTCAGTAGTTTGGGCTGTTTCATTTGCCAATCGAATCGGCATGATATAAGAGGATAGAAAAGGAACATAGGATGTGATACGAAGTACGATATTACTTGGATCAATTACAGCAAGCGACAATCCTAAACCATATCCACCAAAAGAAAGATACGTTACAGGAACAATTGCTTTTGCTGTATCCTCTGCTTTATTGACTAATGAGCCACAAAGAGCTGCCAAGATCGAATAAATCAAAATACCTAAGATCATAAACAACAGTGTATACCATAGGAATGGGCCAAAGAACATATCTAGGGATACCTCTTCTAAAAAGGCTTGGACGATATCCATATCTTTAAACTGTGTGTAGCCAAAACCAAAAATAATTCCATATAATCCCATTTGTGTGAGTGCCACAAGTAAGATCCCCGTCAATTTTCCATAAAAATGTTTTTGTGCAGTAGTACTGGATAATATCACTTCCATGATTCTTGTTCCCTTTTCAGAAGCAATTTCTTGAGCAATGATTTGTGAATAGGTCATAATAATAAGAAGCAAGAAGATACTGACAACCGTACTCACTACATTTTGTACTCTCGTATGATCCTCACCTATCACCATTGCGCCATCCTCATCAAAACTGACTTTTTGACGGGAGAAGTTTGCTTGTTCACTTAATTGTGCGACTTCTTCAGGTGTTACGCCTAAACTATTAGCACGAAGCATTGATTGAATACCATTCAGCTGTTGCTGGATCATCAACTGGGTCACTTGCCCTAATGAATCTTGACTGAACAACTCTCCAGAAACAGTATTATTTTCAGTGACCACAATCATATAAGCATCTAATTGCTCCTCTGCCAATTTCTTTTCGCCTTCTTGTTCAGATGCCATTACTTCAAATTCAAAATCATCCGTCTTGATTTGTGCCAGATACTGAGAAATCTCCTCATTATCTGCTACGATCCCTACACGGTTGATCTCCCCACTTTGTTGTGCAAACGTACTTGCAACATAAGTGATTCCCATCGTAATAAATGGAACTAAAATCATGATCAGAAAGGAAAGAGTTTTTACGTTTTTCCAGTAGACATCTTTTGTAATGATCCAAAATTTATGCACCCAGCTCACCCGCTTTCATTTTAAATATTTCTTCCAATGTCGGTGGTTGCTGATTAAACATCGGAATATAGCCAGACTGAGTGGCACGAGCAAAAATTTCTTTGCCTACTTCTGGATCTTCTAGTGTGATTTCTAACGATTGGTCTTCACGTACACTCACTTGTTGTACGCCACTGATTTCTTCAATCTCTTCTTTTGAAAGCCCAGATTCAAGGAATAGTTTGGTTCGTCCAAACGCTTCTCGAATCTCATGGACTTTACCATCTAAAACCATTTTGCCATTACGCAACATGATCAAATGATCACAAATCTTCTCCACATTATCCATATTATGACTTGAAAAGATGACACTTGAACCTTTATCCTTCAACTCGATGATCCCATCTTTTAATAACTCTGCATTGACTGGATCTAAACCACTGAATGGTTCATCTAGAATGATCAATTCTGGTTCATGGATCAAGGTAGCGATCAGTTGGACCTTTTGTTGATTCCCTTTAGATAGCGATTTGACCTTATCCGTTTTTTTACCTTTCACTTGAAATTTCTCCATCCAAAAATCGATTTTAGGTACGATTTCTTTTTTTGTTTTCCCTCGGAGTGAGGCAAAATAAATCAACTGTTCTTGGATCGATACCTTTGGATAGAGACCTCGTTCCTCTGGCAAATAGCCAATCACATCATAATCCTTTTCACTTAAATGCTGTCCATTCCATAAAACCTCTCCTTGATCTTGTGTCAAAAAATCTAAAATCAAGCGGAATGTTGTGGTTTTACCAGCGCCATTTTGCCCGATCAAACCCATAATCTTACCACGGGGAATTCGAAAAGATACTTGATCCACTGCTGTGTAATTCCCAAAAGTCTTTACTAAATTATTCACTTCTAACATGCCTTTCCTCCCTCTATGCAAATCCCATAAGGAAATCGCATACATTAGAAAATGGACTAGTTAATTGTCCGGTTGTAGTACTCTACTCAAACCTCTGCTCTTCTTTTGGAAATTCATAATAGTAACGTCATTCGCCAAATTTCCATATCGTTCTCATATCGTTTTTATTTAAACAACGGATGGGATGATGGCACTTGCCGTCAACCGCTACTTACGCTTCATTGTAGGAGTAAACCGTTATAATATTATCCATTTATCATCCCATTATAACCAAAATGTAATTTTATTTCCACAATTTTCGTTATAATCCCTGAAAAAACGGAGACTTCATTCACACACCCTTACATAATTATCGTTATTTTATTTTTCGATTGCATATATGAAGTGTCCTCTCATTTAATAATTTAAAACATACACGATTTCTTCATCATAGATTCGCTGGTCCGAAATAAACCTAGGATAAAGATCAGAGCGTTCTCTGGTTTTTATCCTAGGTTTACTAGTTACTTATATAATTCTTTAGCTGAACCATTCATATGATCAGCTTATTATTCGTCGTATAGATGAAGGATAGAAAGAAAACAAAAGCTTGTAGGGGAAAGATCACCATTCGTTCCGTTAGTCCTAAAACATTCCAGCCTTGTGCCATCCCAATTGGATTCAATGCACCAAATAAAGTAATCAATACGGCGGTTGCAATAGATATTTTTCCTAACTTACGCAATTTTTCTTGTTTAAGATAACCAAACCCGATAAGGAATAAAGAAGATATAGTAGTAAATACGACAAGGATCGTCACAACAATGTGCATCGTATTTTGGAAATTCATATCCGCCTTATCGCCTGTTAATGGGAATAGTTTATAGCCTACCACTGTAGTGATTGCCATCACAAGAAAAACCAGATAACCGATCCGAGTCATCCCATGATACTTTTCAAAGGATTTCACGACCATTCCAATGACAAACAGTAAAAAACATATACCATAGATAAGCAGGATCCTATTCAATAAATGTGCATTTGGTGCACCAATGGCGGTCAAAGAACTGATGTCTGTCGTGAGTGGATCATATGATTCCCAAAGGTATTGTCCAAGAAACACATGTACAAAATAAGCCACTGCACTAACCATTCCAAGAGGCATCAACCAATCGATCACTTTCATACGCTTCCCCCACTTATTCTTCTTTCAGCTATTTAAGCAACCATCCACCATCGATGGGAACGATTGCTCCATGGATATAACTCGCTTGCGGTGTCGCAAGAAATAACGTCAATTCTGCTACTTCTTCCGGCTGTGCCCAACGCTTAACAGGCGTTTCTTCTGCGACCCATTTTGCCATCTCTCCGTCACCTGCAAAATCAGCTGCATTCATCGGTGTTTGGATGGCGCCTGGTGCGATGGCTTTTACACGTATCCCTTGCGCAGCATAATCAAGTGCTAATTGTTTCGTGAAACCGATGATTGCGTGTTTGGCGCTCGTATACGCGATTCCACCACCGCCAGCCACCATACCTGCAATGGAAGCCATATTGATGATCGTTCCCGTTTGCTTTTCGAGCATATCAGGCAACACTTGTTTTGTTAATCGAAAGAGGCTTTTTACGTTGACCTCATAGATCCGATCCCAAAGTGTTTCGTCTGTTTCTAATAAAGGCTTGTAGCCATCAAGAATCCCCGCGGTATTCAATAAGATAGAAATAGCACCAGCTCTTTCATGACAAGTAGTGACCGCTTGTTCAATCACTTCTTTTTGTGAAATATCACCGAGAAATGAGATAAAATGCGTAGGGTATTTTATGGCTAGTTCTTCCATCTTACCTAATTTCAGATCCACACCAAATACTTTCGCTCCTTGATTTAAAAAAGCTTCTGCTTGTGCAGCACCGATTCCTTGAGCGGCGCCTGTCACAAAGACGACTTGATTGGCTAAGTCTGGATAATGATTCGTCATTCAACGATCATCCAATCTTCTGCTAAAATATCGCAAACGGTTGGCGCAAAGCTAGAAAATCCTTCGTCGCTCGTTTTGATCAGAAAATAAGGTGTCACTGGACAGCCATCAAATTCATCTCCGGATACAAGAACAACATATAATTCAAATCCACTCCAACCTTTTCTAATAACCTTTGCACCTGTTTTTAACTGTGGCAATACTTCTTCAAATGTCATGATTTTTTCTCTCTTTCTTTATTTGGATTTCTTTGATTTTATCAAATAAACGGATATAATCCGAGAGTTCAAGTTCATCTGTGACGATGAAATAGTCTAGATCCGCCCAAGGTTTGCGATGGATCTTGCTTGTGGATAGTAACAGATCGACCTCTCTTCCTCGATAATCCGCTGGTAAAAAGTACAACTGATACTCCTCTCTGAAAAAGTGCCTTAGGTTTTCTTTTAGTAATTCTTCTTCAAAAAGAGGAAAGTCCGTCATCAGTAAAATAGTGACTTTTGGCAATTGTCGATCAAAAACACGCATCGTTTTTAACACGGTCAAATACCTTCGCATCAAGAAAGTCGCATTCTCATAGAGCCACTCGTTTGAACGTTGCTTTTCTTTATTGAAAAAATTTTGCAGCCATTGTTTCAACGACTCGTTTTCACTGATGAAGTGTCTAGAAAAATTGCTACCTTCCCCATCAACCATTTCCTTCGCATGAGGAAACAAGTACGCGAACAGATGACTACTAAGCAAATAGTTCTCTGCTTCTTTGGTAAATGGTTCCTCGGTCACCTGCTTTTCTTCGCAATATGCTGCTAAAGAATTTTTCATTTCTAATAGAGCGACAAAAGGAGCTGTTTGTTGTTTTCGATGAAAAGCAAAAATTTGCTGACGGATTCCTGGGGATTGATAATATTCTTCTTTGGTCATCAACACTAGAAATAGCGCACCTAATTCTTCTTTCCCTTGGAAATAGTTTGGAAAAAAAGGCGCCATCCACTGACTGAATGCCTTAAATAGTGGATTTTCTTCAACCAACCGTCGCTTTTTATTATTTAAAACCACAAAATGTTTTTGGGATCTACGTAAGAAAAATGCACCTAACATATACTCTAATCGCCGTTTCTTGATCTCATTCAACCGAACATCAAAAAACTGTAAAATCTGGTAAGCGATTTGTTTGACGTCCTGTTGTGGAATAGTTTCGAAGGGCCAAACTTTCCCACGAAATAACTGCCAAAAAGTCATATGTAGGTACAAACGAATGATTTCTTCTTCCCCACACGCAATATAACTTCCTCTTTTGAGTTGGATACCATACCTCGAAAATTGTTCTTTCCAATCATTGATTTTCCGATGAGCAGTTGACTCACTGATATAATGCTTTTGTGAGAATTGATAGAGCGTATGGAATTCTTCAAAAAAAATGTCGTGCAATAGCTGGTATTTAAGCGTACTTTGCACGAGATAAATCAAAAAACGTTCACGTTCAATCGAATCAAGAGAATCATAAAAATGATACCCCGAACGATTATTCTTCGTAAATAAAGATTGCTCTTTTCCACTGAATAATTGATAATTCTTGATCAATTCAACTAAATATCTGGTTACACTTCGCGCATCTAGCTGAACTTTTTGTGCAAGTTGTGCCGCTGTGTGCCCTGCCTGATCCTCAAAGCTTTCGAGTAAGAGCACTTTGTAATATAAGTCTTTGTCAAAACGTTTTAAGTACTCAGAAGACAAATACAACGACTTCACCCCTTATCGACTATTTTCCTCATTGTAGCATATAATCCTTATTGAAACACCAAAACAGACAAGCCAAGGGGGCATTCAATTAAAGTAATTACCTTCTTTTTGTAGACGATTCACTCATAGTGCATAGTGAGATTACTCGTTCCATTTCAGTTTCATTTTTTTCTGAAATTTTCAAAAAATGTTTGTTGATAGCGACAATATTTGATAAATTTCACTATTTATTTTTGATATATTTATAGTTAGGGTTGGTGTTTTGTGTCATAGGGTTTTATCAATGTGTCGACTGTTGCTCGGATTTCTTTCTATAAAGAAGTCGTTTTTTATTTTGCACTTATCACGACAACAGAAGTACACCTCTTACGGAACACTTCACCCGCTGTGTTGTTGTTTCTTTTTTATATTTCAATAAATTAATGGAGGGTATTATGGATTATTCACTTATGACCCGTCTAGCGGCGGAACTACTTGGTACAGCATTATTGATCGTTTTAGGTAATGGTGCTGTCGCAAACGTAGATTTAAAAGGAACAAAAGGATATGGCAGTGACTGGATGCTGATTGCTGTTGGTTATGGTTTTGGTGTTATGATGCCAGCAATGATTTTTGGTGGTATTAGCGGAAATCATATCAATCCGGCATTTACGATCGCTTTAGCCTCTAATGGTTTATTCCCTTGGGCAGAAGTCGTACCTTATATCGTTGCACAATTACTTGGAGCAGCTCTTGGACAATTGATCGTTGTCGCTTGTTATAAACCTTACTATGATCAAACTGAAGATGTAAACCATGTCTTAGGAACTTTCTCAACTATCAACAGTGTTGGTTCTAAATTCAATGGTTTCGTCAACGAATTCTTCGGTTCATTCGTCTTATTCTTTGGCGCATTAGGTATCACAAAAGCACCTTTCTTCCAAGATAACTTAGGAACAGCTCACTTAGCTCTTGGTTTCTTAGTTTGGACATTGGTCGCTTCACTAGGAGGCCCTACAGGTCCTGGATTGAACCCAGCACGTGACTTTGCACCTCGTTTGGTTCATGCGCTATTACCATTGAAACACAAAGGTTCTTCACAATGGGATTACGCATGGGTCCCAGTCGTTGCACCGATTTGTGCCGGTGTTGTAGCAGTATTTCTCTACAAAGCATTATTTATGGCATAAAACTAATGAGTACTATAAAAACGGAAATCTTTGGAAGCAATTCCTTAGCTTTCCGTTTTTTATTGATTTCAAAGCTAAAGTCATCCTCTGATTGGCTTAATATCCTTTGAATCATCTTTATGCCAGTTTCTCTGTTTATCGGATATCTTTCAATACTTGTTTTTAATCAAGGACAGGTGGCACCTTATCCAATCGGCATCACTCATACTTTACTTTTTGATTTGAATTGTTAAAAAATATTTGAATACAAAAAACCGAAGTGTATAACCATTCACTTCGGAGCATTTTCTACTATAGAGTAACAAAGAATATTCTTATCGTATATCCCCCTAAATAAGTGTAGGATAGGGTCGTAGTTTGTACATCAAAGAGAGAATTTAATCATTATGGACACAAATAAGACAAAAGAACGATTAAGTGTCCATTTAGACAAGTGAATCGAAAAAAGAAGTTGGCAGCTTATTGTCTGATGTAGCGCTAGATTACACGATCGATGAAGTAAAACCAAAAAATACATAAAAAACCACCAAGTGTCATCTAAATCGATACTTGGTGGTCTTCAAATTTTCAGTAAGCAATCACTGTTACTGCTTGTTCAAACTCTTTTTTCAAATGTTGTAACTGGTATTCTTTAAATTCTGGACGATGCGTTCGCAATAATACGCGTAATTTCATTGGATTGTAGCGATCAATCAATTGATATTCATCGATAAAATCTCGTGTCAATTGCCATTCGTAATAATAGCCAAACGGCCGACAACTATACGTCGTTCCTTGGAGTACTTTATCCTCAAACCGTCGATGCGTATGCCCAAAGACGACTTGTTGAAGATTATCGTATTGATCAAGTAATTCCCCAAAAGAGGCGGAACCTAAGAACGCATTGAGTTGGTTCCACCGTTCATAAGGTGCGTTTTGGTAAACAATGAATTCTTGTTTTGGAACAAAATGCGTGGATAAGATCACATTCAGTTTCTTTTTCTGTAGCGTATCCAATAATGATCGTGTTGCCTCTAATACTCGATCATTCACTTCTAGGTCTGTTCCATTTCGCTCAATCAAGCGGTCATACCAGTACAAACGCTTCATCCGCACGATTTTCTTCACGTCTTTTTCTTCTGAGAATTGGTAATCATACCAACCGTTGATGCCTAATAACACAGTTTTCTCATTCAATGGAAGATAGCGCTCATTCAAAAAATGGACGTCTGGAAAATGACTGATCATTGCTTCGCCAGTGACATCGGCTAACTCATGATTGCCAAAATGGAAAGTCGTTGGTAGACGCTCTGCAAAAAATTCAGCGACTGCGACACAACGATCGACTTTATTGGCGGTATCCCCAGCTAAATGAAGCCGAGTAATCTTTTTTTGTTGTAAGACTTCCCATAAGATCATTAATTCAGCTTCGCCAAATTGATTGATATCCACATGTAAGTCACTGATGATCGCTAAATTTCCCATTCTTTTTCCTTCTAAATCTTAGATAGTTGATGTGACGATTTGGAGGTTATTTTTGATGATTCCTCCTGGTCCTTTCAGTTGCAGACTCTTGTAAGTTGGTTCTACTGCTAACGTCGTCGGGTTATCCAAATAAACGAGTGCGCTTTTCTTGATTTTGATTGGTCCCATTTGGGTATCGACTACTTCAGAATATAAGCTTAGGTCTGCCGATGTTTCTTTTTCTACAATAATCAGACGAAAAGAAGTATCGATTTGGCAAGTGATCCGGCTATTCGCAAATGGTCCATCTCCGTCTTCTACATCTAGCAATAATTGTTCATTGTCATTCACTTTTCCACGAAGCAGTTCTTCCGCTTCTTTTGATACGATAAATTCCATCTTAATCACCTCAATTTTAGCTTAATGATTTTTGAATGAAGTTGCAACTAACTTGTTTGATTGCTTTCCATCCAAGCTTTTTTGGTAATTCCTTTAAGAACAATTGAAATGATTTCTCCTTTTTCTCGTTTTGCATCAGGAATCACAGCTTCTTCTCTCATTCCTAACTTGTCCATTACTCGTCCCGACTTACTATTTTTTGTATTATGATAAGCAAAGATCCTTACGAGATCCATTTTTTCAAACCCTAGTTCCAGAAGCGCTTTTCCAGCTTCCGGCATGATTCCTTGTCCCCAATACTTTTTATTTAAAGCGTAACCTAATTCAGCCGTATCATCGCCTTCTTGCACCCGCAAATCAATCGTACCAATCATCTTACCGTTTTCTTTCCATTCAATAGCATATTTTCCAAGCGGCGATGCCATAAAAAAATTCGCAACACTGATTTTTGTATCTTCGATCGACTGATGTCGAGGGAAAACAAAGCGGGTCGTTTCTACATCATGGGCATATTCAAATATGTCTTCTACGTCTTCCAATGTGATTGGTCTTAAAATCAGACGTTCCGTTTCTATGACACGATTTTCTGCAAACACTAAGTTTCGATTGATCAATAATTCCATGTGCATCCCCTACCTTTTCCTTTAGTTTAAATTACTGTATCGAAATTCACGGAAAGAAGCAAGACAAAACTTAATATCCCCTTAAAATAACAGATTAAATATAGAAAAGCGAAAAAACTTAAACAATTGCTGAAAAAGAATAATTATTTGTTCACGATTTATTAACAAATTTTCGCTATCGTTAGCTTATCAACTAAACAAGCACTGGAGGTCTTACTTATGACAGAGTATATAAAAAGCATTTACTTTATTGAAGAAACACAGAATATTGAAGGATCTTACATTGAAGTGAAAACATTATTTGTTGACGAAGACAAAGAAAAAGCATTGTCGATCTATCACAAATTAGCAAAGAAAAAACCAAACTACTTCGGATTGATTTTAAGTGAGTACAAAATCAAAGCGGAAGATAGTTATTTTTATCAACTTTTGAAACGTTGGTCAAAACTACCCGCTGACTTTTATCGTCAAGTCAAGATCATCAATTATCAAGCATTAGCCGAAACACACGGTTGATTTTACGCTTTAAGCTTTCTCTAAGGTTCGCCTTGTATCTTTGAGTCAAATCAAAGGAGGCGATCTTATGTTCCGACAATGGCTTGCTCAGTTCTTCCATGATCCAACCCCACGAATCGATCCTTATGAAGTCGATAATGAATTTACCCTTACACTAGATTTTCCTAACGATCAAACAATCACCCATTGAATAAAAAATGAACGAGTACTTATCTAGTTGATAGGTACTCGTTCATTTCTTGTGTATTCATTGAAAAATTATTTTAACGCTTGATTGACGTCTTCAATCATTAAATTCATTGATTCAAGTCCACCACCACTCAAATACCATACATCTGGTTGCAATGAAATCACTTGATCATTTTTACCGGCATCTGTTTGTGCCACTAATTCATTTGCAGCTACGTTATCGTTGCTTGTATCTCCACCAATTGCTTGGGTACGATCAATCACAAATAAAATCCCTGGGTTCTTCTCTAAAACATATTCATAAGAAACACTTTGACCATGTGTAGACGCCTCGATTTGGTCATCGGCTTGTTTAAAGCCAAATAAATCATGAACTAGTCCGAAACGTGAACCTGAACCATATGCTGAAAGTTGCCCTTCATTCACTAAAGTAACTAAAGCTGTTTGATCAAGCGCACTGGCTTTCTCTTTAACTTCATCGATTTGTTTCGTTAAATCTGTTAATTTTTCTTCTGCTTCTGTTTCTTTATCAAAAATCTTTGCCAATGTTGTCACATTTTCTTGCATCGATTCCCATGGCTTTTCTGCATCCATTGCTAAATATAGTGTTGGGGCAATTTGGCTCAACTGTTCCTGATAATCACTTTGACGCCCTGAAATAATAATCAAATCTGGTTGCATCTCATTGATTTTTTCTAAGTCGGGCTCTTTGATGCCTCCTGCAGATTCAACCTCTTGGTATTTTTCTAAGTAAGCAGGTAGATTTTTAGTTGCCGCTCCTACGACTTTGTCTCCTACACCTAACGCATCAAGCGTATCCAATGAACCATTGTCGAATACTACGACTTTATCTGGGTTTTGTTGCACTTCCACAGATTCCCCATTGCTATCTTTGACTGTCAATGTTGTATCCGTTGCGACACTACTTGATGCTGTTGTTTCACTCGTTTGTGCTTCGTTATTTCCACATGCTGCTAGACCTAATGATGCCATGACTAAAAATCCTAAAACTATTTTCTTCATTTTGACGCTCCTTCGTAGTTTTTAGAAATAAAGACAAAATCTGCGTCCTTCGATTTCACAGATTCGAATGTCCATTTCGTATAATTGATCCAGTACTTCTTTGTTAATAATGTCGTTCGTTTTGCCTTGTCTAAATAACTGTCCTTGTTTCATTGCGACGATCTCATCTGCGTAACTCGCTGCAAAATTGATATCGTGTAAAACAATAATGATCGTTTTTCCTAATTCTTGTACAAGGCGCTTTAAAATTTGCATGATTTGTACCGCAAAATTCATATCGAGATTATTGAGTGGTTCATCCAGTAAAATGTAATCAGTATCTTGCGCAAGGACCATCGCAATATACGCTCGTTGCAACTGACCCCCAGAAAGCGTGTCGATTGTTTGGTCCTTCAGTTCTTCCAACCCTAGATGTTGGAGTGATTCTTCGATGATCTGATGGTCTTTCGTCGTCAACTTTCCTTTCGAATAAGGAAAACGCCCGAACGATACAAGCTCTTCGACTGTGATTTTCATGCTGATCTCATTAGATTGTTTCAAGATCGCTAGTTTTTTTGCCATCTCTTTGGACTTCCAAGCTTTCACTTCATTGTGATCCAAGTAGATCTCACCTGCGTCTTTAGGGATCAAGCGACTGATCATGGAAAGAACGGTTGACTTCCCTGCGCCGTTTGGACCGATGAAAGCTGTCAATTGTTGATCTGAGATCTCCAGTTGCAAGGAATCGACGACTGTTTTTCCTTGGTAAGACTTCTCGACACTATTCAAATTGATCATCCCAATTCCTTCCTTTCTCGAATCAATTTTGTAATAAAGTAAATGCCCCCAGTAAACTCTACAACCACACTGACCGTCGTGTTCCACCCAAACACTTGCTCAACGATCAATTGTCCTCCAGTCAAAAACAAGAAAGCAATCAAAAAACTTCCTAGTAGCAAAACACCATGACGATACGTTGCAAACAAACGATAGCTGACATTTGCGACAATAAATCCAAGAAAAGTGATCGGTCCAACCAAAGCAGTGGCTGTTCCTGTCAACAAGCTGACACAACAAAGAATAGAAAATTGAAAACGCTCTGTCTCAATCCCAAGGTTCGTTGCTTGATCCTTCCCTAGATGAAAGACATCTAGAAAATGTCTTTTATAAAAAAGGAACAACCAACAACAGCCAATCAACAATGCAGCAGGTAGGAGGTAGGCAGTCTGGACATTACCGAAACTAGCAAACAACTTCCCTTGCAACAAATCATATTCATTCGGGTCCATCACCACTTGTAAAAACGTACTGATACTATTGAAAAGTGTCCCTAAAATCATCCCCGTCATCAATAATAAGAACAAGTTAGGGGCTTCTTTTCGTAATAAAAAGAAAAACAATAACTGGCTTAAACCAACCATCATTGCCACGTTGACTAAGAAAAAGCCTGTACCTGTTTGCTGAAGCATCGTCACCCCACCAATCAAGAAAAAGAGGACGGTTTGAACAAGTACATAGAGGGAATCGAGTCCTAACACAGAAGGGGTCAAAAATTGATTTTGAGTAATCGTTTGGAAACTAACGGTCGCACTGCTTGTCGCGAGTCCCACTAAAATGAACGCCATGATTTTCTTGCTTCGTAAGGCCCATGCAAATGCCCAATTACCATACGTATTGATGGTCAAATAGCCAATCGTCACGCCAATCACGAGTAGAGACAAAATAAAAAATAGACCAGTGATCTTTTTACCCATGTTTGCGCCCCCTTACTAACAAGTAAAGGAAAATCAAACCACCGATGATCCCTACGATGACGCTGACTGGGATTTCATAAGGAAAAATCACAAGACGAGCGATCATGTCACAGATAAGCAAAAAGATACTACCAAAAATGGCGGTAATTCCTAACGTTTTATGTACCTGATCCCCATAGAGCTTTGCTGTGATATTTGGAATGATCACTCCCAAGAAAGGAATCGTCCCAACCATGATCAAAGTGATCGCACTGGCTAAAGAAACAAGGCCAATCCCTAGTAGTTGCATGTTGCGATAATTCATCCCTAAATTCACTGCGAACGATTCACCTAAGCCTACGATCGTAAATTGATAGGCAAAAAAAGATAATATAAGTAATAAAGGAATCGTTACATACAGTAATTCATAATTTCCCCGCATGACTGTTGCAAAATTTCCTTGTAGCCATGAAGACATGTTTTGTACTAACTGAAACTGATAGGCGAAAAATGTAGCAGCAGATCCGATAATATTTCCTAGCATCACGCCGATCAATGGTAACATCAACTGATTTTTTTGTGGAAAAAATCGTGCAAAAGACAAAAATAAGAGCGTACCTGCAAAAGCAAATAAAAATGCAGTTGCTGAACGAATCCACAAAGAAGCATTCGGTAAAAAGAGCATCACCACTAAGATACCCAACCTCGCACTATCCATCGTGCCAGCTGTCGTTGGTGAAACAAATTTATTTTGAGTCAAATGCTGCATGATCAACCCACATATACTACTCGTTGCCCCCACAAGAACTAAACAAATCGTTCGTGGAAACCGTGTTGCCAACAACAATTGTATGCTTTGCCCTTCCAATCGAAAAATATCCATTAATTCGACACGAGAAACGCCGATAAACAGCGAACATATACTTAAAATAACCAACAAAACTATCAAGCGACCCACGCGCATTTCCCTTTACCTCACTAACTGAGAATGATTCTCATTCTTATTCTAAGTGAAGCATTGAACAAAAGCAACCGTTTTTTTAATGAAATAAGATGAATCGATATAAATTCGAGTGTACGTGTACGAGACAAAAATAAAATTCATTTTTGTTTCTGACCTCAAAAATGTGGGAAACTATTTCTCAATTTCCGCCTTAATGCTTGGAGCTAAACGACTTTCTCACCACCTGGCTACACGGTGATCCAAAAGCTAACCTTCAACACTAAGCTAGAAAATGACAAAATATGAAAAACTATTTTTCAATTTTCTAGCTTACTGATCAGGTCAAAATGCTTCTGTCACAACCTCTATGTTATAATGACTTAAAACAACAAAGGAGGAAATTGGATGGCATCAGATGAATTGAAAAATCATTTGGACAAAGGAATGTATGGCACGCCCTTGGTCAACCCAGAAGAACAGCATAAATACCTAGGTACCTTTCGTGAACGTTGCTACCTCAGTATGACCGTTGCTGAAATGAATGAGCCGACAAATAAAGAAAAGTTCCTACAAGAACTAGAGAAACGACCAGAAGCATTTATTCTGATAAACGGAACCCTACCTCTGGAGATCCAGAATCAATACATCCAATTAGCAACGAAAAATCAAACGAAATTCACGGTTGTAAACGATCATGTTTCCGAAGATCCACAAAGTATTGGTCTACTGATTGCGACCAAAGAAGCGGTGAATGAGCCCGTTATTGACGTAGAAGAAAAATATCCAACGAAACAAGAAGAAGAACAACCAAAGAAAAAAAGCTTTTGGGACCGATTATTCAAATGATTTCTAAAAGTTCACTCGATTCTTTGAGTTTCTAATCAAAACTTGTCAGCATTCGTATGTACCTGTGGCAAAACAAAAAATCATTCACAAACTAGATAAATCTAGTGATGTGGATGATTTTTTTGTTTATCCAGAAAAAATCCTATCTTCTCCATTTTAAATTTAACTTAAAATGAATCATATTTGTTAACGAATCTATAGTAATAAAATTCTCCTATATTATACTTATCATCATTTGCTGAAAAAGATACTATGATTGACGTATAATAGTCAACTTCTATGTCATCTTGAACTAGTTTACCTTCAAAACTTTTGATTTTCATAATTCTTCTCCACTAACAATTATTTCAAAAGATTTAGAAACCGTAGTTACTTTTCTTGAGGTTTATGTAGTTTAAATATCCTTACAAATTTTACTTGTAGCCCTTTTATTCTCTTAATCTTATCAATCTACACTTGCTTCATGCCAGTGTTCATAAATACTTTATACGAGCCGTATCATGGTTTTACTAAATTTGAATTAGTTTCGGTTTTTGACGTTTAACTACTTATTATTAGCGCAAAAAAAACATTCATAAACTAATGGTACCTAATTACGTGAATATTTTTCCTTGTTAATATTCCTATGCAATATCCAACTGAAATTACTATATAATGAGCAAATATTTGAAAGACTTCTGGTGTTTATAAGTTTAATAAATGAAATTTTTTAAGCTACATTGTAATATAACTCTCAGCAATATCAATATCTTTAGTCATATCTAACTCAGGAAATTTCTTATCAAGTTTTCTTAAGACAGCAATAAATCTTTGACTTTGAAGTTTTTCGGATATATCTTCAAAAATTTCACTGATATAATATAAATCATCTTTATCGCATCCATTAAGATAATCTATAGTTTCTTCCTCATTCTTTGTTAAATTTTTTGTCATTTCATCCCAACATTTTTCTATTCCAAAATCATCATTTATATCTAACTCTTTTCTCTTTTTTAAAATATTACCCATTTCTTTATTTAACTTCATGGTTTTCCTCCTAAAAATTTTATGGTTGTCTGGTTGCATCAGGAAATATAGTTGCCGGTTTTCCATCATTTTTTATTACACCCACTCTTACACCATTAAACTCACCAAAAATAGCTTCTCCTTCTTTCGCACCTACAAAGTTTTTTTGATTTGCAATATATTGACCTGCATTTTCTATATCTTTATTCGTCCAATTTTCAGGAAACCAAGATTGATTGCCCCCTGTTCTTTTAGCCTTAACCTTATGGTCTGGTACATTTCCAATTCTAACACCATTAGGATAAATTTTTTCAATGTTGACCTCAAATCCATTTTCCTCTAGAAAAGCTATGTTAGCTTGACCGTGCCCACCACTTTTCATTTTTGATATTTTCCCTGTAGAAGGATTGATAGTAAAATCACCCATATCAGCATGTTTCAAACTTTTTTCTGGAATTTTAACTCTATCACTACTCGATTTATCAATCTTACCATTCTCCACCTGCTTCACACCAGTAGTCGTCAATACTTTGTATGAGGCGTAAGTAAAGCCTAAGACCATTAAGGCTTGACCGAGTTCGGATTCGTTGATCCATGTGTAGCCGTCTTTAACGTATTGCGAGGTAGAGACGATACTGCCTAAGAGTGGGTCTAGTTTTTCGCCAGTTTCATAATTAACACCTTGGCGCCAAGCTGTATTGACTTTTTCTTGGTAGGTATCATACGTCATAAATTGGATCAGTTCAGGGTCTAAGTAGTGGCCTACTTTCGTGACATATTGATATAGCTCTGGGTTCACGATGCCGTGTCCGGATTGCTTGTCCTCGATTTTCCAAAAGACACGTGGGTTGCCCTCGCTATCGTGAATAATGAGAGCATAGACGTTGTACTTTTCTAGTTCTTTGTTTTTGGTTGGGTCGATGCCTTTTTTCTCGTTTTCTGCTTGTTGCCACTTGTCTTGGATCGTAGTTGTCCATGACAAATCTTTTGGCATAGAGAATGTCTTCGTTTGACTATTCCAAGCAGTTTTCGTTTGAGCGAGTCCTTGATTGACTGCTTGTTCTAGACTTTTGATTTCTGTAAAAAATTGGGCGGAACTTTGATTGTAATCTAAGAGTTTTTGAAGTTTCTCCTCTAATTTTTGTTTCAAGTCATGATACATCGTGAGTAACAACGTGTTTTGACTTAGTTGAAACCCTTGGTGTTCTTCTGGCATATAAGGTGAGAGAAGCAGTTGTCGTATCCCTTCGGCTTGAGTGATATACTGATTCATTTGACGAATCTGTGCTTCTAATTCGGATTGCTTCAAGCTAATGGAATCAACTTGATTTATGTATTCCTGTGGAAATCGTTTCGCTGCTTTTTCGACCGCTTCAGAGAGTAAGATCCCTCCTTGGACGAGTGGATAAAGTACTTGAGAAAAGTAGGCTTTCGCTGCATCGTACGCTTTTCCTTTGAGATTGGGCGTTTGTAGGGTGAACTGGGTCATGGCTTGTTGGAGATTCTGGTAATCAGTGACTTGTTTTTGGCAGAAGTGACTAGTGCTACTGGCTTGTGTTAGGGAATCAGCTAAGTACATATCGATACTCATGCGTTTTATCTCCTTATGTAAGTTGGTATATTTACTACTTGCTCTAAAAAATTCCTCCCTATATTTTTTGTACCGCTTTCAAAAACAGTATAACAAATCATCACTAGACATAGGATGAAAGTTCGATTAGATAGGTGTTGTTACCTAATTTCATCATGTTTGTAAGTACATCCTTGTCTTTTGAACCGTAAAGCTTGGAATCTTCCTAATTACGGTACGCCTAGACTGCGTAAGGAATATTAAATAGTAATTGATTCAAAAATAAGCAACT
Source organism: Enterococcus mundtii (assembly GCF_002947535.1). Classification (GTDB taxonomy): domain Bacteria; phylum Bacillota; class Bacilli; order Lactobacillales; family Enterococcaceae; genus Enterococcus_B; species Enterococcus_B mundtii_B. Next base: position 36,692 of record NZ_PUAP01000047.1, read on the forward strand.
TGATCCAAACAGGTAAGCTGTTTTTGGATCAAGTTGCTAAATGTGGCTGAACACTTTTATACAGCCCTTTTTAACGACTTATTTTAGTTCTCTTTTCGTGTCTTGATCACTTCAGGATACAACAATTCCAACACATTCATCGTCAGTCTTCTGCCTTTTCCAGCAAATGGATAAACGTGCATGTGCATCGCTGGATTGAAGTTCGCTTCAATGATGCCGTAGGCTTGGTCATCTGTTTGAGGATCAATATCTTTATCAGGAATGATCAAATCGATGCCGCTGATTTTCGCTCCTAGGGCTTCCACTGCTTGCTGTGCAATCTGTTTATACGCGTCTGAAAATTCATCTGTTACGTCGATTGAATCGCCACCTGTACTGATATTGGAATTTTCGCGTAAATACACGATTTGATCTTTTTCAGGTACAGAATGGATGGTTAGTCCTTGCTCTTTTAACATCAACTGCTCAAGTTCACCTAACTGGATCAATTCCAATGGTGCACGATGGTGACTGCCTCTTAATGGATCTAGGTTTTTTTCAGCGACAAGTTCTTCCACCGTCCGTTTCCCGTCACCCACAACATTGGCAGGAACACGAAGTAAGATCGCTTTTACTTGCCCATCGATCACAAAGAAACGATATTCTGTTCCAGGCATGAATGCTTCAACCAGTACAGACGTATCTTCGCGAAAGGCGATAGCTAAACCAGCATGGTAATCTTCTAAAGATGCTCCTTCTTTGAAAATCGTGATCCCTAATCCGTAATTTGTCGATTTAGGTTTAATGACAAAGGCTTGCTCTGCAAATCGTGGATACGCGTTCAATGCCTCTTCGATCGAAGTGAATTCGGCTCCTTCAGGCACACGGAATCCGGCCTCTTTTAACACTTTTTTAGTGACTGTTTTATTTTCCATGATCAATGGCACAATGTAGCTGTCTTTACTTGTCATATTGGCATTTTTCACATATTCGATATGCTCTTGATGCTGCAGACGTAAAAATTGATCTGATTCATCTATGACCTTTACTTCAATGCCCTTTTGGATTGCATCAAACATCAGAATCTGTGTCGACAGTTCCATGTCACGAAATCCCGCTAATTGGTACGAACGTTCATGACTTTCTTCTTCATATTGTTTTCCTAAAGTATAAGCAAAGTCATGCTGGCTTGTTTGTTGTGCTTGCTGATAAATCTTACCTGCCAATGTTTCACGTGGTTCATCCAATTGTGCGATCATGTCATCAATTAATGGTAGGCGTTCGGATTGTCCTAAAGCTACAAGCATCTCTTTCATTCCTTGAAGAAGAAGCATTCCTTCATCATAAAAAGCAGTTTGATCCATAGGATTTTCTAATGCTACATGTTCATTTCGCTGCTCGCCTTCTTCGACCCATGCATCGACTGCTACGTCATGTTCCATCCATAGCATATACATTAAGAACGATTGTAAAAACTGAACTTGTGCTTGACTGATCCCTACACGTGCGTAAGGATTTAAATCAATATTTCTCAGTTCAATATAGCGAATACCTGATTTTGCTAAATCAGCTACACGCTTTCCGCCACGAAAACGAATCGGTGCATAGAATTCTTTTTCTTCGGATAACTTGCCTTCTTCAACCATTTTTTCAATATCGGTTAAATATTGTTGCATTGACGCATAGGATACTTTGACATTCGGATGGTTCGTATAACCATAGGAACTATTACGAATACTGCGTACAGGTTCTGCTGGTGCTGGCTTGCCGACAAAATAGTGGTCTTCACTTAGAGGTGACGCCCCAAACAAATAAGTGATCAACCAACGATAACGCAAGAAGTTCTGTGCTGTTTTAAAATATAATTCTGTTTTAAATGCTGCAAAGTCGGTAAACTCTGTTTGTTGTACAAACAATGATTGTAAAAGATCATCACCAAACTCAAAGTTGAAGTGAATGCCGCTGACCATTTGCTTGCGTTTGCCATATTCCTTTGCTAAATAACGACGATACAAGACATCTTCAAAATTAGAAAGCTTCGCAATCATGATCTCTTCGTCTTTTTCAGGTAAAGCCGGAGGCATACTTAAAGGCCAGATCATTTCATCATCTGCCATTGAGCGTGAAGCAACGTCGTATATTGCTTCCAAGTATTTAAAAAGTTCGTTGATAGAATCCGTGACCGGAGTAATCAATTCGACTTGAGTTTCACTAAAATCTGTCTGGATGTATGGATGATACGTACGATCCCCAAAAATCTCAGGATGATCGGTTGTTGCCAACTTTCCAGAGAAGTTCACACGTTGCCCTTCACGTTCAACCCCAAAACGGGCTTGACTAATGAACGGTAGTGAACGAGGATGCAGTAATAATTCTTTATAGTTCATGGTTAAATGTCCTCCAATTCATATGTTTCATTATACGCTGATTGTAAAATTAAGC